>NC_018870.1:0-353750 GCF_000305935.1 Thermacetogenium phaeum DSM 12270 | reverse complement strand
CGCGGGGCCTGTCCTTTTAAACTGCGAACCGCGGCAATCATGCCGCCGTGATAGGCGTTGTAGTCATCCGAGTTCAACATGCTGATTTCCCGGTTGTCTTCATTCTGAATGGTCACATCGAGACTGGCCATACGGTGGCTGAAGAGCTCCGGCAAGAAGACCCCCCTCGCTTTGGCGCCATAGGCATGACCGCCCCAGCGCACATAGACGCTGGCCAGATCATCGATGGTCTCCCAGTTTTTCGCCTCCAGGAGATCGCTTATCCCTGCGCCGTAGGTCCCCGGGGGATCGCCGAAAATGCGATAGCTCGCCTGCACCCAGGCCTGATCGCTCTCAATTCCCTCTTGCTTCAGCTTCTGCACATCTTGCAGCACATGTTTGCGCACATAATTGATTTCCGGGCTTTCATTCAAATTCGCCACAAGTTCGACTGCTTTCTCCATCAAGTTAATGCACATCGGCATGCTGTCGCGGAACAGGCCGCTGATCCGGGCCGTCACATCAATGCGGGGGCGTTTCAGTTCCTCTATGGGAATAACATCCAGGTCCACCACCCGCTGGCTGCCGCGCTGCCATACCGGACGCACCCCCAGAAGGTACAAGAATTCGGCGATGCACTGGCCATGGCTGCGCTCGTTGCTGGTAGCCCAGATCACAATACCAATGTTTTCAGGATAGCGTCCTTCTTCGGCAAGATAGCGCTCAATAACTTCGTCCCCCATCTTCTTCCCGATTTCCCAAGCCACAGGCGTCGGCAAGGCGCGGGGATCGACGCCGTAAAAATTGCGCCCTGTCGGCAAGACATCGGCCATGCCGCTGGTGGGAGCACCTGCCGGCCCCGGCTCTACATAGCATCCTTCCAAAGCATCAAGGAGGTTGGTGATCTCCTGCCTGGTCTGCTCCAGATGAGGCACCAGCGTCCGGCAGATGTATCTCCCTACCTGCACCAGCCGGTCCCTTACTCCCTGTTCCGCCTCGACGGCCCAGGGCAGCTGGCAGATCAGCCCCGCCTGTTCCGGATCAAAACCGTGCCCGGCCAGCAGTTCAATAATCTCTCGGCACCTGGCCTGGATCTCTTCGAGCAAGGCACCATAGGTCTTGCTGCCGTCAGGAAGCATCCTGCCGCTCTGCTCCAGCAGCTCATAATATTCAAAACCGTAAACCGCTGCAACTGCCTGCCTCAAAGAGGGTATTTCCCCATTGTCCATATTTGTGAGAGCCAGCAGATACTCCACCAATCCTTCATCCCTGGGTGGGGAGCCCAGAACGTGGAGCCCAACCCGGATCTGCATGTTCTTGATATCGGTTATGTAAGCATGCAGGCGCTGAACATAATCGTCAAAGGGCTCCTCAGGCTGTTCGGCAACATCATCCTGAAGATCGGCCTCCCGCACTTTTTCTCTGATAAGCCTTGCCATCACCTCTGTATTGCCCGGCTGGTTCTGCCGGAAATGAAGATACTCGTCAAGCAATCTTTCCAGTTCGGCCAGCTCATCGTACGTCCCCGCGCTGCCCATCGGCGGAGAGAGATATCCGATCAGGCAGGAGGCACCGCGGCGCTTGGCCTGGATGCCTTCACCGACAACGGTGATCCAGTAGGGGTAGATATTCGGCAGATCTCCGAGGGCCAAGTCAGGGTAACACCTGGGCGACAGCGCCGCACCTTTGCCGGGAAGCCATTCCAAGGAACCGTGCGTGCCGACATGGATAACAGCATCCGCCTGCCAGATGTTGCGGATCCAGTGATAATAGGCCAGATAATGATGTGTTGGAGCGCAATCCGGTGAGTGATAAAGCTTGGATGGATCTTCACCAAAACCGCGCGGCGGCTGCACTGTGATAAAGACGTTACCGTTCAACATCCCGGGCACCAGCAGGTTCCCGTCGTACTGAAACACATTGCCCGGAGGCTTACCCCAGTCACGCACCAGTTGAATTCGGGTTTCCTCCGCTAAAGTGTCGAAGAACTGCCGGTATTGCTCCCCGCTCAGCTTTTCGCCCTGTTGAATCTGCTCTTCTGTAATAAAACGCCGGTCATTGGTGGTATGAGCCACCAGTTCACTCATAAACGACCGGCTGTCATCGGGAATGTGTTCAACATGGTAGCCGCGCTTTACCATCTCGGCCAGCAACAGCCTGACGCTTTCTATCGAATCCAATCCTGCGGCGCTGCCGATATTAGAATTGGTAGGGGGGTAATTATGGAAGATAACGGCGATCTTTTTCTCGCTGTTTGCTTTATGACGCAATCTCGCCCACTTTCCGGCCTTGCGCGCCACCATGTCGATCCGTTCCGCAAGCGGCAGATAGGCTGCGTTGCCATCAGGCAGATACTCCCTCCCGGCCACAGGTACACCGTGGATGATCCCGTCAAGCTCCGGCATGGTTACACTGACGGCAATCTCCATCGGGATCATGCCTTCGCTAGAGTTTTCCCATTCCTCCCGTGAACGCAGTAGCGTATAGGCCTGCAATACCGGCACCTTCAATTGCTTCAGTGATTCCAGATCCGTTGCGCCCGTCGCCGTAAGAGAGAATTTAATCGTGTTGATCAACACATCGATCACCGGCCTGCCCTGTTCATAAAAGTACGCCTGTATCGCTTCAGTCAGCCCAGGCGCCTTCAATTCCGGATCTGCCGCACCCTGGCTGAATACCGCCACGGCGTTCATCCCCTGTCGCTCTATTGCCTCTACCAGGGCGGTCTGATACGCCAGGTCACCATTAATCCACTCGTCGCGATAAAACAGAATCCCTACCGTAGGCCGGTCAGGCCGACAAAACAAGCGCCTGTATTCTCTAAGATCCGTAAAAGCTCGATCAGCTTCGGGGTGGAATATCCCGTTCCATAACATCGGCTGCGGAAGCTGATAATCGCACTTTTCACCGCAAAACCTGCTGCCCAACCATAACCAGAGATTCCGGTAATTTTCCAACCCTCCGTATACCAGGTATTTTTGCAGCGTCTCCCGGTCTTCCGGCGTAATCCCGTAGCGCAAATCCTCCACACCGGGAGCAGCGATCAACATGACATGCGTGATTTTATTGTCTGCTAAAAAATCGGCCGCTTTTTTGAGAAAATCCGTATCAAGGCCGCTGCCCATCCAGGTGAAAATAACGATATCGCTTGCCGCAAACGTCTTTTGCCATTTATCCCCCCAGGGAATGTCGTTCAAAAACACCGTCAGGCCTTCGGCCTTCAACCTCCCTTCCTGGAGCAGGCTGTCCCGCGCCTTTATCATCATCATGTACTGGCGTTCCATGTTGCTCAGGAATACAATGCGTCTCATCCTCATCCTCTCCCATGCCGCACGATTATTTCTCCCGCCTACTCAGTCGCTGCGCCAGAGCACCGATATTAGGGCAATAAAACGGCCTGCTGCCGTCGAGGCCGTACAGCGCCTCGAATTCCTGACGGCTGCGCAGAGAGTAGATGACCTTATCCTGTGCCATCAGCCGCCTGGCGAGCTCGACGTTGCGCCTGTTCAGGGAGCCGATCGGGTAACCGGCATCAACGATATACTCCGCCTGCCGGCCGAGACTGGCCGCCTGATCAACGTTGGACAGGCTGATCTCCTCGAAGGGCTGCTCACCGACCACCGCTCCCCCTAAAGCCCTTCCCACATAATAGTCGATGTCATTTTCATGGATTACCCCTGTGATAATGCTGAACCCATACTTGTTGAGCAGGCGGTAAACAGGGGCACCGCTGCCGGCGCCGGCCAGCACGAAGACCTGCGCTCCCCCACTGTTGCTCATTTCAATTCCACCCAGGCAACTGCTGAAGTGGGCGGATTCTATTCCGTAAACCTCTGCCACCATTTCTTCAGTTAAGATCTCTTCAGGAGGCCCGGAGGCAAGTATTTTACCGTTTTTGACCAGAAGGACTGTCTCGCAGCTCTTAAGGGCAATGTCGATCTCATGCAGGGAGAGGATCACGGTGATCCCTTTTCTCCGGCTGAGCTCCCGCAGTATCTCCATCACCTCCAGGCGGTGTTTCACATCGAGGTAGGTTGTTGGCTCATCGAGAATGATCACCTCCGGCTCCTGCACCAGCGCCCGGGCGATCAGCACTTTCTGCCTTTCTCCATCGCTCAGTTCATTGAAGTATCTCTCCGCCAGGTCCCGGGCACCGACCAGGCACAGGGCTTCCCAGGTTTTCTCTTCATCCTCCCGGGACAGATGCCCGAAGAAGTCGGTATAGGGATACCTGCCCATGGCAACAATTTCAAAAACCGTGATCAGGCCGGGGGACAGGCGTTCTGTCAAAACCACCGCCATCGTCCTGGATAAATCCTTGGGCTCCATATGGTAAAGCAAATTGTCTTTAAGAAATACCGAACCATGCAAAGGGGCCAACAGCCCTGCCAGACAGCGCAGGATGGTCGATTTTCCGGAGCCGTTGGGCCCCAAAAGGCAGATGAACTGCCCCTTTAACGCTTCCAGATTGATGTCGGCAACCACAGTCCTGCCGTCATAGCCTACACTCAATTCCTTTGTCTGCATCACATTCATAGGCTGGTCCTCCTTTTCATCAGCAAAACGATGACGATCGGGGCGCCGATCAAAGAGGAGATGGCACTGATCGGTAGCTCCACAGGAGCAAAGAGAATCCTCGCCAATAGATCGCACAAGTTGGTGATCACCGCTCCCAGCAAAATCGTTGCCGGGATCAGAGCCCTGTTGTCCGATGTTCCGAGGGTCAGCCGGGCGATGTGGGGGGCGGCCAGTCCGATGAAGGCCACCGGCCCGGCGAAGGCCGTCACCAGAGCTGTGAGGGTGCTGGCGATCAACACAAGAACGACCCTCAGCGACTTGATGTTCACTCCCATACTCCTGGCATAGTCCTCCCCCAGCAACAGGGCATTCAGCGGCTTGCAGAGAAGATAGGAGACAGCCAGCAGCGCTCCGCCCGCCACCGCCAAAACACTCACCTGTTCCCACCCGAAGCCTGAAAAACTCCCCATAGTCCAGAGAACAAAGTTGTGAAGGTTCTCCTTCTCCGCAAGAGCCTCCAGGATGGTGGTTCCCGCCCCGCACACGTAGCCGATCATCAAACCGACGACCAGCAAAGTGACCACCTGCTTGACCCTCCCCGATACAGCCACGATCAGGATGACCACCGCCAGGGCGCCGGCGAAGGCCCCCAGGCTCAGCAGATACGGCGGTATCGTTCCCATCTCCAGGACGACCCCTGTCAGCATCAGGATGGCCACTATCAGGGTGGCGCCGGAAGAGACTCCCAGCACATAGGGATCGACAATCGGATTGCGAAAGAAGATCTGCAGCAGCAGGCCGCTGACAGAGAGCGCCGCTCCCCCGAGGATGGCAGCCAGGGTACGGGGCAAGCGGATATCCCATACCACCTTATCGTAGACAGCGTTCTCTCCCTGGCGGAGCAGAACCCGCACCAGATCGTGCAAGGAGATCCGAACCGACCCCAGCACAATGTTTAAAACCGCAAACAGGATCAGCATCGCCACAAACAGAACAAAAAGCAACGGCATCTTGTTCCTCTTGTCAAGACGGAATGCGATCAACAACACCTCCTCCGAGGACCCCATTAAAATCATGTCCCTAGAGTATAACCTGTTGTTTGACCTTAAGCCGGCGGTAGCTTCAAGAAGTGTTTTAATTGATAACCCGGGAAAAGAGCCGGGTGGAAAATAGCCGCCAGGTCCTCGATCACCTCATCGGTTTTATCCAAAGACTGCCAGTACCAGGGCTGGTAACCCCATACGTTGCCTTTCTTGAGCACCGGCAAATCCGCCATAAGTCTCGACTGGTCGGTGATGTGGGCAATCGTATTGCGGCCAAGGTTCATCATGGTATCATCGATATAGATATCCGCCTCTTTGCCCAGGGCATAATACTCCTCAAAGGTAATCGCCCTGCTGCCTGTTCCTTTATTGCCTTTAAAAAGGTAATCACCTCCGGCCATGGCGATCATCCTGGCCACATAGGAATCTGCGGCAGGAACATAAGCCTTACCCTGGTAAATCAACCCCCATATAACCTTCGGTTTGTCTTTGACCTTGGCCACCTTCGCCGTGATTTCTGCGATCCTTTTCTCGGCACCATCAAAGAAATCAGATGCCTGCTGCTCCTTGTCATAGAAAGCGGCGATAAACTTGATCCACTCGAGCCTTCCCAAGGGATCATTTTCCAGCCATTCATTGTCTACAGCTACCGGAATGTTTAGCTCCTCCAATTTCTGCAGCGCCCGGGCATCATTAGGCCCTCCTGTGGACATGAAAACGAGATCCGGTTTCAAGGCCACGATCTTGTCGTAATCCAAAGGCCCCATCCCGCCTCCAACCAGCTGAATGCTGCCGCTCTCCATCCCCGCCTTGACCTGATCGATATACCACTGATCCTTTTCAGTGGTCACTCCGACGATGCTGCCCAACACGCCCAAAGGCCTCATCAGGGAAGCCTGGGTTGTAGAAGTTATCACAACCCTTTTCACCGGAGTATAAACCACAGGCAGGTTTTTATATTCGGACGGTACTTTTTGGCCCCTGGGAACCAGGAGCATGACTCGCTTATTGCCGTCGGTGACCTTTTTACAGCCGTCAGCAAGGTTCTCAATCTTAAAACCCCTGGCATATTTCAAGGTGACAGCACCAGCTACTGACGCCTTGTCTGCCTTGCTGCAGCCTGCCAGTAAAAACAGAGATAAAAGCACGCTTATGACAACCAAGAGCTTTTGCAACGACCTCGACATAAAATCAAACCTCCTCATTTGTGGTTATGACATAGTAAGGATCTGCCGTTCAAATAAACCTAAAGGATAACCGGCCCTTCCCTAGGGGTCGTAGCTATCCTGTTCATCTGACGAAATTCTTCACCGACCAGACGATCTGGGCAGATTCAAGCTCATCCAACTCCAGATATCCGGCCTTCATGGCTTCGGCAATTTTGCGCGCCAGTCCCATCCTGGGATAACCCTTTTCCGTGTCGATGACCAGGCTTTTTATCCCCTCTGCGGCAATTTTCCGGGCCATACGCAGGGCGTCATCGACAGGATCGCCTCCATTCAGCGCTACATTGGCCCTTCCATCAGTCACGAGGATAATAAAGGGTATCGTCTGGGGATCTCTGAGCATTGCCACCTTGAGCACCTCGTATCCCCTGTACAGTCCGGCCGCAAGCGGTGTCCTCCCTCCTGTGGGCAGGTCTCTCAGTTTTTTCTGTGCCAGGTCAACGCTTCTGGTCACTCCGAGGAGGAGTTCCGCATCGTTCTTTCTAAAAGAGATCATCCCAACCCTATCCCGCTTTTGATAGGCATCGGTTAGCAGCGACAAGACCGCACCCTTCACGGCCCTCATCCTCCGGTTGGCCCCCATTGATCCGCTGGCATCGACCACAAAGAGGATGGTGCTGCCGGTTCGGCGTTCCCTGATCTTTTCTCGAAAATCGGAATTACAAATTGCCAGCGCCACGCCGTCCTTTTCCCTTTGCCTCTGGAACGGTGCCGCCGCCCGGATGGTGGCGTCAAAGGCAATATCCCGCGGCTTTCCCCTGGGGAAACAATATTTTACATACCTCCCCTCCCTACCCTTAGTCGCGGACAGGCTTCTCTTTCCACTTCCTCTGCGCTGCAGCCTGTCTTGCGGCCTGATCTCCCACGGGACAACGGCAAAGATCTCGCCCGGCTCTTCGACATTTTCCTCGCTTCCGAATGCTCCTGCCTGCTGACTGCCGTTTTTACCTCCATCCATTTCACCACTACCTGCCGGAGAATCTCCGCCGTTCTCCGGTTCCTGATTGAGATTCTGGTATTCCTGTGTGACGCTCTCATCCCTGCTCCGATCTCCTTCCGGGAGATCGGCACCCCTCTTCCGCTCATCGGTTTCATCAATCGGAGGCTCCTGTTCCTGCAGACAGATGCAGGTCTGGTTTCTTTCTCTAACCCTGTGGGGCAGCGCATATCGCGCAGCCTCTTTAATATCCTCGATGATAATGCGGTTCCTGCCGCAGATGGCTGCAATGGACTTTGCGGTTTCCACAATGGCAATTTCCGCCCGGTGACCGGCACAATTCCCTTTCTCCGCCATCTCGCCAGCCAGACTCATAGCATGCTCGGTGACCTGCACCCTTTCCAGCCTCTCACGCGCCTGAGCGATGCTTGCCCTGATCTCTTCGCTTTCCTTCTGCCACTTTTTCACATAGCCCGCCGGGTCCCTTTCATACTCAAGCCTCCTTTTGATGACATCCTTCCTTAAGGCCAGATCCTCCAGTCCCTTGACTTCGACATAAAGCCCAAACCTGTCGAGTAACTGCGGCCGCAGCATCCCCTCCTCGGGGTTCATGGTTCCCACCAACACAAATCTTGACGGATGGCTGTAAGATATCCCCTCCCGCTCAACCCGATTGACCCCTGAAGCAGACACTTCCAGGATGCAATTGACTATATTCTCGGGCAACAGGTTAACTTCATCGACATAAAGGATGTTCCCGTCGGCTTTCTGGAAGATCCCCGGTTCGAAGGCCTTCTTCCCTTCCTTGACCGCTCTCTCCAGATCCAGGGTCCCCACCAAGCAGTCTTCGGTCACATTGAGCGGGAGTTCCACCACTTTTATCCCGGGCAACAAAGCTGCCAGCCCCCGGACAAGGGTGGACTTGGCGGTTCCCTTCTCTCCGGAGATCAGCACCCCACCGATCGACGGGTTGACTGCATTCCAGATCAGAGCCTTTTTGACAGCATCCTGCCCTTCCACAGCAGCGAACGGAAAGACCAAGTTGTGTCCCACCTGAGATTCACCCTCTCGCGCTACTGTAAATCATTTCCTCGACCTTGGAGAAGTCGATGATACCCTCCTCAAAGGGTTTCCTCCTCATCCTGTGCGGCAATACCAGTGAGGCGGCTTTGAGCATATCCTCAAAGGTAACACTCTCCCGATTATTGAATGCCGCAATAGTGATTGCCGCCTTGATCATGTAGATATCGGCTCTGTGGCCGTCAACATCCATGGCAATCGATATCTTGGCAGCTATTTCCAGCATCTCATCGCTGCACGACACCTCCGGCAGGCGCAATTTTGCCGCTTCAATCCGGTGGCTGAGCTCCTGCTGCGCCTCTTGGTACGCTGTAGCGAAAGACTCCGGATCCTGTTCGTACTGGAGTCTCCTTTTGATCACCTCGGCCCGGGTAACCGGATCCTTCTCCCCGGTCACATCCACCACCAGACCGAATCTGTCCAAAAGCTGTGGCCGCAAATCACCCTCCTCGGGATTCATCGTCCCCACCAGAACAAATCTTGAGGGGTGGCTGTAGGAGATCCCCTCCCTCTCGATGGCATTGACCCCCATGGCGGCAGCGTCAAGCAGAAGATCCACAACATGATCCTCCAGCAAGTTCACTTCATCGACATAGAGGATATTGCGATTGGCCTGGGCCAGGATCCCCGGTTCAAACCTCTTCTCTCCTGTTTTGATGGCATGTTCGATGTCCAGCGTGCCGACTACCCTATCCTCGGTGGCGCTGATCGGCAGCTCCACAACCCTCATCTTCGATTTCCTTACTGCCAGTCTTCCTTCCTTGCGCTTCCTCTCCCGGCAGGTATCACACATGGCGCTTTCGTCATCGGGATCACACCCAAACATACAATCCGCCACCTGCTTCCTTTCCGGCAGCAACTCGGCCAGAGCGCGCACTGCTGTGGATTTGGCCGTCCCCTTTTCACCCCTGATCAATACACCGCCCAGCAGAGGATTGATCACATTTAGAATAAGGGCTTCCTTCATCCGCTCCTGGCCAACAATGGCGGTAAATGGAAAACACCTTTTTGTGCCGTCCATGGTTACATCTCCTCCAATGCTGCTCCCAATTTATAATCGGGCATCTTTCTGCCAGCCGCTCTCGCTCTTTCGGTTCAGACAAGGCCTCTTTGCCGACTCCTGCCAGTTCAGCCGCACCTTCCAGTGCGGGTTGCCAGATTACCCAGCGTGCCTGGCAGGCCTCCCCGGGTAAGAGCGTTGACTTTTCCTCCATCTACCCGCCGCATAGACTGTCACCCATAAGCCTCCGCCCATGCCGGGCGCACATAAATAAATCCCGGCCTCCATGGGCCGGGATCGCAATTCAACCATAATTAAACAGCCAGCTTGGACCTCTGGATGGGAGGCGCTCAAGTCGAAACTCCAGGCAGGTCTACTGGCTCATAGCTCATCGCTGGCTTCCACCTTCCCAGATATCACTATCCAGTGGTTTTTTGGAGCAGCTCGCTATTCACAGTGGCCCCACCGCTCAGGACTTTCACCTGATTCCCTATTCTCCCCGGCTGCTCACACCGGGGCACCTGGAGCCTTATTTAATTATTTAATTGTGTGATACCACTTCAGAAATAGCGATTTAGTCGTCCAGGCAAGTGCACCTCTAATAGGCTGACAGCCAAAAAGAACACTAAATATCGGCTTTCCATGAACTCAAATGGACTTTTTGCAGCAGTACTTATTTGTTATTTATCATTTGTATTATATACATCTCCGGTTTTGTTATCAAGAGGTACAGGTTACTACGGGTAATTCATAGGCAGCATCAACTACAAGATGAAGCTTATAGCCAAACCACGAAACTACTTTCTCCCACAGTGTGAACATACAGCATATCTTCCGCCATACGAGCTACAGATCCTCCAGGTCTCTAAATAGCGCTGTCTTTGCCTTTTGGATCTCTTCGTCGGCAATGTCGCCGCTCCGCACGCTGCCAAACAGAGAGGGTTTGGCTTTCTTTTGGCCGGTCCTCGCAGCTATGTTATGAAGGATGTCCCGCTTGCCTCTTTTAAACGTTCCACGTTCGGCGTTCTGCGTTCGAGGTTGAGGGTTCGATGTGCCGCTTTTCTTTTCTCGGGGAGCTGTAAGTTGGTTCACCTGCCAGGCTTCGATGTCAAATCGATTAAGGCGTAGGCTTCGGGGAAGAAGAGCTGTTATTTCCGCTGACCGGGAACCTGCCTGCCCTAGGGAATATAATTCTTCAAGATACACTTACTGAATGAACCTGCTCAGCTCCTCCCAGATGATGCTCCGGGCTTCTTCCAAGGAGCCGACGACAAACAGCCGGTCCAGCACCCGGTCCAGCGCATCCATGTCGGTCAGTTGCGGCACCTTTTCCTGTATGGCCGCAGAATCCGCTCCAAACCTGCAAGCCAGGTACCTGCATATGACCTCCTGCTTGGCTTTAATTTTACCTTCCACAAGGCCTTCCGCAAGGCCTTCCGCACGGCCTTCGGCACGACCTTCGGCACGTCCTTCCGCAAGGCCTTCCGCACGGCCCTTTTCATGCCAGCTGGTGGTTATTTGCATAATGGCATCAACCTCCTTTTTGTCCATTTTACCCAATTCCCGGTAAAGTTGTTCTTCTTCCTCGCGGTCCAGCTTCAGGTAGGTCTCGAAAAAGGCGGCCAGCAACTCCATCCGCGCCGGGTCCAGCTTCATCCGGGCCAGCATGCGCAGGAATTCCAGCTTTACTCGAACCCTTTCTCCCGGCCTGAAGCCCATTTTGCTTAACAGCGCCGCTGCTACCGGATTATCACTATGAATGTACTCCCGCCAGTCAAGTTTCTTTAACTCCAGCTTGTAAAACCGGAAATTTAGAACATCCAGGAAGGGAAAGACAATCTCGAAGCTGTCCGGTTCATCCCGTACCCGGTCGTAGCCAAATACGGCCACCGGCAATATCTTCCGCCGGTGCTTCTCGTATAACCGGCTGAAGTAAACGAACATCCGCTCGTTAAAGTTCTTTTGGACGTACGATTGCGGTTCAATGTGTACCAGAATCAAACCGGGCTGGCCCTTAAGCCTTGTTTCCACCAGAATGTCCACTTCATGTCTTTCACCGGCTGCAACGTCGGTGAAGATTTCTTGCTGGAGAAATCTGATCTGGGTCAGGTCAATGGAACGAGCAGCTTCCGGAAAGAACAACTCCATGAACTCGGCGAAAAAGCTCTCCAAAAGTTCTTTGAACAAACGATCATGGTCAATTTGATTTTCTGTCATCTGACGGTTCTCCCGTTAAATCGTTGTAACGAGCACACCCGGTCTTTTCAGTTTTCGTGACACTTTAAGTATACCAGGGTTTTTGCCGGCAAACAATTTTCCCTGACCAGTTTCTTCAAGATAATGCAACAGTTTGGCGAAATCCATCTGTTCCAAAGCCCAGGTGAAAACCTCGCTTCAGCAAACTTTAGTTTGAATGCCTCCCAGACAGCGTCATATATGCAGCCATGATTGACAGGCTAGTTCACCGGAGGCACATCTTCACGACAACGGTATCGATATCTCTGATAGAGCCCTTTAAGTTCTTGACAGTGTTCGACAGAGCGTATAAAATGGAGGAAGCTTGCAGGATTTTTACCGGAAAGCCCGAATATATATCCGTAGAGAAATTGAACCTTTCTTGAAAAGTGCATCTTTTCTCCGAGTCCACAGTGCCTGTCGCCCTTGAAGGCTATGGCCGTCGGACCGTCAGGGTTTACCTGGAAACAGGTAGGCCTCCCAATGCGGAAAGGAGATCAAAGCAGCCGACAGTAAAACCGGCCGTTGGACCCTTTCCAGCGGCCGGTTTCGTTGTGGCAGCAGCCTTTCCCGGTGAAAATGCAGATCGGCATCAGTACCTATAAATTCGCTGTGGGAACCCCCCACAGCCTTTTTTTGGCCTTGGCGAGGCCGAGGGTTTTGGTGGTTTTTAGTAATCACTTACATGCCTCAGCCATGCACTTATCTATTCCACTCTCCTAGTTGCGCTGGCTACCGTTTCTTGTTCTTTCCCGATCCGCCCTGGTAGCTAGGCGACTCTCTTTTAGCCAAGGAGAGAATCGCATTTGCACAGATCTGTGTTAGTGGTTCACCGATAGCTGCTTTGTAGTTAAAACCAAGCAACTGCATTGTTTTTAATGTGTCAACACTGATAAGCTCCTTTATCTGTTCAATGCTCTCCAAGTGGAATACCCGACCAGCGGCCATCCTGCTCGAAAAAATCAACTATACATAACCCCGTCTGACAGCAACTCCTTTACCCGGCTGACACACTCATCAAGGTTACGCTGGATCTCGCGACCGGAGAACCGCACAACCTCCCATCCGGCGCTTCGCAGCCGTTCATCCCTGATAGAATCAGCGCGCTGGTCTCGGTGGAAGGACGCACCATCGCACTCCACGTCGATTCGGCGCTCACCCTTCACTACTGCCAGATCTAACTTGTAACCTTCGGCCTCCACACCGGTCTGAACGTTAACCCCCGCCTTCACAAGGGCATCGAACAGCCGCCGCTCCAACGGCGACCGGAATCCCCCCTTTTCAAGATCCATAATGTACTGAGCCAGGTCGCGTAACACCCCAGGCGAGGCCAGACAGACCTCCCGGTCTCCTACGATGATGAGTTTTTGCCTTGCCCTGGTAACAGACACATTTACAAGATTAGGGTTGGATGCGAATGTCACGTGGTAAGGAGCCATTTCTCGGCTGACTACCGGTGAGAATATAATTATATCCCGTTCATCACCCTGAAAGCGGTGAGCCGTAGCTACCACCAGAGAATCCTCGAGATCCGGCAAACGGCGTGCTACCAGATCCCGAATCGCCTCAGCCTGAGCACGATAAGGCGTCACCACGCCAACAGTAAGACCCTGATCCTTGATCTGGCTATGCAGGGCTTCGAGCTGTCGAACCACTGCCTCGGCTTCCGGCGGATTCACCACACTCCTTCCGTTCTGGCCGCGGCGGAACTGGCCCGGGATGTGGATCCAGCTAACGGCAGGCCCGGGCTGCAACCGTGATTCATCGGTTAGAATCAAAAGACGCGAGCCGTAAAAATGGTCATTGGAGAAAGTAATAATTGCCGGGTGTGACCGAAAGTGTTGATCAAGGAAAAGAGGCTTCTCTCCGACCCGGGCCGAGGCCAGACCAAAGAGGCTCCGAGAACGATAAGAGAACACCAGGAGATCGTTAGGCGTCAGACCGAAGCGACGGGCAAGATTATCCTCCGTCACTTCCCGTAAAGAAGTGATATGTGTGAGCTGCTTTGGATCGCCGATGATCAGCGCGCGCCTGGCCCTGTATAACAGCGGAATTGCCGAGGGAATGTCACATTGGGAAGCTTCATCAATGATGACCAGATCGAAGAGTTTTCCCCTTACAGGGAAATTGGTACGCGCCGAAAGATTGGTAACCCCCCAGATGGGGAAAACATGCAATACATCAGGCACTTGCAAGAGGAGCCGTCTGATAGAAGCCTTTCCCCCGCCTGCAGCTGCCGCCAATCCCTCGGCTAATGCCGATGCCGCCGCACGTTTTTCCGGCAAAGCGCCTGCGATGAGCCTCTGCCAGTTCGCTTCAAACAACCGTCGTCCGGTTTCCAGGCGCCGTGCGGATATTTCCATAAGCCGTTCATGAAGCTCCCACCGGTTGGGAAGGGATGCCAGCTTCTTCCTCGCATCCTCTATACGCAAGCGTTGGGCCTCGATGTCGAGGGCAAGCTGAGAAAGCCTTAAACACTCCTCCGCTGCATTCTGTTCAGGTTCATCGGGGAGCAAAATGCCGGTTCCGGCAGACCGAGAGAGACGATCCCAAGCAACCGCCAACCTCGCTTTTGCTTCTTTCCATCTCCGTCTTGACCAGGGCCAGAAAGGTCGCGGCCTGCTGGCAAGGGGAAGCAGAGCAAGCACCTCCTTGGCCGCCGCTGCCATTACGGACGCGTCAGCAACAGCGAAAACAGCCCGCGGAGCGGTGCGGTTTAACTCCTCGTAACGGGCTTCCTCAGCGGCGAGCTCCGCCTCGACCTTTTCAACCTCACGCGCTACCTGATAAATAGGGAACAAATCTTTTTCAACCTTACGCCAGTCAGTTATAGCCGATCCCAGTTCATTCGGCCTGTCAGGACGGGAAAGTGCCCTTTGAATTGTTAATGCTATATTACTTCGATACTTTGTCGTTCCCGCCCGAATGGGTACCGCTTCATCACTTACTGCCGCCAGTCGCTCGAAGATAACATCTACCGCCTGATTGTTTTTTGAAGCAAAACATACTGTCTGTCCCCTCGCTAGAGCAGAGGCTATGGCGTTGATGATCAGCTGCGACTTGCCCGTTCCCGGTGGCCCTGTGACCACCGTCAGCGGAACAGAAAAAGCCGAGGTAATAGCCCGGTCCTGTGCCAGATTCGAGGGGATTATGGATGGCTGCGGTTCGGCAGCAGGGGGTAGCGAAGCCGGTATCGCTCCCATGAGAACACCGAGCGGGCCTCGGCGCAATTCCTCCACAGGCAACAAAGAGAGATCCTCCAGGTCTGCAATCAGGTTCCTGATTATTGGTCCCCGTTCTCCGGTGTAAAGAATACAAGTATTAGAAATACCATCTTTTAACGGCCCCAGATGCCCCGGATCGAGACAAAAACCGGGATCTGCAAGGCCTTCTTTCACAAGAATGTTTAGCCAGGACTCCATGCGAGCCCGGGCAGACGAGGCCGTCTGAATCTCTTCCAATTCCTCAACTGCTTCCACGAACCCTACTCTCTCTTCTCGAGACATACCGAGCAATTCCAAGGCAAATATGTTCAGTTCCGGTACTGCCGTCTCAGGAAGCACGCGGTAACCACTGGAAGCAGCTCGCTTTATTTCCACCGGAACGTAGAAAAGAGGGCTGAGAACTTTATATGGCAAACCGTTCCGGTCTCTGTAACCTGTAACAACAGGATATCCCACAAAAACCTGCTCTGCCCGACCAGCCAAAAGACGGCGGCTCAACCACTGCGTTAACTGAGGGGCATCTGGAAGATCCGTCCATGTTGCCTCACCGGATATAACGTGTTCTTCGCCGCTTTCCAGCAGAACAAAGCGCCGCCCCCCATCGTCTATAGCAAACTCCAGCTCACGCATCTGCTCCGCTTCCAGGCAGGCGATATAAAACCGAAGCAGTTTGTGTTCAAGCGCAGCAGGCTTGTCATCAAAGAGTGGAATTGTCTCGCGAACATGAAGCTCCATATTTCCGTCGTAGAACTGCACTTCCCCCCGTAGACGGACCCGCTGTCCCGGCTGAGGGGCACTTTGAGCCTGCCACCAAACACACCACACGGAGGCCAGATCATCCATATGCAGTGGTGCTTTGACAAAAACCCCCCCTGTTTTGGTGGTGCGGCGCACCGTCCTTTCGCCAACCACACCGTCAACAACCACAAGTTCGCCAACTTGCAACTCGGTTAGCAACTCGGGTGGGGTCTCCTTTTCCGATTTGGACAGGCCAATCATCTTTTTTGACCTCCCCCAGCAACTGATTTTTATTTCTCACAATAAGCTACTGCACGCTAAAATGCTTATTCTTAGCTCAGGCGCCAACGCATCTGCCCTCACATTCTGGCGGATTGTTGATTTAATAACGTCACGAGGAACGTTAGACCTTTGGCTTTCATAGCATAAGACGGTACGGCACGGATAAGAGAACCCGCCCCTATTGTTGCCACTATCTGTTCATGCTCTTTCTTATAGCTCTTTGAGCAGTAAAAAAGATCAATACAACATAGCTTCAGTTTTTTCTAACACTCTACCGCAGGCTGCTTTAGAAGTGTTTAGGCAATACAACCTTAAAACAACCAGTTTCAGGGTTGCGAGATGGTGTATAACAGAATTTTGATCCTCAATGAGCAATTTGGCAGTTCCATCCTTAGCAATTATCCTGGCGGCCTCCTTCTTATCCTCTTCAGATAGCGTCTCAGAAATATTGAAGTAGGGCGAAATGTTTTCAAAAGATAATGGTATCTCGTGGTAAAATAACCATTTATGTTTTACGGAGGCCTTCTCAGCGAGAGCAGTTAGGTGTTTATCCAGCAGCGTTCGGAATGAAATAAACTCTGGCGCATACCTGTTTTCACTGGTACGGATCAGGCTTTTTACTTCTTTTATCATTTTCGGCCGCCGTCGTTTTAATAGCATTTCTGCAATTAAGCGAATCTGGCAATCATTCCACAAACGGGAGTCCTGTAGCAAGCGAAAGAAAAGGTGATCGTTAAAATTTAAAAACTTTGCAGAATTAATATTCTCCACAATGTCATCATAATTCCTAAACGGTCAAGTCCAAATTTGTGTGTAAATTCCCTCTGGCAGATAAGATCACCCCGTTTTAAGCTACATTTACCTGGGTATCGGCATTATTCACCTCCTTCTGCTGTTTTTCTGTGTTAGCCTTCCACTCCCAATACTCTGCCATATCAAAGTAGCGCTTTCCTGTGGTCCACACCTCGTCGATCTCTACAAGCACTGCTCCGATCAGTCTCACAGCCGACTCCTCGTTAGGGAAGATTCGGATCACCCGCTCCCGCCGGCGGATCTCCTGGTTGAGCCGCTCGACTCCATTGGTGGTGCGCAGCCGCTTCCGGTAGCGCCCTGGTAGTGCCATCACCGCCATTGCGTCCTCGAAACCAGCTTCAAGTCGCTCTACCGCCTTTGGCGCCCGGGCGCCAAAGGCCTCTATCGTTTCGTTCAGCAACCGCCTGGCCGTCTCCATATCCGGCGCGTCGAAGATCAACCGCAGTCGCCCGTGCAGGTCGCCCTGGAGGCTCTTAGGACAGGCGTCCAGGATGTTCCGGATAAAGTGGGTCTGGCACCGCTGCCATGTCGCTCCTTGGAAGTGGGTTTCTATCGCATTGATCAAGCCCTTGTGATCATCCGAAACAACCAAGTCCACTCCCTTGAGACCGCGCTCCTTGAGCCGGCCGAAGAACTCCGACCAAGCAGCCTCTGATTCGCTATCCCCGAGCATAAGCCCTAAAATCTCCCGGTATCCCTCCCGGTTGATCCCTGTAGCGAGAAGTACGCTTGAAAGCCGTACCCGGCCGCCTTTACGCACCCGGATGACAATGGCATCTACCAGGAGAAATGGGTATTCCTGGCTGCTCAAATCTCGCTCGTTCCACTCCTTTACGATGTCGTCCAGTCTTTTGCACAGGCTGGATACGGTGGATTTGGAGAACTCCGTGCCGCATAGTTCATCAACAACCGCCCTTACCTTCCTGGTGGATACGCCGTTCACGACCATCTCGACCATGGCCAGCAAGAGCGCCTGCTCGCTCCGCTGGTACCGCTCGAAAAGCTCCGTGGAGAAGTGCCCGCTCCGGAGACGGGGAACCATAAGCGTAAGTTCTCCTACGCGAGACTTGAGCAGCTTATCCCGATACCCGTTGCGGTACCCCTGCCGCTCTTCGGTACGTTCGTATGGCTTGGCCCTGAGTTGTTCGGTAGCCTGAGCATCGAGTATCTGATTCACGATGTTCTCCACCAACCGAGCCAATCCATCATCCCGAATAAATAATCCTTGCAAGAGATCACAGTCTACGGTAACCTGGTAGTGAGCCATCTTTTCTCCCTCCTGATGATTAAGATTAAGCCACTTCTTATCTACCAGAGGGAGGGGTGGCTCTCCTGCTTCAAGCCATCAATTTTACACCATCATAATGGACACTACTTTCCTAAACCAATCGCCACCTAACATCCCACTTTTGGAAGCATAATACAATAAAGCCTTCGCTAAGATTTCAAAAGCAACTACCGTTTTATGAAAAATCACCTGCGAATAAAGGAAGTATCGCGCTGTCAAATAATGTTCGAGAACATGTGTGGTTTTTTGAGAAACGCCTATCACCTTTACGGGTTTGCCCTTTGTATCTTTTTCCTCACCAACTTCAAAATGTCTAATAAGATAGTCAAAGTCTACCAAACCATAACGAACACCTGTATGGGTTGCATCACGCAGCAAATAATCCAATCTGTCGGCATCTAAGCTCGAATGCATTAGCTGGTTGTAAATAATATTGCCTTCATGCTCCCCGTTGATAATTTTTGCCAGCTCTACAGGATCAAAGTCATATTTCTTAAGAATATTCACAATCTTGTGGTGTTTTGTAATTATTTCTGTGCCAACACGCTCATGGCTGACAGATTTGATACGGTATCTCCTGCCCGCTTTTGTTAAATCATTTTCATCGGAAAAAGAACTCTTTTTCCGGATCACCTGTTCTTCTTCAAATTGTATGCGCATAAAAACAGCCTCTCCAACATGAGAAAGCGGGTAATGTCCAATGTCATGCAAGAGAGAAGCCATACGAAGTTTTCTTACATCGTCTTCATTCAGGATACCCTTTTGGTGTAGAAGCTCAGTTATTTTCCCCATAATAAAAAGAACACCCAACGAGTGGCTAAATCGGGTGTGCTCTGCGGTAGGAAATACATAACTTGAAAGACCTAACTGCCTAATTCTTCTTAACCGCTGAAATATCGGTGTGTTAATGACTTCCCACTCCGCCTCTGTAAGCGGTATAGCCCCATATATATTATCGTTTATGATGCGGGTAAATTTTTCACTCATAAAGAAATAAAACCACTCCCCCTTTCATCTCACGGTCCCTCTTTAAGCAAGCCATAAGTTTTTAATAAACTCCACGCCTGAGCTATCTGCTCTTTTTTATACCATGGCTTCTTCCCGCGCAATCTCGCGCTCACCCTGTCATACTCCCTATCTTCAGGGTTTTTCACATATGCGATTTGGGCTAGGTAGTGCACAGAAGCCAGCAACTCCAGCCAAGATTCCTGGCTGAGCCCGTCAGCCGGAGGTCGAGATATCATATCTCTAAAACGCGCCAGCTTTTCTCTTGCTTCGTTCGATAATTCGTAATCCTTTACGTATTCTTCCATTCTTTCCCTATGTTTGTCTATTTCGAAGCCGTCAGCAGTAAGCTCTGTACAGTAAGGGCCACGCAGATACCACTCAAAACGGTAGCCCAGATCAATTCCGAACAGCTGCATCAGGTAAACCATCTTCTGGTACTTTAAGCGCTCGCTAAAGCTGTCCATCCTGAATCCGCCAACTTCATTAAGGCAAAGCTGCAAAGCCATTAGCTGCTCGTCCACTTTTCCCCCTTCCTTTCAAATTTTAATCTTTAAAAATAAAGCCCTTATTAACCCCTATTGATTTTATGACCCAGGGATTGATATAGTAACCTAGGATATATTCTCCACAAATGAATAAAATTCCTGCTAAAACTAACCATAATTATACCCAATCGTCACCGCTTCCCAGTCTTACACTTGGAAACCGCTCTCCTACTCTTCCCCGGAAGCCGTTAGATGACCACCGCATACTCGATAATAAGGAAGCTGCCGGCTCGTCTCTTCACCACAATGGGCACTGCAGAAGCTGGACAGCACGGCACCACCTGCAGAAAGGCCCGGAACCGGGAAGTCGCAGGCAGGACAGAGCCCCTTCCCAAACGGCAGCGGTTGCCCGCTGCCAAGGAGAAAAACCTGTTTTTCAAGTAAACAAAAGTGGCAAAGTAGTTAAGGGAACCCCCGAGAGAGATGACCCACTCAACTAGGATGAAGGATCCGGAGTTGTCGCTTTCTTGGACAGCAGAGGAGACCGCATAACCATTTCTGGAAGCGTTCTGAAAGCGGCTCTATAACGACGGTCGCCTAAAGGCCGCCCAAAATTTTCATTGTTGCTTGAGATTCTATGATATAATATCTATACATGTTTCAAGCCCAACAGTCTAAGTCAAACGAGTCGGCAGTAATAATAAAAAGAACCGCTCCAATACGGTCTGGCAGTTGTACAAAAGAGGTGTCATTGTAATGGATGAGCGCTCCCATGAACTCGGGCACGCCCCTGTCGGCCGCTTATTGTGGCACTTTTCCTGGCCGGCCATCACGGGGATGATGTGCAACGCCCTTTATAACGTCGTGGACCGGGTCTTCGTCGGACACGGAGTCGGGCGGTTGGCCATTGCCGCCACAACCGTAGCCTTCCCCCCGATGATCATACTGATGGCCCTCTCCCTGCTCATCGGGGTAGGAACGACGGCCCTGATTTCCATCCGCCTGGGCGAACAGAAAAAGGAAGAGGCAGAAGCGGTGGCAGCCAACGGCACGGTCCTGCTGATCCTGCTGCCTCTCTGCTTTGCAATCCTTTACTTCTTCTTCCCCGAACCCATCTTGAGGCTCTTCGGCGCCAACGATGAGGTGCTGCCCTATGCCCGCGACTTCATGCACATTATCATGCTGGGCTCAGTCTTCGGAAGCCTTGGGATGGGAATGAACAACTTCATCCGGGCGGAAGGAAACCCGATCATGGCGATGTCCACCCAGGTTTTAGGCGCCCTGATCAACGGGGTTTTAAACTACGTATTCATTTTCCACTTCCACATGGGGATCAAGGGCTCGGCCCTCGCCACCGTCACCGGCCAGCTCTTCGCTACCATCTGGGTGCTCAGCTACTACCTTACCGGACGGAGCTTAATTAAGCTGCGGCTGAAGAACTTCGTCCCGCGGCTGCCGATCATCCTCAACGTAATCTCCATCGGATTCGCCCCCTTTGCCCTGCAGATAGCCAACTGCCTGCAGCAGGTGCTCCTGAACAAGGCGGTCTTGAGATACAGCGGCGACCTCGGCCTCTCTGCAATAGGCATTATGATGAGCATCGGTGGTCTGCTGCTGATGCCCGTCCTCGGACTGAGCCAGGGAGCCCAGCCGATCATCGGCTTCAACTACGGAGCGCGGCAGTACGGCAGGGTCAAGGAGACCCTGAAAAAGGCGGTGATCGCCGCCAGCTGCGTCTCGATAGTCGGCTATCTGATCATCCAGATGTGGCCGCTCAAGATTGCCGGACTGTTCACCGAAGGGGATACGGCGCTGATCAGCATGACGGCCAACGCCATGACCGTATTTTTCGGGATGATCTTCATCATCGGCTTTCAGGTGACCTGCTCTCACTATTTCCAGGCCGTCGGCAAGGCGAAGCAGGCGGCGGTCTTAAGCCTCTCCCGCCAGGTGCTGTTCTTCATCCCCCTGCTCCTCATCCTCCCCCACTTCTGGGGAATAAACGGGGTGTGGAGAACGGCCCCGATCGCCGATGCCCTTGCGGCCACGATAACCGCCGGCTTCATCTTCCGCGAGATGAAGCTTCTGTCCAAAAAGGAGTCGGCAGCCGAAGCGCAGATGACCGCCGTGGAATTCACCCGCCACCGTTACTGCTGAGAAGGGAGTTCTTCCGTCCCGAGCTCCCGCAGCCGGTAAAGCCGGCCGCCCCGGTCTGCAGCGTCAGAGGACTCGAAAGCCTCGGCAGGAACCCCTTCCATAAAGGCGGCGGGCTTTATTAAGTTCTTAACCGCAAAAACGAAACAGGAAGCAGGCATTTTTCGGCGAACTTGTTTATTGCGGTCTGCGGCTTTTGACATTTAAATGCGGAGGTGGTTGTTGTGGAATGCCGCAAGGAGAAGAACCTGGAAAAGTGCTCCTGCACCTACGACTACTGTGAGAGGAAGGGCCTCTGCTGCGAGTGCGTGGCCTACCATCGGGAGCACGGCGAACTGCCGGGGTGCTTCTTCCCGGCGGAGGTGGAGCGAACCTACGACCGCTCGATCGAGGCCTTCATCAGGTGCCATCAGAAGAGCAAAAAGTGAAATATAACCTCCCAAACCGTCCTAACGGAGAAACCCGGAACGGTTCCCGGCTGTCACCTGCTGCCGGAACTCACAAGGTTTGAGCAGAAGTTTTATTACGGTCTAATCAACAGGCGGCTGCCCCGACTGCGAGCGGCCGCCTGCTTTATATTCGCCCTTGAGAGCACCGCCTCCCATCTCACCCGATGCTTCATCGACAAGACAGTCTCGCCTGACCAAAAAAGAACACCCGCACCTGTTCAGCATTGAGCCGGTCAATAAGACCTCTTTATCTAGCCAGGCGATGCACAAGATAAAGCCCTCACGCGCCCGGATGAAAACGCTCTAACATTCAATACCGAGATGAATAAGAATTGCTCGCTCCACTTGCTTAAGTTTTTCTTCCGAAATCCTGGCTAGGTATTTAACCAATCTTCTTTTATCTACGGTCCTGATCTGATTAGATTTAATCTTGGAATCTCTAGGAAGACCGGATTCCTCACCGGAAATAAAAGTTTCAAAAGGGTAGATCTTTTCCGTTTTCGACGTTATCAGAAGAACTGTTATCGTTCCGGCATACTGGTTATTGAGATCGTTGGATATCACCAATGCCGGTCGTGTCTTGCCTATTTCACGACCGAGCGTCGGCTCTAAGGAGACCAGCCAGATCTCGCCCCTCTTTGGAAAATCCACCTTACGACCATTCCTCCAAAGTTACATTTTCCCATTCTTCGTTCAACTTTCTCTCTTCTTCCTTCGTTGCTCTGTATCCCTCGATGAGGAGCTCCGCCAATCTTTTCTTTTTCTCTCTTTCTAATTTCTCTTTTAGTGCCTCCGCAATCAATCTGCTCTTGTTCGGTACGGATTCTATTTCCCGATACAGTTCTTCGGGAAGCGTAATATTCAGTCTTTTCATGCCCGGCACCTCCTGTATTGAGGATACGCCTGCATATGCGTATTGTCAATACGCAGAATTGCCGGGGCGTGCGGACGCCGGCACTGCCCCGGAGCTTTCGGCAGATGCTGGACGAAAAAAATTTTGGAAAGGCAGGCAGGATTTTAACGAGTTCTGTTGAACTTACAGGTTGAACGACAATCAAATATCCCGGAAACAGGTGGCCTTGTCACACAAGGCTGAAAAGGGAAGCCGGTGAAAATCCGGCGCGGTCGCGCCACTGTGAGGGGGACGCCCCTGCACAACGCCACTGTCCTGCATCCAGGATGGGAAGGCGCAGGAGCTAATGAACCCGAGCCAGGAGACCTGCCTGTTTTCCGTCCATCACACTGCTCTACGCGAGATAGGGAGGTGGTTTTTTTGTTCGAACGAAGAGTGTTCTGACAAAAACCCCGGTCCCGGTAGTGCCGGGGTTTAATGCTGTCGAACGGTTTCCCTTCTAGTCTCCCTACTATCGGTAATAAGGAAAGGAGGATTTTCAGATGTCAACCAGGAGAAAAGGCTTCAGAGTCCTCGCCTTACTGCTCATCGCCGTAATGTCGTTCTCTTTTGCGGCACTTCCCCCGGCGGTTCCCTTCGCCCACGCCGGATCTTCTGATTTATCTGGTCTGGCGGACAGAGCGGCCAACTATCTCTACAACGAATTCGTCAGAGAAGGGGCCAAAAATGGAGACTCTTCCGTAGGCTCGTACGCCGTTTGGACGCTCACTCAAGCAGGCGTCGACGTCAGTGCTTGGCTGCACGATGGAACGTCCCTTAAAGATGCAGTTATCGAGATCATTACTCAAGACATCGCCGATCCGGAGGTATCGGTAAAGGTTCTCGCCCAGGACCTGCTGGCAGCGCAGGCGCTGGAGCGGCAGGATTTAGCTGAAGAGCTGCTTGAGGTGCTGAAAAACAGGGAGCAGAGCACCGGCGGTTTCGACTACAACGTTTACAGCGACATGCCGGCCTACGACCTCCTGGGCAGATCCGGCAAGCTCGACGCGATGAACACAGATTACGCCAGAAATTATATTTTGAGCACGCAGAACAAGGTTTACGCGAGCATCCCCGAAGCCGTTTACGAAAGTGTTTACGGTTCCTGGGGCATGAGCTGGGACGGGGTCTTTTACCCCGATTTTATAACGACGGCCCAAGCCATTAGGGCGCTCTCCTACCTGGACCCGCTGAAAGAAGATCCCGAGATACGAGCAGCAGTCGACCTCGGCCTCCAATGGCTGAAGAAGCAGCAAAAAGAGGACGGAAGCTTTGCGGTATCTGATTGGGAAGACCCGCTAATAAACACGGTGGAGATGGTAGCCACCCTTGAGGTTCTGGAAATAGATCCGTCTTCTTTAACAAGTAACACAGGCAAGAGCCCTGTTGACTATCTGATCGGCAACGCCCTCAACCCCGACGGAAGCTTCGGCACCAGCAAAAACGCCATGGACGCCACCTGGGCGCTGTGGGGGTACTGGCTCTTAGGCGGAAGAGTGCAAAACCAGCTCTTCATGGAACCCACGAGCGCCAGCCTGAGTGTTGGAGAGAAAGTTTACTTTAAGTCTATGCTCAACGGCTCCGATGTTACTCAGGACGCGGTTTGGACTGTAGGCGAGCAAAGTATCGCCAGTGTTGCCTACGGCCTCGTGACGGGCCTGAAGGCGGGAACCACAGTTGTGAGTGCAGCCTATGGAGGCCTGACGGGTTCGGCCGTCTTGACCGTAAAATCGCCGGTACCGCCGGGTGGTACCAGCACGTACACGGTGGAGATCGCCGTTGTAGGAATGGACGGAGAACTGCTCTACGGCCCCGGCCCCGTCACGATTTCTGCCGGCAGCAGGTGGGGCATGACGGCTCTGGGGGCCCTGGATGCCACAGACCTTCCCTATAGCATGTCCGACCAATGGCCGGATTTCATCGAATCCATTGCCGGCCAGGCCGGAAGCGGCATGGCCGGCTGGTGCTATGTGGTTAACGGAAACATACCGTCTGTGGCCGCCGCAAAATACGACGTCAGAGACGGTGACAGAATCATCTGGTACTACAGCAAGGACATCAACGAGCCGCCCCCGAAATGGGATGACCTGGTCAAACGGGCGGCTTCGGGAACGGTTTCCCCGAGCGCTGCCGTCGAGGAGATCGCAGATCTCCTGACAGACCTGGAAAAGAGTAAGCTCACACCGGGTGAGGTAATAACCGGGATCGGCGACCTCCTCGACCAGCTCGGCGCAGCGGAGGCAACTGAAGAGCTGAAAAGCAAGCTGGCAGAGGCCGTCAATGCCCTTTCCCTGCGGTTGGCAAAAATCCCGGATGAAGCCTTGAGCGTCAGGACGGACGGAGCAACGGCAAAGGTTGAAGTAGACGGGGATGCCATTAAAAACCAGGTAAGCGCCGTCAAAAGTGCGGTCACCCTGGCTGAGAAGCTGGAACAAATCGGAGTAAACGAAGTGGGGAATCTGGCATTAGAGCAAATCGTCGTAAAGCTGCCCACAGAGCTTGCCTCCCAGAAGGGATTCACCGTAGAGCTTCCTGCAGAGGCGGGAGAGGAGCTCGTCTCCGCCAACCTGGGGCTTGCGGTGGAGGGTCCCGAGGTTTCCCTCTCCCTCCCGCCGGAGGTGCTGAAGAAAGCATGCGATACGGCACCAAACCTTGCCGGGCTTGAGCTTGCAGTCGCCAGGAGAGAGCCCTCAAAACTCAATCCCTTCAAGGGGGCTAGCGTTGTCGGCAATGTGGCATTCGACCTCGAGGCTAATACAATCACAGCAGAAGGGAAAAAGGAATCCCTGAAGGGCAGTTTCTCAAAGAAGGTCACCGTGACGCTTTCCCTGGAGGGGATTGATCTTGGAGGGATCGACAGAGGCAGGCTGGCGGTTTACAGGCAGAAAGGGGACGGCTCCTGGGAGTTCGTCGGCGGAAGCCTGAGCGCGGACGAAAAGAGCTACTCCTTTGAGACCGACCACCTGAGCGTCTACAGCCTGATGGAGTTCCAGAACCCCTTCAAGGACGTCACGAGCCACTGGGCGCGGGAAACCATCGAGCTGATGGCAATGAGGCTGATCGCCAGGGGAATCAGCGAGGATTCCTTTGCCCCTGACCAGAAACTCAGCAGGGCGCAGTTTGCGGCATTCCTGGTCAGGGCACTGGACGTCGAAGAAGAAACGCCGCAGGTGAGAACCTTCAGCGACGTTCCTCCCGATCACTGGGGGTACAGGGCAATCGAAGCGGCGTTCAGGGAAGGACTGGTCGCAGGTACAGGTGCAGGGAGATTTGAGCCGGAGAGGGCCATCAAAAGGGAGGAGATGGCGGTAATTCTGGCGGCAGTCCTGAAACGAAACGGAATCGCCACCGCCCTGACGGACACCCAAAGAGATGAAGTCCTCAAGGGATACGGCGACTCCGACCGGATTTCCGAGTGGGCAAAAGAGGGGCTGGCGGTCTGCGTAAGTAAAGGCATTATCAAGGGAAGAGCAGAGGCCGCACTTGCCCCGCTGGGCAGCGCCACGCGGGCGGAGGCCGTCGTGGTGCTGGAGAACCTGCTCCGGCTGTTAGGAAAGCTTTAAACGTACCATTAACTTTCTCACCGAACCGCCGGGTGCAGGCGGGAGGCAGGCAAACCGAACACGGCCGACCTGCACCCGGCAAATCCTCTTTTTCTAAGAGCCAACGGGCAGGCCGTTTTCGGCAAAGCCGGCGCGGCACCTGTGCCGCCGGGTGGATGCCGGCGGCCTCACTCGAATGAGGGGAGGAATGAATCTTCGTGAAGAGATACTCTTATCTGCTCCTCGTGGCCCTGCTCTTATTGGGGCTAATCGTTCCGGTGACCTACTCCAGTTGGGTTCAGAAGAAGGGCCAGCCGGTCGGACAGACCGGGACGCCGGCGAGGGAAGAAACGGCGCCCGCACAAGGAACGGGTACGACGCCCACCGCCGACGGAGAAGAAAAGGGAACGGAGACCGGCTCCGCAAATTCCCGGAGCGAGGCCGTCGGTCCCGTGAGCACCGCCTCCGGGAAAATGCCCGCCGGGGATTCTCAACAGAAGCAGGCCCCGCAGCAGCCATCTCAGGAAAGGGCAGCAGAACCGGCACCCCCTGCCTCCGGCAGCGTGACGGTCGTTGGCATTGCGGTCGTCGGGAGCGGCGGCGAACTGCTCTACGGCCCGGCCGAGGTAAGGATCGGAAAGGAAAGCAGCTGGGGGGTCACCGCTCTGGGGGCGCTCGACGCCACCGGCCTGCCCTACACCCTTTCCCCCAGGTACGCCGACCTGGTGGATTCCATTGCCGGCCAGCGCAACCGCGGCCAGTCGGGCTGGATGTACAATGTTAACGGCGAAATTCCGGCGGTTGCGGCTGCCAAAAAACCCTTAAAGCAGGGGGACAAAGTGATCTGGTGGTACAGCAAGGGCATTAACCAGGCACCCCCTTCTTGGGATGACCTGGAAAAACAGCGCTGAGGAGGAGTGATCAATGAAAACCCTGAGGAAAAAACTCATCAGTTTGTCGCTGGTGCCTGTGCTTTTGCTCTCCTTCGCTCTTACTCCCTTGGCCTCCGCAGCTCCCCCATCCGGGGAGATCGGTCAGGCCATGGAGAGAGCGACAGCCTACCTGAAGCGGCAGGAAGTGAGCAAAGGGGGCCTTTCCCCCTGGAGCTACCTGGCTCTTGCGGGAGCAGGTGCTTCCGTGAATACCGCGGCTGTGCGAAACGCTGCTGAGCTGCTCTGGCAGGATGAGATGCTCCAGAGCGGAGACACCAACAGTTGGTGTCTCTTGGTCTTTACCCTCCTGGCCGCAGGAGCTGACCCCTCTAACTTCCACGGCCAGAATCTCATCCAGCAGATTCAGCGCTCCCAGCTCCCGAATGGCAAGTTTCCGGACAACCTGCAAACGGGAGGAGAGGACCTCCTCAACGCCCATGTCTGGGCGGTCCTCGCCCTCACGGCAGCTGGGGCAGCGGTGCCCGACCGGGATCAAGCCATCCGGTGGCTGATCGAAAGGCAGCACCCCGACGGCTCCTTTTACTGGTACGCCCCCGACCAAAAGACCTCTGATGTGGATTCCACCGGCATGGCCCTGATGGCCTTGGGTGCCCTGGGAGTAGGGAAAGATCACCCTGCCGTTCAGAAGGCGCTGGCCTACCTGGAAAAAGCCCAGAAGCCGAACGGTGGCTTCGAGTCCTGGGGGGCAGAAAACCCTGAATCCTGCAGCATGGTGATTCAGGGACTGACCGCCTTGGGGATCGATCCCGCCGGCCACGAATTCACCAAACCCGGCGGGAATCCCGTCACAGCCATGCTGAGGTTCCAGTTAGCCGACGGCTCCTTTGAGCACGTCAAAGGCGGTGGCGCGAACGAGATGGCCACCCAGCAGGCCTTGATCGCCCTGGCCGATGTTACCTCCGGAAACACACTGTTCGAGCGCTTGCGAGCAAAGGCATCTGCCGGATTAACAGGAAATACGGAGAAAACCGGTCAAGAGCTGGCCAGGTTCACCGTAGGGAATAGGAGTTACACGCTCTCCACTGCTGGAGGGGAGATAAGGGAGGAGATGGATGTTGCCCCATTCATCAACAGCGGCCGCACCTACGTCCCGGTGCGCTACCTGGCATACGCCCTGGGCGTGCCGGAAAAGGGAATCGTCTGGGACGGCAAGAGCAATACAGTCACCCTGACCCTTGGAAGCACCGTCGTCAAACTGACAGTGGGTGAAAAGGTGCTCCTGCTCAACGGAACGGTCAGGACAATGGATGTCGCTCCCGTAAACGTCAGTGGAAGGGTATTCCTCCCGGCCAGGTTCGTTGCCAATGCCTTCGGCTATCAGGTGCAGTGGCTTGAATCCAGCCGTGAGGTTTTGATCACCAGGTAGAGGAGAGAAACGATGCTGGATCGCTTGTTTTACGAGGATAAAGGGGTTCTGCTGCAAAACCTCCACAGCGTGACCGCCCTGAGCTACCCGGCAGTTTTATTCGCCCTGGCCCTTCTTTTCTCCCACCCACTCTATCTGGCCGGCATCTTTCTCGTCAGCGCCCTTGCCGTCGTCACCGCAGAGGCCATGGAAAAGTGGGAGTTCTACTTGAAAGCCGGCATCTGGATGGCGCTCCTGATCATGATCATCAACCCCCTCTCCTTTCACGGCGGAAAAACCATCATCTGGCGCGGCCCCACCCTGCCCATCGTAGGCGACGCCTCCATCTGCCTGGAGGCAATCTGCTACGGAGCCGCCATGGGAATACGGCTGCTGTCCATCCTGACGATCTTCTGCCTGGCAGCGGCGGTGGTCCACCCCGACAGGTTCCTGAGCCTTTTTTCCCGTTTTGCGTACAAGTCCGCACTGGTGGTTTCCCTGGCCACGAGGATGCTGCCTGCTGCGGCAAGAGAGCTGGCAAAGGCGCGGGTAATGCTCCAGATGAGGGGTGTGGACTATACTGCCGGGAATTTGAAGGAGCGGCTGAAAAAATATTCCTGGCTGCTCGACATCCTTCTTTTATCTTCCCTTGAGGGTGCTCTCCAAACGGCAGAAGCCATGCAGGCCCGGGCCTTCGGCAGCGGCCCCCGCTCCCGCTACCGGCGCGAGCTCTGGCGCCCCCGCGACCTCCTCTGCCTGGCGTCCTGCTGTTTGGCCCTGGCATTCTCCTTTTACGCCAAGGCCAAGGGTTACGCCGACTACAACTACTATCCGCAGTTAGGGGCTTTAATGCCCCACCCATCCTCACCGGTCCTGTTGGGAATCATTCTGGCAAACCTGGCTTTGCCCTCACTCTTAAACTGGGGGTGGAAACGTTGCCCTTATTTGAGATCGAAAATCTGACCTACTTCTATCCCGAAAGCCGCACACCGGCGTTGGACGACGTCAATCTCGACGTTGAAGAAGGGGAACTCCTCTTGATCGCGGGAGGTTCGGGTTCGGGCAAATCCTCCCTGGCGCGCCTTCTGGCGGGGCTGATTCCCGCCTTTTACGGCGGAACGCTGGCAGGCAGGGTTCTTTTCAGGGGGAAGAGCTTAACAGAAACCGCCTCCCCTCACCTAAACACCCAGATCGGCATCGTCTTCCAGGACCCCGAGAAACAGCTGGTGATGACCACAGTCGAAGCCGAAATAGCCTTCGGCCTGGAAAACCTGGGGCTGCCGCAGGAGGAGATGCTGCGCCGCCTTTCCGAGGTTATGAGCTTTCTCGGCCTCACCCCCCTCAAGGACGAATTTACCGCCAACCTTTCGGGGGGGCAAAAGCAGAAGGTGGCCCTGGCGGCGGTGTTGGCCATGCAGCCCAGGGTGCTGATCCTGGACGAGCCTACCTCTCAGCTGGACCCACCGGCGGCCGACGAGTTCTTCAATCTGGTGGAGCGCTTAAACAAGGAAATGGGCTACACCGTGGTCCTGATCGAACAGCGGCTGGAAAGGTGCTTTCACCTTGCCGACCGCCTGGCGATCATGGAGAGAGGAAGAATTCTCCGGAGCGGCCCCGTCAAAGAGGTGGCCCGGTGGGAGGTCGAGAACTCCCTCCCCTTTCTACCCCCCGTTGCGAAATTCTTCGCCGAACTCCGGTGGCCCTCCCTCCCCCTTACCGTAAAAGAAGGCCGCCGGGAACTGAAGAGGTTTTACGGGGGCACACCCGTCTTCGGAAAAGAGGAGCCGCAGCACCTGCGGCTGCGCTCCACACCGCCTGCCCGAGAAGGAGGGCGGGACAGACCGGTCCTGGAGGTCAAAAACGTCTGGTTTACCTACCCCAACGGCAAAGAGGCCCTGAAAGGGGTGAACCTGAAGGTAAACCGGGGGGAATTGGCGGTGGTCATCGGGGAAAACGCCGCAGGCAAAAGCACCCTGTTAAAACAGATGGCGGGAATTTTAAAGCCCTCCCGCGGCAGCGTGCTCCTTGCGGGAAGGGATACCCGCACCCTTTCCCTACCGGAGCTGGGGCGCCGCGTCGGCTACCTCGCCCAAAACCCGGACGACACCCTGTTCCAGGACAGTGTAGAGGAAGAGCTCCGGTTCACCCTCGACAACCTGGGCCTGGAAGACGGAGGGGTGATCGACGGCGTCCTGAAAAAGCTGGACCTCGAACGGCACCGGAAGGCCAACCCCAGGGACTTAAGCAGCGGAGAGCGCCAGCGGGTCGCCCTGGCCGCCGTCCTCGTCGCCCGACCGGAGCTGCTGATACTGGACGAACCGACGCGGGGGATCGACTGCCGCCTCAAAGAAGAATTGGGCGGCCTGCTCGCCGGACTGGTGAAGGAAGGACTCACCGTGGTAATGGTGACCCACGACGTGGAATTCGCCGCCGAATACGCAGGGCGGGTCGTTATGATGTTCGACGGGAGGATCGTGAACGACGGCTCCAAAGAAGAGGTGCTGGCGGGCTCAACCTTCTATTCGCCGCAAATGGCGAGGCTGTTTAAGGACTTTGCGGCGGAGGGAGTTCTGACCGTCAGGGAAGGGATCGAAAAAATTTCTGCGAACGGAGACATCGCCCTATGTACGGGAACAAAGGCAAGCCTTTAGCGGTCTTCATCGGCATCGTTCTCACCGCCGGAATGCTGGCCGCCGGCCTCCGGCAGCAAAACTGGGGCCTCCTCACCACGGCCCTCATGCTCACGTTCCTCATCCTCGCTTATCTGGGCTTTGAGCGCGGCGCCCTTTCCTCGCGGGAAATCGGCCTGATCGCCGTCCTGGGAACGGTGGCCGCAGTCGCCCGACTGCCCTTCGCCGCCATTCCCAACCTCCAGCCGGTGACCTTTATGGTGATCGTCTCCGGCTTCGTCTTCGGCCCCGGCGCAGGCTTCATGGTCGGGTCAACGGCCGCCCTCGTTTCCAACTTCTTTCTCGGGCACGGGCCGTGGACGCTGTGGCAGATGCTGGGATGGGGGTTGGCCGGAATATCGGCAGGGCTGCTGAGAAAACTCTGCCCGCGGATCGGAACCGCAGGAATGACGCTGTTCTGCTTTGCCTGGGGCTACCTATACGGATGGATCATCAACCTCTGGTTCTGGACGGGCTTTCTCCATCCCCTCAACTGGGAGTCTTTGCTCGCCGCCTGCGCCGCCAGCTTCTGGTTCGACACCTTACACGCCCTGGGCAACGCAGTGTTTTACCTGACGTTGGGCCACCGGATAATCAAAATACTCGAACGCTTCCGGAAAAAAATAACGTTCACCCCGCTAACAAAGCAGCCTGCTGGTGGAGAACATCACCGCGATGAATCAATGCGATCCAGTCAGCTGTGTCGATAAAAACGGACTTTCTCGCCGTCATCTTTTTTCTGTTCCATAAAGATAATGATCATGCTGGTGGGCTAAATCACCCGGAAGTTCATTTATTATCAATGGTGCCCATTCATCTACGGTTAAAAAAGGGTCGGATTCAAAATCCGGCTTTTTTTCTATTTCCCGTTCAGGAATTACAATTACTTTTGTTCCTTCCGGCATTGAGTTGCCGTCTTCTAAAACGACAACATTACCGGTTACAATTCCTTTATAATATTTATTTTTTTTACCCATTTACAAGACGCCTCTCTTTTTATACAGATTATACCATGCGCCGAGTCAGTCGCTCAAAGCATGTGCGGTATCCCCGTTTCTCCAGACGTTGATGTTAACACTGCCGGGCTGGATGAAGAGATACGCCCATTTCCCGAGGATGTTTCTCGCCCTCTGCTCCGCCGCCGCGAAGTCCATGTCAGTAGCGTACTTTCTCCGTTTGTGTGATAACATATTTGATTTTGTAGCTACATACATGCTAGAATGTGGCTACAGGAGGTGGTTTTATGAAGGCGGGTATAAGAGAGGTTAAGAACCGCTTTAGCGAATACCTCAGACGCGTCAAAAAGGGAGAAATACTGCTCATAACGGAACGCAACGTACCTATTGCAAAGCTGGTTCCGACTCAGGGAGAGGAGCAGGTTTCTGTTTTAACCATGGTAGAACAGGGAATGGCGTCCTGGCGTGGCGGAAAGCCCCAGGGAATAGCGACGCCGCCGGTTATTAGCGGCAATAAATCAATTGCGGCATTGGTGGTGAAGGATCGCCGTTGATCTGCTACCTTGATACCAGCGCTTTGGTGAAACTCTACGTCCAGGAACAGGGCTCGGAGATGGTTCATAAGTTGGTTGACGAAGCCTCCGTGGTGGTCACCAGCAAAGTTGCCTATGCAGAAGCCCGCGCTGCTCTCGCAAGGGGCTTCATGGATGGCTATATAGAGGAAAAGGATTACCGCCAGGTTGTGGCGGCTCTTCAAAACGACTGGCCGAAATGTCTCGTGATAGAAGTCACGGATTCTCTCGTCTTCCTCGCCGGAGAACTGGCCGAAAAATACTGTCTCAGAGGTTTTGACGCCATTCACCTTGCTTCTGCAGTGACTTTGAAGACGCAGGTGAAGAAAAGAATAGCGGCGGGCTGCTTTGACGACAGGTTGTGGGAGGCCTTGCGCGCCGTAGATATCAAAGTGCTGCCGGAGAGGAAACCCTCTCTGTTTTTAACGAGCAAGGCCGAGAGTTGAAAAAACAGAAAGCCCAGCCCGCGCGTGCCCGGCCCATTATCAGCTGCCGCCCAACTCACTATGGAACCCCGTCCTACAGCGACTACTCCTGAGAATGGCACAATTGCATAGAAATCGCTCGTCGTGTTAACCCGTGAAACCTCTGTTCCAATCGATTCATCCAACTGCCCCCGGAAGCCCATCGTATCAATCCCCTCGCATACAAATTGAGTTATATGATGCACTCACGGCATATACAGATTCGGCCTCTATGTACCAAGTTCTTGCTGCTGTCGGATATCTTTAGCATAGAACTAATTTTGGTAAGATTTTAGGATCTCCATAAATATATCAGACATTTTATTGGATTCACCGGCATCCCCAGGCATTCTCTCCCAATTGCGTTGATCCATAAAGTATTTTTGAAGAAATTTCAAAGAATAAGATATTTCAGATATAGAATCATCCGGGGGTAGCATCGACCATGCTTTGGCATGCGCACGAATTCCAGCGTAAAGTGCTTTTCTGCGCTGTTCTTCTGCCATAGGACTTTTAAACCACATTCCATCTGTCAGTTGTAATCGACGGCATAGGCCCTTGAGAAATTGGACCGATCTTCGCCTGGTCTGCCATCTTTTCGACAATGCGTAAAATACAGATAAATCTAAACTAGTAAAAGGTAAAAAGTTATAACTATCCACCTCATCTGTGCAATTATATGATTTACACAAGATTTCCAACCATTTCTTTAATACTGCTTTATTCAGCGCTTCGAGCAACGATGAATTATCTTTTTCCAAAGCTCTCTGAATGCCGTACAATAAAAACATGACTCCCGGATCAAAGTGCGGTGGATTCCATAGATTAAACTCTTGCTCAATAAATTCTCCAGACAGATTTTGGGAGATTCCTTTGCCCAGATACTGTCCAAGAAAAAATAATAAATAACGAATCTCCGATCTTCTTAGATCGAGTCCCGGCATGGCATCCAGTAAATAGCGCAAAACCCCAGCTTTTTTTGTATCCAGCAGGAGAACAATTGTCCTTCCCATATAGACAGTAATCATTCTCCTGAAAGCCCGTTCCTCAATTTTTTCACGTCCATCCACACACATCCTGCAACCAAGCAAAAGTTTACTAAGATGATAAAACACTTCCATCCTTGCCCATATGCCACCATTCTCGGCAATTTTCCAGAGTGTTACGAGATCATAAGCGTATTCAGGATCTTCACATACCAAACAAACAAAAACTGGAGTTTCAGTTGCTGCCACCATTTTGGCAAAAAGATCTTTATCACAGTAATAAACAAGAGCTAACACCACTGCATAAGGGCCTTCTAAATAATCCAGGTGGCCGGCATGCCATCTTTGCATAAAACTAGTAACTTTTGAAATATTACCATCTTTTATTCCTTCTTCATACTCACGCAGAACATGCTCTTCCCATGTACCCCTGCTAGATTCTCTTAGAGAAAGCTTGCAATCAAAAAAGTAATTTGTATGCAAGCACTCAGATATAGCATCTTTGATGTTTTTTGTGATATCCGGACAGGTTTCTATGATCACGCGCAGTATAACAACAGGCATTTCCAGCAGGTTGTAGAGAGCAGCAAATTGAAGTAAAATTTCTTTTGTTTGCTTCCTCGCGAAATGCAGCAGGCCACCTACTACCAGCTTCAACTGCCACCCCCTTTCATTCCATAAGGCTTCCTCACTCAAAAACTCATCCCGTTCTACAATTTCTCCCATTAACACTTTTGAGAGCATTTCTGCTTTTTCTTCCACAAGATTTTTATAATCTTGTTCATAATTCTCCCAGGCTGTATAATCTCGAAGCAAAGCTTCCAATTCAGCCAGCATCTGCCTAAAAGTTCTACCCCGGTATATATCAATTGTTTTTTTCCGCTTGAGAAATAATTTTTCTAAGGCCATATGACGCACTGATCGAGTTCCTCCCAAAGAAGTTCAAAAGCATCCAGCACAGGCTGAGCATGCTCCACTTTCATCAAAATGCTATGTGATTGGCCGAGAGCATTTATCGAACAGCCCAGTGACCATACCTTTGGTTCAAGACCGGGAAAGATCAAAAATCTATCATGAAATTTCCATCCCCGGCAGCCATGCTGACAGCGGACTTCCAGATTAACTTTTCTTTGCTGTACAGCTTTTGATAAAAATCCTTTTAAATGACGCATCCAATCCTCGCAATTGCAAATTTCAATACCATTTCTTACGGCAATTTTCCTGACAAATTTGTTAAATGATGTTATCACTTTGAGAGGGGCATCATTGATCTCACACGCAAATATTGTTGAAATAATATCCCTGCCATCAGCGAAAGGATCCCAGAGGTAAACCCCATTTTCGCCGTGCCATTTGATCAGTTGATGTATATCTCGAAGTGCCCTTTCCCAATCCTGGGCTCCTCCCACACCATATTGCACGAACTCCAGACGTCTTTCCAGTTCTCTTTTCGAAGCCAGATTTGATCTTTTATTAACCCATTCACGCCACTCTGGGATTTTACCACTTGACATATGTTCTATAGAAACCGGCTGAATTGTATAAGTGAATGCGGGCTGCCGTTTACCACGGGGAGGAACATTAATTGTCACCTTTTCATGATTCAAATTACGGAGAGACACCCCAATTAAATTAATCAAGTGAAATGCTTTCTGGTATAAGATAATATTATTATCTCTGCTCATCACTTGGATAGACATCTCTCCCTGGGTTGTTCCTACTCTTAATCTTGCAGAAGATTCAGATACAGTCGTGTTGCAGCAACCCAGGATGATCTTATCATGCTTTGAATCCAACTGAATATTAACAACTCGCCGTTCATTCACAACTAGAGGATGCCAGCGTAGCGATACATTTATATGCTCACCATCTTTTTCGCCGCGTGCCTCTATTTTTAACAAGTTCACAGGAAACTGAAAGATAATATTTTCCCAACGGTCACTTATATACTCCAGGTCGATTGGTATACAGTCATTGACTGCTTGGTATAGTTTTTTTACAGCAGGCGATATCTTTCCTAAAGCATATTCAGGATTTAATTTCTTATAGAATTCCTTTTTTTCACAAAAAAGTTCAAAAACATAACTGGGGTAACGGTGAGGATTTTTCAGAATGCTGTTAAGGGGAACATCAGATGATGAGGGAACAAAATGCTTACTCAGTATATTGCATTCGGCAATTTGCAATTCAGGACAGCCGGGCTGTTGCCATCTTCCTTTTCTGCAAGCATCTTCATACAGTCTAACCGCATCTGCAACCATTGCTCGTTGTGATACAACAGACAATCTCAAGTCGTTTGTAATCTTGACCGGATGCTTTGTATGATATTTTCGGCGATAATCACGAAAAGGTAATTCTTCAAAAACGACAATAGTAAAAACATTTTTATGCCATCCATACTTCTGTGACGAAAGGATAATGCTTGTAATAGAACAGGAATTGTAAAATCCAACCATACCGGAAAAAGCAAAATTTCGAAATTCTTCAATTAGTTGTTCCAGTTCATCTGATGATTTCGAAACCCTTTCTTTATACAAACACCCTTCCTCCTCCTCGCACAATAGTTTTTAAGCTCCTGATCACTGAGCACATATCGCCCGGCCCGGGTGGCCGTCCTGGTGCGGGAACGGCGCCCGGAGCCTTTGCGCAACAGACGGTCTCGGTTATAAGTAATGCGCCGGACCGGAAAGGGCTGCCCCACAGCAAAAATCACATCCTGCGCAACTGCAGGAGGAGCGGAAGCCCCTACCTTTTGCGCTGATTCACGGAAATTTTTCGGATCTTGAATTATGCCCACAATTCAGCGGATAGGAGCTTGAGGTAGTGGGGTAGGATACCTGGTGGCAGCAGGTGTCGTAGATCCCGATGTCGGTGCTCTCGAAACAGCCAAACGCCTTCCGGATGGTGTGCACCTTGTAGAGGACATCCTCGAATGAAGGAATCTGGCGGCAACCCCCTTGCTATTGCCTGCGGCCGGGTTGTTCCATCCCCCTGGAGCTGCGGGAACCGTTGGGATAAAAGTAAATCAATTGGGGGGTTAGCGCTGTTTGGGTTTTTCCGGGAGCCAGTGAACCGGTGCGACCCCCTCCGCCTTTTTAAACTCGGGGTCACCCGTTACCACAGTTCCCCCGCTGCGCCGGGCCAGGGCGAGCGCGAAGCAGTCGGCGTAAGAAACGGCGTGTTTTGCCTTGATCTCCGCCGCTGCGAGGGCAAGGCCCCGGTCGGCGTCTACAACCGTAACCGGAAGGGCATCCAGCGCAGACAGAAGTTTGCGCCTGCCTCCCGCCCCGGCCTTCCGCTGGGTAACGTAGGCGACCTCCCCAAGGTTGACGGCGGACAGGATCAGGGATGCTTTCCCTGCAGCGGCTTCCCGGAGCAGTCCCTCCACCTGGGCTGCTCCTTCTTCATCCTGGAAGTACGCCAGCACCGCGTAGCTGTCCAGCACGTAGCTCTTCACGGGCAGCTTCCTCCTTCCTGGCCTCCAGCAACTCTTCCACCAAGGGAAAACCCTTGAGCATTCCCCTGAAAGCAGCAATCGGGTCCTCGGGGAGAGGTGTGATCACCAGGCCCTCCTCCCCTTCCACGAGGAGGACCTTGCTTCCCGGGCGGATCTTGAGTTTGGCGCGGAGTTCCTTCGGTATGACCACCCACCCTTTTTGTGATACGGTAGCAATATAAGGCATACTTTTGAGCCTCCATGGATAACTTCTCACTCACAAGTATAACCCTGCCGGGGCACGATCGTCAAGCGCTGTTTCCTGCAAACGCGGATCACCGCCCTCCCCCACGAGTATATCAAGTGAGGAAAGTTCCGAGGGATGCTTTCCCGAAGCAGGGAGCGGGAAGCAGCTGCCGGCGTTAACCCGGTGCCTGGGGAAAAATCTTTGTGAAACTGGAGAATTATCTATTGCAAAAAAAGCGGAAAGGGTAAAGTTTGTGTCTTAATTGCTACCCAATTTTACCTTAGCTAAGAAATTTTTTAGATCCCCCTATTGATATAAAAGGTCTATCTCCATATAGCATCCTTGTGTTCCTTTTCACATTTGCGGCGATGCCATGCAAGTATTTCAACGTTGTCTTAATAGCAAACCCTGCTTAAGAGGCCGTGGACACCGCTGGTATTGAAAATCTTTTAGCGTTGCCACGGTCATCCACACTATCGAAACGTCATGGGCATGGCGCTCTTTCCACCCCTCTGCTATTAAGTAATTCTTAACTTCGTCTGGATGTATATAATCACCAGTTTCATAGAGTTGATCAAAAACATCTACTGCCTTATTAAGGTCAAGGGGATGATAAATACCCGTGGCTAAATTTACATGCTTCGTAATTATATCTAGGGCGCTCTTGCAAGTGTTGGTTATTTGAGTAGCTTTCTCGAGTTGCATAGTAAGTACTCCTTTCTGGTATTAATTCACAATAGCTCAGAGATTGGCAGATATGAATTAACAGAATTAACAAATAAAAGTTACCGGCTGCGGACACTCTGATCAAAGATAGAATATTCGGTTACGGGTTCCACCGGAATTCACACCATTCATCAGTTCCAAATCAACACCACGATCTAAAGTAAATCTGTTGTAGTTTTTGTGTAAATGGAATCCAAAAGCTCGGTCTAACCAGCGAGGCTATAGCTCAATTAGCGTAACCGGGACCTCTTCGGGACATCATGCAGATGTAGAAAATTTTGCTCATATTTGCAAAATATAGAGCAAGATTCGTACTCTATACCCACGCAATGAGTCTCAATAAAGTTTCTGTCGCTTATTTTTTTACCGTTTCCTAACCTAAAGAGGGCCAGACAATTAATTTCCATATCGCCCGATACGTAAAACGGACATGGTATTATTTTCCGCCCCCCAAGTCTTACTGACAATTTGAGGAAGTTGGCAAAGTATGTTACCGAAATTATTTCAGGTGTAAGTATGCAATACGAATGCAAGATAGTATTACTGACCATCCGTTGTTGTGGCGTCCGATTTCAGGATAGGCAGTTGCGATGTTAGCCAACTCATCAGCAAGGGCCTGTACACCGCTTTCGTATTTTCCAGTTAACATAGAATAATCTCTACCCCTCTTTCCGAGCCATACTCAAAAAGCAGAACACCTCAATCTGAACTTAAGTTAGTCGTTGCTTATGACTACGGGCAGATAACAAGATAAGGTCCCAGTTTTGTCTGGGACCTCACCCTTGATTACTTACCGACCGAGGAGTTGCAGCACCATCTGCGGCTGCTGGTTGGCCTGCGCCAGCATGGCGGTCGCCGCCTGCTGCAGGATGCTCATCTTGGTGAACTCCATCATCTCCTTGGCCATGTCCACGTCGCGGATGCGTGATTCGGCAGCTGTCAGGTTCTCAGCAGCAGTACCGAGATTGTTGATGGTGTGCTCGAGACGGTTCTGAACAGCACCCAGTTTAGAGCGCTCGGCAGATACGACCTCAATGGCATTTTCGATTTTCGTTATAGCAGCATTCGCGCTCGTCTGCGTACGAACATCTATGCCTTTAACAGCAACAGCCTCCTTATCAAGCACGCCGTCACCGTCTGAATCAACAGCCGCCGAAGAACGTCCCGCTGTATAATCAGTATTCGTTACGGTGAATGTAGCAGTCTCACCCGCTGTAGGTGCTGTGGCTCCAGTAGTAAAGGTAAGAGTCTTACCGTCAGACAGCGTGACGGTGTACGCAGTATTTGCTGCAAAAGCAGTATCGCCATTATCGTAAGTCGCAACTACCTTCCCATCACTATCTGTAATTTCAGCTATATCGACATTCATGCCATCGCTTTTAATTGTAAGCGTGTAAGTTCCATCTGCCAAAGCATCTTTATCGCTGACCTCTACTGCAGCAATACTCGTTCCCGATGTCAAATCAGCACCCGATGCGCCGATGTAAATAGTTGATGTGTCACCAGCGCTCATTGCTTGGTCGTATACTAACGTAATAACATCTGTTCCATCACTATTCTGTAAAGTCACGGGATCAGCCGCAGCTGTGTAACCCGTCTTCGACGCAATAACATTTCCTTCGGCATCTTTTAGCGTTATATCAACGCCGCTTGTAGCATTCGCTGCAACTTCAACAGTATAGGTTCCTTCCGTCAAATACTGAGTTCCTTCAATATCTGCACCTATCAACTTAGCAGTATTAGTAGCTCCATTAGAAACAACTTTTGCACTTACAGAGGCAACATCTTCTGTTAGCCCAAGAGTATAAGCGTCCATTGCGTTAATGCTTAAAGACAGGTTCTGGTTTTCGTTAGCGCCGATATGGAATACACCCGTAAAGGCACCGCCCAGGAGATTCTTGGTATTAAACTCAGTATTGTTGGAAATACGGCTGAGCTCTTTCGCCAGCTGGTCGATCTCCTTCTGGATTTCCGCCCTGTCAGCTTCGGTGTTGGTGTCGCTGGCGGACTGAACGGCTAACTCCCGCATCCGCTGGAGGATTGAGTGGGTCTCGTTAAGGGCACCCTCTGCCGTCTGGATCAGTGAGATGGCGTCCTGAGCATTCTTAGAGGCCATCTCCAACCCCCGGATCTGCCCTCTCATCTTCTCGCTGATGGCCAGTCCCGCGGCGTCGTCTCCGGCGCGGTTGATCCTCATTCCCGAAGACAGCTTCTCCAGGGATTTGTTGCCTAGCGCCTGATTGGTGGCAAGCTGGCGGTAGGCGTTCAAGGCCGAAATGTTGTGGTTAATCCTCATTCACGCATTACCTCCTTGTTTTCGTTTCGGCAGGCGTCCGTTCCCGCCGTTTTTCAACTGCATCGAGCAGCCAAAACATCCTTCCCGGCTTACAGTTTCGCCGCATGGGATACCGGGCCGCTTAATACCGTACTGACTCAACACTGCACCAAATACACAAATGCTTACCCGTCGTCCTCTTTCCCCATATCCGCTACAGACGCCGTTCCCTGCCCTGCAGGGACTTCGGCCGGACATCCCTCACCGGCCGTATGGATCACACCCTTAACTTATGCCGCCTACAGCGCATCACCCCCTTCACCTAAAACGGGCACCCATCGGATCACCCCGAGGTTTCCGCCCGCGGGGAACCGGCACTGATTGCCTTCTCATTTACCTTTATCGTCGCTTCCGCAAAAAACTTAAACCAAATCGCTTCCGGTTGCATTCGAATAACCCCGAATTTTCGCCGATATCCCCCGAACTGCAACCATTTCAATGCCCGTTCATCTTTTTTCACAACGCCGGAAAACCGGATCGGCGCAGGGGATACCCTTTTATTTTAAGGCCTATTGCACACTTCTCGGCATGTGTTATACTTAGTGTAATACCACAACACAAAGCGAGGTGACTGTTTTCATGGCCAACCCCGGTAAGAACTCAAAAATAACGGCAGTAAGGTTGCCTCTCAATATTCTCAAAGAAATTGATGCGATAGCGGGCAAAGGAAACCGCTCAAAATTTATCCTCTCCTCCATTGAGAAAGAATTAAAGAGGCAAAAACGCCTGGCTTACGTCCAAAAAGAAGAAGGCTTCATTAGTGGTGAACTGGTACCTGACAGAAGGCCGGAAGAAGGGGATGATACATTGGCTTTTATCAACCGCTTGCGCGAAAAGAATGTAAGGTCGGATGATTAAAATGCTCAAAAGAGCAATCCGTGGAGCCTTGCTTGATACCGACTTCTTAATCGATTTAAATCGTAGCAAGCGCAACCAATGGCGGCAAAGGGCGGAAAAACTATTGCATGACATTAATTCGGAAGAACTGTTTGTATCCAGTGTTACAGTAATTGAATTTTTGACCGGGATTCCAGAAAATAGGCAAGCAGAGGCCCAAAACATGCTCGAGGAACTATACTGTTATGCCACACCAACTTATAAAGAGGCTGCTTTAGCCGTGAGACTCCGTTGTGACTGGCTGGCGAAAGGCCACACATTATCTGTAGCAGACGTGGTCAACGCTGCCATCGCTATATCCCGGAACCTGACCCTCGTTACGCGGAATCCTGCTCGTTATCCGTTTGACCAACTAACAATTCTGAGCTGGTGAGCCGGCATTATTTATTACGATAATCCTGCCATGAAAATAGACCGCATACCCTGCCGGTCTGCCGCTCGACTTCCGATTCCAGGCCGGACAGGACGACGGCTCGCTTCGGGACAGCTCTGAGATGCTGCGTAACATATTGCTTGTCCTGTTACCCGGCCTTCCATAGGTCGCTCGCCGGCAGACCCGTCGGGTATTTTCATACTCTGTTGGTGCCGCCGCCAGCGGCGTGAGGGTCTGCCTTGAAAATAGATCGCGCCCCCAATCCCCCAATGTGACCCAGGTGCCACCGCCTCACACACCAGCAGGAAGCGGGGCAAGAAGTCCAGGCCGTCCAACATTGCTTATTAACTCATATTACATCGCACACCCAGTCTGCAGTATTCGGTGCGCCTTCTGCTAATTAAAAACACTGCTTGAAAAAGGAATAATACTTTGTGTATTATTACTTTGTGTATTGTATGAATTTTTCCAGCAAGTGTTTTTTGTAATAAACAAGCAAGTCAGGGATAGCCCAATGAATAGAAGAGCACAAATGAAAAAAGATCAAGAACAGTATCACAAGTCAGAACAGCATCAAAAGTCGAAAACAGCATTGATCTGCCATCGCTTTTTTTTATTGGCCTTAATAGCGACAACCACAGGTTGGTTTTTTTCTTTTAAACTCCACCCGATTGGCAAACTGGACCTTCAAGATGTGATCATCGAAGGTCTCACCCTCTCATGCATTCTTATCTCCTATATCTATATCTTGCGTCTCAAGATTAACTTTTTGCAATTGGGCTGGTCATTATTTACGCTTGGCCGGTTAATTGACTTTTTTGACGAATTTACTTCCGAACCAGAACTCTTCGACACAACACTGGAAGGCATCCTCGTTATAAGCGGCCTTACTCTCGTCGTTGTAGGTTTTTCCCGTGCTTACTCCAGCCTAAAAGATGAAATCGAACTGCGGAAAAAAGCTCAGGATGAACTTAGCGCCATCTTTGAAGCCAGCCCGGTGGGGATAATCAAGATTGACGATGAATTCAGAATCGAGCGCATTAACCGAGCTATGAGGAAGATTTTGGGGTTGAAAGAAGGCGAAGAAACTCTAACCATAGGCACGGATGTAAGGACGATCCCTTCCGTCGGGCAAGCCGGGCTGGATAAACTATTCGATAAATACCGGGAAAACAAAACAGTTGTTCTGGAGACGCCTTTTCGGTCACTTTACGGCAGAGAATGTTATTTGGAAATTGCAGCCAATCCGATAATGAAAAACGGGGACTTCAGGGGTGCTATCATCGTTGTTAAGGATATTACAGAGCGCAAAAGAATCGAAGAGCGGATCAACCACCTTGAGAACATTAGGCGTTGTGTGCTCGACGTTATGTGCACCATCATTGCGGAAAAGAACCCGGAAAAACTGCTTCAGAAGGCCTGCAAAATTTTAACCCAGAAAAGGAGCTACATCTTCGCCTGGCTCGGGATGACCGAAAAAAACACAAAAAGAGTGATACCGGTAGCCAAAGCCGGTTTCGAAGATGGCTACCTGGAAGCAGTAAAGATCACCTGGGATGAGGCGGATACCGGCATGGGTCCTACCGGCAGAGCCGTCAAAACAAGACAACCGAAAGTGGTGAGAAATACTGCCGACGACCCTACTTTCGAGCCCTGGCGCTTTGAAGCAAAAAAGAGGGGCTACGCTTCTTCCGCAGCCATACCTTTGATATATGAAGATGAAGTCTTTGGAGTTCTCAACGTTTATTCCATACACCCGAACGCTTTTGATGACGAAGAAATGGAGCTCCTCCAGATGCTCGCAAAGAGCCTGGCCCATGCCCTCCACAGTCTGGAAACAGAAGAAAAGCTGCGGAAACAGGCCATAAGAGACGGGCTCACAGGTCTTTACAACCGCATTTACTTCACTGAGAGAATCCAGAAAGAGGTAGAACGCGCCAGGCGCTACAGACACCCGCTTTCTTTTGTGATGATGGATGTAAACAACTTCAAAGAAATAAATGACCGTTACTCACACATGGAAGGGGACGAAGTCCTCAAAGAGGTGGCAGAAACTTTGCTGAATTCTGTTCGGGAAATCGACCTCTCTTTCCGCTACGGTGGTGACGAATTCCTGCTGATCATTCCGGAAATAGAAGAATCAGGTGCACAAAAGGTTGTGGAGAGAATCAAAGGCAAGCTGGAGGTCCTTAGTGAAGAAAGGAAAAGCGTTGGCAAACCACCTGTAGAGTTGAGCTTCGGCATCGCCACCTGGAGGCCGGAAACCGGGGAAAAGTGGGAAGAGGTGCTGAAAGAAAGCGATCTTCGGATGTACGAAAACAAAATGAGAAAACAAAGCCCAGGCCCAGCATGATTTTGTGCACGTACATTTGCCAGGAGCGCTACCTGTAGTCTTCCCTCTTCAAAAAGATGGAATAAAGGATTTAAAACGGCGTCGTAAGGGCTAATACCTTGCAAAAAATAGATTATTGCATTCGTGTCAAGTAATAATCGCTTGACATGGGCAATTCTGTTCAAGAAAGTGTCTTGCCCCATGTTTCGCGTTCCTTCCTGATGTAATCGTTGACCTCTTCCGGAGTTCGGCCATAGACGTTCTTCAATGAACCGGCCAATAGTTCCGTATAACTTGTAGTCTTCGGCGAAAGAATAATTTTGTCCCCTTGAACCTCTAATAACATTTTTTGTCCCGGCTGGATGCCGAGCTTATTATAAATTGCAGCAGGCAAAGTTATTTGCCGCTAACTGGAAACTCTTACTATAACCTGCTCCACTTTTTGCCCTCCATATAGTTCTTTCTTAAAGGGTATTATAAACTCAGTAACTGGTCATAACAACAGCTTACTGGAACGGCAAAGCAGCGGAGCTATTTAAGGCTCAATCCTTTTAATTCCCGAAAACTTATCAAAATGACGATCGTAAGAGTAAATCTCCAGCTGCCTTTCCGCTGCCATTTTAGCGGCAACAAAAGCATCCGTCCAGTCTATGTTTTTTTTCTACATACCACTTCAGAGCATTCCTGGCCACCGATTTGCTTGAAAGACGCATGCCGCGAAGTGAGATCAGAGGGAGCAATAATTCCCTTATCCTGGCTTTAGGTTGGCGATAAAACTTTTCCAATGTCCATACTATGTCCGCAATAACCAGATCAGGTAAAAATACTTTCTCGTCTCCGCTTTCAACCCTCTGCAAAAGGGCAGAACATCGTTCGGCCTTTTCAGGGTCATCATTCAATAGAAAACGAAGTACGATATTGGCATCAATCACCTTGGCCTTCCTTTGCAATTTCTCCGGCAACCTCCCCCATAGCGTGGTGGCGCGCCTTCAAGAAGTCCTGTTCCCCATCAACCTGCAAGCTGCCTTTCAGAGCGGCTATACCCTTGCCGTCTTTTTCAATCTGCACAACGTCTCCTCTGATAACAAAACGAAGGCGGGAACCCGGTGTGACCCCTAAAAATTTGCGTATTTCTGCCGGAATGGTTACCTGGCCTTTTGACGAAACTTTTGCAATTGGCATAACTACCTAACTCCTTTTACTTTACTTTTATTTTATAGTAAAGGTAGCGGCTTTAAATGTAAACCCTCGTGTTTCTTTGCCGCTCGTTCCAGCCGTTGATAATAGGATCCAGCCTCTTACAGAGGGCAGAAACAGTCGATGCAGAGAACGAGGTGCCGCAGCGCGGGGTTGATCATATCGCCTCCAAGTACCGGGTTTTGTCAGAAACCTGCCCTGTAGCAACAGCAACACCAACAGAAACCGTTCATCACGATGAGCCCCGCCGTCCAGCGGGCGGCAATTTTCGAACCACAGAAGAGTGTTGTGGATGATCGAACCACAAGGAGGATGCCCACATCAGCTTTTTGGGGATGAAACAAACTGCGAGGGGTTTAATGGCATAGTGCTGAGAAGGTCGGGTCGGAATAATCGAAAGAATCGCTTGACATGGGCAATTCTGTTCTTGTAGTCTTCGGCGAAAGAATAATTTTGTCCCCTTGAACTTCTAATAACATTTTTTGTCCCGGCTGGATGCCGAGCTTTTTATAAATTGCAGCAGGCAAAGTTATTTGCCGCTTACTGGAAAAACGTCTAACAGCAACAAAATAAGGAGATCATCTGCTGCCAGAATGAACTGATCCCCTCGTGTTTCTTTGCCGCCAATCTTCCGCACCAGGCGCACAGCCACCTTTTTCGCTTAGCGGTCACATCACTTTCAACCTGGTTTCAATCTTCTTTCGTTAGCTCTGAAACTAGGCCTTCTAGAAATTCGCCAGTATCCTTAACAGGTATAGGAAACCCTTCTTTCACTTTCTCGGTCAGTATATGGCGTTTATCCAAAGAAACCAAGAAATCCGCTGCTGCCTTATAAGCACCAGCAAGCACATGGCAATCCTTTTCTGCAACCATACTTTTCCATTGGGCTTTTTCTTCTGGTGTAGGTTGGTCTACTATCTCTACTTCCGTGGTCCCAAGTTCCTGATAGTAGCGCAGTAGAGCCTCCTTGCCCATTTTGGTCTTTATGTTCCGCTCAGCCTCCCAAAGGATCTCCTTGGTAGCCACAATTTTGAGGTAACCCGCCCTTGCAAGTTTGAGGATTGCTGCCAACCCGCCACTAGGAGAACCCGCAGCCGCTATCCAGCAACTCGCATCTAAGAAAACCTTGATTTTTTCGCTCATCGGTTGAGCAGACGTTCTACCTGGCGGGCCACTTCTGGCGCGATTTTATCAGCCTTTAGAAATCCGCGAATCTCTTGGCGGGTATATTCTCTTTGCGGCAGACTCTTTTGAAAGCTCCTATCTTCCAGAAAGGCCTCTAGGTCGCTTTCCCTTATCCGCCACAGCCTTCCCACCCTGACGCCCTTTAACTTTCCCTGCCACAGCCATTTTCTCACACTCTTGGGACTTACCGCGAGAAGTTCCGCTGCCTCTTCCGGTGTCAAAAGCCTTTTCACTTTAAGCTACCTCCTGCTTTTTAGCTTACCCTTTTTTCCTCTTTATTTATCTTTGTCTCTATGATACCCTTCTGTATCCCACACGTCAACGTCAAAGGCCGCGCCTTCACCGCATAAATTTTTAAAACTCTTCCTTTTGTGCACCTTCCTGGCGACTACTCCTGTCACGCCACTGCAGACCTGGCCCAATTCAATCCCGGATACAGCCACGAAATCGGCTGGGTTCAGGGAAATCGGCCTTCGGAGAAAGCGGAGTTCGACAGTCCACAGACAAACAGAAGGCCGGAAGCCGTATGGAGCAAGGGTTTCAGGATGTGCGTTTCTAAAGGTGTGTTACTAGGCGTCCCTCTAGCCTGTGGGGCTTATGGAGAAAAGAAGTGGTGGTTCTTTGACGGCTAAACGCCTTGAAAATTTGCTTCTGACCAGGGGTGGTTTCGGTCCGCTGCCTTAGGTGACCGGCTGTTCCGCTGAACTCTCCCAGGTGCATTTTCTGCTGGGTGGCTCTGAGGGGCTGCACCAGGTTTGAACTCCGGCCTTCGGCCTACCTCATCCCGTTTTTATGAGAATGGTTCTGCGGGCTGGTGCCCCTGAAAAATTAAAGCGGCTATCTTTTTGTTTGTACAAGCCGCTCTGTTGAATCACTTTTTTTAGTTTACTTTCGGTAGGCTTCCCTGCGGTGTTTGATTTCGGCGATGTGGACTTCCCTCGTTTTGAACTGGTATCGGAAAGTTACCCGCCAGTCGCCTACTCGCAGCCTGTACCTTCCCTCGTAACCTTCCAGTTTGATGATGTCGCCCTGAGGTGGGAAGGATCGCAAGCTGTTTTCAATTGCGCTCTTAATTCGTAACTGCACGTCTTTTTCGAGATGCTTCAAGCTACTTAATGGCCTTGGGCGAAAAGATCACTTCAAATTCCAAGTTCTTTCCAGACATCTTCTGCCTTCACGCCCCTGCCTGCATCGATATCGGCGAACGCTTCCTCCTCAATCTCCGCAGCTTCTTCCGGCATGACCTTCTCGGTCGGCCAAGCCATGGACTCCACAATCACCTGCAAAGCCTCTACCTGTTCATCGGTCAGCCGGTCAATAAGAGCTTTTACGTACTCGCGCGCTACTGCCATATTAATCACCCCAAGTCCATTATAACCTTTCGTAAGCAACATAGCCACTCCTCGTGGTCCTCCCCGGCGTGCTCAGAAAAATCCTCAAGGCATTATGAATCCTGCACCTTGACCTCATTTGGCTGCCTCACTCTACTTACCCGGCGGGGAGCCAGCGAACCGGTGCGACCCCCTCCGCCTTTTTAAACTCGGGGTCACCCGTTACCACAGTTCCCCCGCTGCGCCGGGCCAGGGCGAGCGCGAAGCAGTCGGCGTAAGAAACGGCGTGTTTTGTCTTGATCTCCGCCGCCGCGAGGGCAAGGCCCCGGTCGGCGTCTACAATCGCAACCGGAAGGACATCCAGCGCAGACAGAAGTTTACGCCTGCCTCCCGCCCCGGCCTTCCGCTGGGTAATGTAGGCGACCTCCCCAAGGTTGACGTATAACCCTGCCGGGGCACGATCGTCAAGCGCTGTTTCCTACAGACGCAGATCACCGCCCTCCCCCACGAGTATATCAAGTGAGGAAAGTTCCGAGGGATGCTTTCCCGAAGCAGGGAGCGGAAAGCAGCTGCCGGCGTTAACCCGGTGCCTAGGGCGGTTTATTAGGCGTATTTTATGGCGATAAACCTGGGGAGAGGACCCATATAAAGAAGGGCCAAAAGGAAAACGCCAGAAGAAGGAGCAAAGGTATTAGCTGCCCGTGAACCCAATCCGAATATGAGACCAGATCCCGATTTCCCAGACGATACCCGTTTATGGGCTGCCTTACAATCCATCAGCGGTGGAACGTGGAGAGGCTGCGTTTACGATGTGGACCGAATTCTAAAAGTGATCGAAGCCGGCAAACAGCGTGTGGGAATGTAATAGCCGTCAAGTGACGACCAGGAAAAACGCTTCTCCTCAAACCGCCGGTCATATTTAGCTTTCTAACCACCTCAGACCTTCTTCAAGAGGGCTTCTTCTCATACAGCACTACCCCCTCCGCCAGAGCTCTCCTCAGAAAAACGCCATCTTTCAAGGTCTCAAACTCTTCCTCGGTATAGACGAAAATGTCAGCGTCAACACGCGGCCTCAGCTCCCGGTAGACCCAGCCGCTCCTTTCCACAAACGGCAGCTCGCTGTCCATCACTACCAGCAGATCAACGTCCGTGAACAGGTCCAGGCGGCCGCGCGCCATCGAGCCGAAGAGCACAATCTTTTGTGCACCCAGCCTCTGCAGCTCCCCAGTCAGCCGCGCCACCTCCGAGCGCAGCAGAGCTACATGCCTCTCCCTTTCTTCCGCAAGTTTCGCTGCGTCCACCAGGAACCACCCGCCCAGCAAAAATTTCCCTGCCCTCGCCAATAGTTTACCACAAACTCCTACCACCCAAACCATCGCTGCAGGCCGAGGTCTTTTCTCGATTTCAGAGCCACCGCCGAACAGCTGCTCGTAATCAAGATAACGCTCCCCAAACTGTTGCTCCATGCTCCTCTCTTCGAGCGGAATAATAATAAAGAAGTTGGCCACCAGGAAGAAGAGGACGGGAAAAAGGGACGTACTCAGTGTTCCCAGCAAGACAGGCATGCCGAGGAGCCAGATCAACATCCCGAGATACATCGGATTACGGCTGAAGCGAAACGGCCCCGAGGTCACCAAAACTGAAGACTCTCGATTTAACTGAAAACAAGCTCCTGCTCTATGAAACAGATCAGCAGCCCAGGCCATTAAAGCGACGGGATAAAACAAACTGCGAGGGGTTTAATGGCATAGTGCTGAGAAGGTCGGGTCGGAATAATCGAAAGATACACTTACTGAATGAACCTGCTCAGCTCCTCCCAGATGATGCTCCGGGCTTCTTCCAGGGAGCCGGCGGCAAACAGCCGGTCCAGCACCCGGTCCAGCGCATCCATGTCGGTCAGTTGCGGCACCTTTTCCTGTATGGCCGCAGAATCCGCTCCAAACCTGCAAGCCAGGTACCTGCATATGACCTCCTGCTTGGCTTTAATTTTACCTTCCACTAGGCCTTCCGCACGACCTTCCGCACGTCCTTCCGCAAGGCCTTCCGCACGGCCTTCCGCACGGCCCTTTTCATGCCAGCTGGTGGTTATTTGCATAATGGCATCAACCTCCTTTTTGTCCATTTTACCCAATTCCCGGTAAAGTTGTTCTTCTTCTTCGCGGTCCAGCTTCAGGTAGGTCTCGAAAAAGGCGGCCAGCAACTCCATCCGCGCCGGGTCCAGCTTCATCCGGGCCAGCATGCGCAGGAATTCCACCTTTACTCGAACCCTTTCTCCCGGCCTGAAGCCCATTTTGCTTAACAGCGCCGCTGCTACCGGATTATCACTATGAATGTACTCCCGCCAGTCAAGTTTCTTTAACTCCAGCTTGTAAAACCGGAAATTTAGAACATCCAGGAAGGGAAAGACAATCTCGAAGCTGTCCGGTTCATCCCGTACCCGGTCGTAGCCAAATACGGCCACCGGCAATATCTTCCGCCGGTGCTTCTCGTATAACCGGCTGAAGTAAACGAACATCCGCTCGTTAAAGTTCTTTTGTACGTACGATTGCGGTTCAATGTGTACCAGAATCAAACCCGGCTGGCCCTTAAGCCTGGTTTCCACCAGAATGTCCACTTCGTGTCTGTCACCGGCTGTAACGTCGGTGAAGATTTCTTGCTGGAGAAACCTGAGCTGTGTCAGGTCAATGGAACGAGCAGCTTCTGGAAAGAACAACTCCATGAACTCGGCGAAAAAGCTCTCCAAAAGTTCTTTGAATAAACGATCATGGTCAATTTGATTTTCTGTCATCTGACGGTTCTCCCGTTAAATTGTTGTAACGAACACACCCGGTCTTTTTAGTTTTCGTGACACTTTAAGTATACCAGGGTTTTTGCCGGCAAACAATTCTTCAAACCTGCTCCTGCTGCGGTAGAACCCCTATTCGTATAAGCAACCATCCTTTTGGCTATCCCGACCTCCACTGTGATCGGCAATAAACCTCCCGCTTTTTTACACGTGGCCGGTTCCGCCCAGAAAGCGACATCGACATTGCCGTTCTCTTTTCTCCAAACATAAAGGACAAACTAGAGCGTTTTGAAAGACGGCTAGAGCTGGAAATCGCCCTCCAAGAAAAGCTTCACAGACCTGTTCAGGTCATTGATTTGATGGAGGCACCACTCCTGCTCCAGCACCAGGTCCGGAAATACGGTAAACTGATTCTGGAGAAAGACCACAGGCAGCGTGTCTTCTTCGAGGTAAATTCCAGGAGGCGTTATTTCGACATGCAGCACTTCTACAGCCTCCGAAAAGCGATGATTCTCGGAAGGCTAGGTTAAAATGATTGATAAGGAAGTCCTGGAGGAAAAATTAAAACTTTTAACCGAGTATATAACGGTCACGACAACAGCAACACAGCTTACTGGAAAAACATCTAACAGCAACAAAATAAGGAGAAGTCCTCATCTTGCCTTAGTCCTTAGTCTAGTCTACAATGGGGTCGAGAGGTTGATAAAAATGTCCAGGAAAGTCAATATTCATGAAGCAAAGACACACTTTTCGAAACTTCTGGCCCGCGTCAAGGAAGGCGAGGAAATTATCATCGCTAAAGCAGGCAAACCTGTTGCTCGCCTCGTTCCAATAAAGGAGCAGCCTGAAAAGCATGTTCCTGGAAGCGCAAAAGGAAAGATTACCATTGCTCCTGATTTTGATGCACCACTTTCAGACTCTGTTCTGGAGTTGTTTGAGAAATGAGAGCACTGCTTGACACCCATACCTTCTTATGGTGGATTACTGACGATCCCCGGTTATCTCGGCGCGCCAGGGAAATTATCGGTGGAGCCCCCCCACTGTAGACCGCCGCCATGGTTTCACGATCAAATCCTGCTGGCAACATCCTATCATCAACCGGTTCCGGCTGGGTGACTACGTCAAATACCCTTCCAGCTAACTCCGCGATCCCTAGAGAATGCAACTGATGAATATAACGGAGGCGTTGGGAAAGGATAGGAGTCCAAAAGGTAGCGAGCCTTTGACGTTTCATGGAAGGAATTCCACGTGATAGTCCCCAAAACGATGTCTTGATGATGTGTTAATGGGGGGTTAGCGTTGTTTGGGTTTTTCCGGAAGCCAGTGAATCGGCACGACCCCTTGCACCTTTTTAAACTCGGGATCCCCCGTTACCACGGTTGCCCCGCCGCGCCGGGCGAGGGCGAGCGCGAAGCAGTCGGCGTAAGAAACGGCGTGTTTTGCCTTGATCTCCGCCGCCGCGAGGGCAAGGTCCCGGTCTGCGTCCACAACCGTAACCGGAAGGGCATCCAGCGCAGACAGAAGTTTGCGTCTCCCTACTGCCCCGGCCTTCCGCTGCGTGATGTAGGCAACCTCCCCAAGGTTAACGGCAGATAAGTTCAGGGATGCCTTCCCTGCAGCGGCCTCCCGGAGCAGTCCCTCCACCTGCGCTGCCCCCTCTTCATCCAGGAAGTACGCCAGCACCGCGTAGCTGTCCAGCACGTAGCTCTTCACGGGCAGCTTCCTCCTTCCTGGCCTCCAGCAACTCTTCTACCAAGGGAAACCCCTTGAGCATCCCCCGGAAAGCAGCAATCGGGTCCTCGGGGAGAGGTGTGATCACCAAACCATCCTCCCCTTCGGTAAGGAGTACTTTGCTTCCAGGACGAATCTTGAGCTTTGTGCGAAGCTCCTTCGGTATGACAACCCACCCTTTTTGTGATACAGTTGCAATATAAGACATACCTTCGAACCTCCCTGGATAACTTCTCAATCACAAGTATAACCTTACTGGGTTACAGTCGTCAAATGTTTTTCTGCACACACATGTGAATGAAAAAACCACATGGGCTTCATCCCCACGTGGTTTCTGCCTCCCGCCAAGGCACTTCATGCCAGGAAAAGCGCTTCTCTGAAGCTTTTCCACAACGTGACCTACATCTGTGTCACGTGGAGGTGAACACAAATCATCCGCGGCGCCGAGGCACTGGGTAGCAAGGTTTTATTTTGGTACATAGTGCTTTCAGATGAGAGCAAGTTCGTGCGGAAACAGTTCCCGAGTGCCCTTTTTAGCGTCCTTACATATGCACTCAGGCAGCGGAGAGCGAAGGCTAACACTTCAAGGGAGATAACACGGCAATTGCTCGAAGAGTTAAACTGGGGTGGGCGCGAAAAATCTTTTCCACTGCTTCCTCTGTGACCTAGGCGGCGCCGCAGCGTTTTTTATCCACAACAAGAGCAAAATGTAAAAACCTAGACCTTAGCCACCTCTTGCCTTGATTCCTTGAGGCAGGAATTTTCTGATTTCCTGAATGAAAACAAAAACAAGACACAACGAAGATTTTTGTGGTATAATTTCTCAAGAAATGTTGGGAGCAGCGAGCAGGAGGTTTCTTGATGGACTCACAAAAGACACAACAAAAAATACAAGAGGAAATCATTAACATAGTGTCTCAATACATTGTCCATCAACCCGACATCACCACTGCATACATCTTCGGATCACTGGCCCGTGGCCGGTTCCGCCCAGAAAGCGACATCGATATTGCCGTTCTCTTCTCTCCAAACATAAAGGACAAACTAGAGCGTTTTGAAAGACGGCTAGAGCTGGAAATCGCCCTCCAAGAAAAGCTTCACAGACCTGTTCAGGTCATTGATTTGATGGAGGCACCCCCCCCTGCTCCAGCACCAGGTCCGGAAATACGGTAAACTGATTCTGGAGAAAGACCACAGGCAGCGTGTCTTCTTCGAGGTAAATTCCAGGAGGCGTTATTTCGACATGCAGCACTTCTACAGCCTCCGAAAAGCGATGATTTTCGGAAGGCTAGGTTAAAATGATTGATAAGGAAGTCCTGGAGGAAAAATTAAAACTTTTAACCGAGTATATTTCTGATCTAGTAGAAGAACAAAAGAACATCTCGCTAGAAAAACTAAAAGAAAATAAAATTCACCGGCGCTATATCGAGCGGACACTTCACCTGGCTGTAGAAGCCTGCCTTGATATAGGTAATCACATCATAGCTGAACTCCAACTCCGCGAACCTGAAGACTACAAAGACATAATGGCCGTTCTCTGTGATGCAGGTTACCTTCCTCCCGGGTCTTGCTCAGGAAGAATGTATGTCTGTTTCCTAATCATCTGCCCTCTTTTTTCTTTAGAATTCTTTTCAGAAAAACCACCTGCCGTTCCTTAATATATCTCCCAAACCGCTATTAATTCTGATTCGCAAAAATTTCCACGTTAATTCCTTAAAACAACGTAATCCTGAATACGGATAAGAGCCCTTCTCTCCCCTACCCAGTGCTATTCTATTAGGATGAAAGTAAAACGGCAAGAAAAAAGTTTTCTCTGATTCCTGGCAGCAAACTCGGACTCTCAGGCCTGTGAGCACGATACCGCTTGAGAGCCCTCCGGTGATCCTGATTGGCGTAACAGTGAATAGCTCATTATTTTCTAGCCTTTGGCCGGCACCAGATTGGCTGCCAAAACTCCCACTACTTCCCCGCTTTCCTTTTTCACGGGTACGGATACTGTAATGGCCAGGCGGTTAGTAACCTGTGTTATGTACGGCTCAGTGGCAAATTTTTTGCCTTCCATACCTGCCTGAAACCAAGGGCGGAAAGCCCAATTGGCTACTTTAGCTGGCGGCCGACTATATATGGGCGCACCGTCAGGCAAAGTAGCAATAAGAGTCTGAATTTCGGGAGAACCTTCAAAAACTCGGTCCAATAAGGGCTTCATCTGGCTAGCATCCATTTTCTGCACCTCTGGCCTAGCTGCTAGCTCTTCCAATATGGTTTGGCCTTGCCGGATTAAGGCTTGACACGTAGTCTGGTCCCACCCGCCCCGGGTGTAGGCGGACGCCAACTCAAAGAAATTCTCCGCCATACGAGCTAGTTTTTTCGCGCTTTCCTCCATTTTACTCATGGCCTCCTGCTGCTCTCCGGTCGATACCGTAATTTCCTGAATACTAGCTGCGGTCTCCTCAGCCACTGCGGCCATCCGAGTCGCGTCCTCATTCACCGTCCGTACCTGCTCGGCTTGCTGGTGCGCCCGATTATTTATCTCTTGCATAGCCTTGACTGCCTGATCTATGGCCTCGGCTATGGCCTGGAAAGCAACCTTGGCTTTCTGTCCTCTTTCTATATTGCCTTTGACCAGTTCCACATTCTTCTTCACCTGGGAGGCTGTTTCCCGCGCCTGGGCCTGGATCTCTTCCGCCAGCTTGGTGATATTTTGCGCCGCTTGAGCTGACTGGTCTGCCAATTTGCGCACCTCATCAGCCACCACCGCGAAACCCCGACCTTGTTCACCGGCCCGCGCTGCCTCAATGGCTGCATTGAGGGAAAGCAGGTTAGTCTGCTCCGCGATGGCCGTAACCACCCGGACAAATTCGTTGATGCGAGACATTTTTTCTTCCAGATTGTGCATCTGTTGGGCTGCCCGCTCATTGGAACCAGCCGCTTCCTCAATCTCTTGAAGAAGTTGTTCTAAAAGGTTTCTTCCCTCCTGTTGCCTGAACTGGACTTGGGCAGCGATCTGGGAACCCGACTGGGCATGACAGGTAATTTCTTCCGCCAGGCCAGTCAAAACCACCATGCTTTCGGCTACCCGCTGGGCCGCACCAGCTTGCTCATCAGAACCCCCGGCTATTTCCTGCATAGCCGTGTTTGTCTCCCGGAGGCTGTTGTGACTAACCACGGTACCCTTAAAAAGGAGGTTCACAAAGCAATTCAACTCATCGGAACTGCGCTGCATGTGGCCTATAAGTCGGAAATAATTGTCCAAAATTGCCATAACCGGCTCCTTAAAGGCTACATGCAAATCCAAGCTGGAAAAGAACCGGTCAGCTTTTACCGGATCGCCTTCTCCTAAAATTTTCAAAAAATTCTCTAGGCCAGCCAGCGGTTGCAGCCATTTGCGCCAGAGAATTATGCTGCTCAGCAGGCTAAGCGCGATGGCTAAAACCACAGCGGCCAGGGCTGCAGAAAAAAAGTTCTCCAGGCGTACGCCCTGCCTAGCTGTAAGCAGAGCCCCAACAACGGTGGGCAGTAAAGTTAAAATCAGGAGGCAGCCAAAATATCCTATCAGTTGTAAGTAACGTTCACGCCACATCATGGTAAGTGTTCCCACCTCTCCCTGAATTAATCCTTCCGAAAATATTACTCAAACTGGGGCGCCGGCGTCGGCTCCTGATGGACTTACTACTTCCTCCCAGGCCTTTACCAGCGATGCCTGGCTACATCCTCCGCCAGTCCGCCCAGCTCGAGCCCGTGATAGGCCATAAGAACCAAGCTGTGTAATAATAAAGATTGGCCATTTCATAGAAAAATACCGCCTGGACACCCGTCCCCTTTAGACCTACTAACAGATGTCAAGAGGTATGTTTTTAGGTTTTTATTTAAGTATTCAGGGTTATAGGGTTGGTTCTTTGACAACACGGCAAAGATGATGCTGCAAAGCTTGGAAGCTAGAGCGGCCTGAGCCTGTTTGGGGTGCTTTCCTCTTTTGACCCCACCAACGGGATGAAATTTCGGTTACTAACTGTAATATCCTGCTATCTCTATACTACAAGGAGATGGAAGGAAAGGCGGCTATCCGCTACCTCCCCTCCTGAAATGTCCCTCGAACGCCAAGAGATCTAGGTGAGTACCCGGCAACCTCTACCTTCGCTCCCTGTGTGACCTTCTTCCCAGTTTTCGCATCGTGAAGGCTCAACCTGCCCTTCAGATGGCCTCCAAATCGGCTCTAACCGGTGCAACTGCCTCAGGTGAAAAACTGCTCATATGTGCCGCGTCCAAAGCGCGCTCTCGCCTTTGAGAATGCCCTCCTTTTTCTGATTTTTTCCTGGGGACTTTCCAGCCAGGAAACAGCTACAGCTTAATTATACCTTAAAATAAACGACAAATGCTCTCCCTAGGCAAAATGTTCACGACAACAGCAGCAACCACATCTGTTATTTTATATTTCAGGCCTATTGCATACTTCTCAGCAGGTGTTATACTTAGTGTAATACCACAATACAAAGCGAGGTGACTGCTTTCATGGTCAACCCCGGTAAGAACTCAAGAATAACGGCAGTAAGGTTGCCTCTCAATATTCTCAAAGAAATTGATGCCATAGCAGGCAAAGGAAACCGCTCAAAATTTATCCTCTCCGCCATTGAGAAAGAATTAAAAAGGCAAAAACGCCTGGCTTTCATTCAAAAAGAAGAGGGCTTCATTACTGGTAAACTAGTACCTGACAGAAGGCCGGAAGAAGGGGATGATACATTGGCTTTTATCAACCGGTTGCGCGAAAAGGATGTAAGGGCAGATGAGTAAAATACTCAAAAGAGCAATCTGTGGAGCCTTGCTTGATACCGACTTCTTAATCGATTTAAATCGTAGCAAGCGCAACCAGTGGCGGCAAAGGGCGGAAAAACTATTGCATGACATTAATTCGGAAGAACTGTTCATTTCTAGCGTTACAGTAATTGAATTTTTGACCGGGATTCCAGAAAATAAGCAAGCAGAGGCCCAAAACATGCTCGAGGAACTATACTATTATGCCACACCAACTTATAAAGAGGCTGCTTTAGCCGGGAGATTCCGTCGAGACTGGCTGGCCAAAGGCTACACATTGTCTGTAGCAGATGTGGTCAACGCTGCCATCGCTATATCCCGGAACCTGACCCTCGTTACGCGAAATCTTGCTCATTATCCGTTCGACCAATTAACAATTCTGAGCTGGTGAGCCAGCAAATTTGCTTATAGAATTCGGTAGGCCTTCTGCCAGTAAAAATACTGCTTGAAAAAGGAATGAGACTTTGTGTATTATTACCTTCTTATGGTGGATTACCGACGATCCCCGGTTATCTCGCGCGCCAGGGAAATTATCAGCAGAGGCGAAAACAAATTGTTTTTTAGTGCTGCGAGTGCCTGGGAGGTGGCTATAAAGGCTGCTCTGGGGAAATTGACTTTACCAGGGAATTTGAAATCCTTCATTATCGAACAACTGGCCGTGAATGGAATCGACCCTTTACCTGTCGGACTGACCCATGTCCTGCATGTGTCTACACTACCGGCTCTTCATCGTGATCCCTTTGACCAGCTTCTCATTGCCCAGGCCCAGTTAGAAAACCTCCCGATCCTCACCACGGATCCTCAAATCAGACGCTACGATGTGGAAGTCATCTGGTAACTCGGTCCATACCCATGTTCAACCGAGCTGAACGTTAGGGTGGTATTCTGGGGGTGTGATTGTCCGTGAGTGAACGTTTTTCCACCCATCTCCTGGACGCTGTCCTAGAAAAGAAACGGAAAGAACGGGAAGAAACTCGAAAAAAGTTTATTGAGCGAACCTTCGCAGCATTGGAGCGACTGGCACAAACCATCAACCTTAGATCCTTCAGGCACTTTTTCCGCTGGGCCTATGCCTCTGAACTCGATGAACGAAAACTGCGGCTAGTACTAGAGGATGCCCTGATGTTAAAAGACAAACACCGTCAGGACATTGTGTTCATTCGGAAACTGAAAAGCTCGGTGAACAAGGAAGATCCTGAGTATCAAGAACAATCCACTTGAAGCACACCCAGTCTGCAGTATTCGGTGTACCTTCTGCAGGCGACATTAGAGAAGAACCCCGTGAAGGAGGAAAGCCAACACATCAGGAGATTACTGAACAGGGTGGAGAAGCGGTTTTTTGAATATTGAAGTCCCTGAGAGAGAGGAGGTGTTACCATGGCAGTCACCGTATCTGTCTTCTGGCCCGGAATAATCGCTTTTCTAATTCTGTTAGGCTTATTTCTAACAGGCCTAGTGTTCTATGCTCGTTCCAAACAGTCTCGCTCGCCATTGCTCTGGATAGTGGATATTGTGGTATGTGTTGTGGTCGCTTACGTAATTGCGACATTTGTAGTAACTCCGTTATTGATTCGTTAGATGCTACCGAGCCTTTGCATCTAATATAAATCCAAAATAAATGAATGGTTTTAAATTTTGCTCAGCGTAAGGCTGCTACAACGTCTTTGCCGGAAACCCTAGGAAGGCGCGTCATAATGAAACCTTGCGCACCTTGCGGAAGAGCACCCGCAATTCAAGGTCCCTGACGCGCATAGCGCCGAATGTCTCCAGCAACCGCATACCTATGCCCAAGGAATGTTCTTGGGCGAAAAAACAGACAGCAAGCTTCTTATGCTTTTTCTCGTGCCGGTCCAAGGGCAAGCTCGTTCCAGGCTGTCCTAAAGGCTATTTCTAACAAGTCCGCGCACTCCTCAGGAACGCTGATTTTCAACTTTTCTTTTATTACCCGAGCCAACTTTTCTTCATCTGCCCCCTCGTGAAAAAGAAGAGAACGCACCTTTTCGTAAGCATCTCTTATGAAATTTCGCCACCGACGCCGCTCCCTGTCATCTTGGTGCAGCAACTCAGAGCACCTGGCAGCAATTTTTTGTCCCTTGCCCCGATCCGCTTTTATGCCCCCAAGGCAAAGCACCTCCAGGGCAACAAACAGCTTCATCATCCTGTCGCCGAGGTTGTCACAGAAGATGCTTTCAGCAAACCAGCGAAGGGCGCGCCGGTAGCGGACTTTCTCGGGTTCCGGTGCCCTTTCCACAAATGAAAACATCCGAGAGACCCAATCTTCCCAACCTGCAGGCGGTAGGAACCACTCGCGGCCGAAATGGATCTTCCCTAGAGGCCAGGCGTAGTCCGGCGAGAACGGGTTCCCAAAGGGATTTGCCGCCCAATCAACAGTGTAATAAATAAGCACAGGGCAGGAAATCGCGTACCAGCGCCCAAACTCGCCCACACTGGTCGCCGCCTGAAGCAGGGAAACCAGGTCTTTTAGCTCCTTCTCCGGTAAAAACTCAGGCCGCACCACGTTCCATCCTGCCGCAAGGCCGCTGAAAGGAACCTCGCAATCTTCAAGAACAAGAGCAAAGCTCAAACAAGGTGGAGCTTCCCCACTGTAGACCATAGTGGCCGGAAGACTGAAGTATTGCCGGAAATACTGAACACGCGCTACCTCGCTTTCACTCAGCCTCCGCAGCCGCCACCGACCCAGCCTGAATTCAGGGAGTTCCCCGGAACCAGAGAGCCCCACGAGCGGCGCAACCATCCGGAAATTGAAACTCCTTTTCTCCCTGACAGCCTCACTTTGAGCCAGAATCTCGCCTAGAGCCTCCGGCAGTAAAGCTGGCGTTCCTGTCTGGTTCAGATAACGCCAGGCAATGGAGAGGAGGTACTCCTTAGGAAACGCCAAATTGCCCGCCTCCCCCCTTTCTGCAGGAGGGAACACCTCGTTGAACCTCTCCTCAGTGAGCAAAAGCCTGCAAAACTCCGCGTATTCCGGGCTGCTTTCCAAGTTCTCAAGGGCAAGAGGGAGCAGGAAAGCATAAGAGCGCGCTCCTGGAGGCGTTTTCTGGAAGTTGTCTCCTTCGCAAAGCTGCATAAGAAAAAGAAGCTCTTGCGGCACCTGCCTGCCCTCGCGTGCAAAGCTTTGCACCAACCTGAGTACTTCACCTATCAGCGAACAGATTAAGTCAAAAAAGCTTCCTGCCGCGGTAGAACCCCCATTCGTAAAAGCAACCATCCTTTTGGCTATCCCGACCTCCACTGCGATCGGCAATAAACCTCCCGCTTTTTTTACAGCCTGACCTAAGAACCCCCACCTAAAGCAACGGGTCTCATAAATTTCGTGTGCGGAATCTGTTGGAACACACTGCCCTTTTGTAACATTGGTTACACGCGAGGCAGCCTATAAAGAATTTTCCGATGCATGTATATGGTTTTACCTTTATAAATCCTCTCTGCAGCTTCATGCACTAAATCAGACCAGAGGACTTCAAAAGCATACGTACCGAGTTTATACTTTTCTAACAGTACATCCAACATGAAGTTGTAAACGGTGTTTTCTGCAAGCAAGTATCCTGCTTCCAAAAAGCCCATTTCTCTGATGGTTTTACTGTCTCGGAGAAAATCAAAAAAGTCTTCCCTCCTCTCTCGGGATCTTGCCAAGATATTTTTCTTCTACTTGGGCAGCCACCCAGTTAACAACCTCACCTACACTATGCTAGCATCCGCCGTAGCCAAAGAAGCCTTCAATCGCCTCCATCAGCATCACCAGCAATTAAATGAGGCCCATGGCCTCCTCCAAATCCTTAATATTGGTCCTCATTAAGGAAGTCTAACCTCCCATCTAAATTGTGATAAAAACTGGTTTGTATATTGTAAGAGATCAGGGGGTATTACTTCTATCCTATTTATATTTAAGAGAAAGTGGCCAATGCCATTCCAACGTGAGCCATGAAACACACCAGGCGGTTGCCACTTTATGGAATCAAGCTGGTTTGTTCTCAAAACAGATGACGAGATAAAGTCCCTGCACATTTCCCCCTGGTCTGCTCTTAGTAAGAATATCTAACATAAAGTGGTACTGCTCGTGGAATATGAGGTGATGCAGGTAACTGCTGAGGGCCAGCTGACCATATCCGCAGCTATAAGAAAAAAGCTAAATGGTTAAAGCATCGAGAGCTAGAAAATAATGGTGGACTTAATTCCAGTTCCCTGATTTGGTTGCTTCGTAAGCCCTCAAATTTAATCTCCTTAAAAAGCAGTTGGCTGGCAACCTAAATTAACCACTAATTGCAGGCTCCATCGAAGGGGCGATTTCATTTTGCGTTAAGCACCTGATTACAGGTATGGATTATACGATCAACCGGTGCTGGTTGTATCTTTCTTCGTACACAGGTTGTTGCTTCGCCGTCAATAAGATTCCAATAGGTATAAAGCTCCACAGGTGAGACGGATAATTTTTGAATACTAAGCTGCTCGCTGAGGGTACGGAAAACCCCAAGCTCAGCTGTCATATTACCGGAGGCACCAAAAGTGAGAAAGATAAGCTCGCTCTGTTGGTGATACCAAAGCAACGGACTAGATATAAATAGTCCACTTTTACGACCTAACTGCAATAGTTGCGGTGAGACCTCGATTTCATAATCGAGATAACGTAATGACCTCAAAGGATCTTGGAACCTGCTTGCCGCTAAGTCCTTAAGGTTTTTCAAAAAGCACAATGTTAGTCTTCTCGCGTATAAGCTGTCTTGATACTCTGATATAGGTTGCAAATTGTTTCTTTGGTATATCTCTTGTAACACATTTATACAATCTTTGACTGCCAAAGCAAACGCCAAGCCCTGTCGATCCGTCGAAGCACGAGGATAGCCAAAATGCGCTTGATAAAACTTATAGAGAGAATGGACTCGCATAGCCTTTTATCGCCTCCAGACCTGCTCAGCGCCGCTCAATGTATCCGAGACTTTCAAGCTCATCCACGGCCTGATTGATTTCATCATAAGAAAAGTGCGGCTTGATGCTTTTTATTTCCTGAACAAAATCATCTCTCCCGATTTCCCTGGAGCCGGCAACCGCATCGCGGTCAACAAAAATAATAGTAGAGCGCAGTTCAAGATCCCTGACGCGCATGGCTCCAAATGTTTCCAACAGCTCATCAATCTGTGGTTGATAATCGGTCAAAAAGTCACGCCCTTTATCCTTAATAAGTTCAGCATTAGATGAGAGAGAAATCGTATACCCCACCGATCCCTCTTCCATAGACACTGCCACGCCGCCTATGCAGCTTACATAATCCAAGTCGTCCATTAAATCGCTACAAAAAGGGCCGTACATATAGAGGCTGAAATGGTACCCAACCGGGATTTGATATATCGTTTGGAGTAAGTAAATCAACTTTTGCAGAGCAGTTTTACCGAACCGCTGTCCTTTTTCCTGCATCTTTTCTGCCAGGTAAACAATCAAAGCATACCGATGCCAAGGAATATTCAATTTCACATCAGTCACCCCCAACAGGATTAAGCACTTTTCTCACTCTTTTTTCAGCTTCTCTTTTTCTCTCCCAGGGGACATAAACCCTTTTTTGTTTGATCGGTTTCAAGCCATGAACAACGCTCGAAATTGCAGAGAGAAGTTTCGTTTTCCTGGCGTTCTTTTTGCTTTTTTCCGGCAAAACATAAATATCCTCTCTGCCGAATTTGTACCAGCTGTTTTCTGCTTCATCGACAAAACAGACCAATTCACCCAATTCACTACAGATTTCCTCTAAAAGACTTAAATCTTCAACAGTTGGAACCTCAGTTGTTTGGAAAACAGACCGGTGATGTTTTCGCTTTCTGATAAGCTCTGCATGTGGGCCACCCAAACCGGATTGAAGCAGGCCATACACTCGCCAATCATCCCACTTAAGATAGCATGTTACATTATCCACAGAAGTAGGGGGTGGAAATATGCCCTCTTGAGCATCTGAACCTTCTGCGTTTGATTTCAACAAATCCTTCATTAACTGGACCAGATGATAATCATAAGCCCGCCTTGTATGCTGAAAGTATACCTGCGTAAACATCATATAGCGCGCCAAAATCAAACCCTCAGCGGCATGCCATCCACCCTCTTCGACGCCTAATACCGGTTCACCATTTTCGTCAAAGGCAACCGTCAAAGTCACCAAAAGCCGTTTTAAATCATATTTTCCGTACTCAACCCCGATATGATGTGAATCACGCAAAAGATAATCGGCCCTATCGGCATCCAGCTGGCCTGTGATCAAGCTGCGCCAGAGCAAACTGCGACCCGTTGAAGGCTTGCCAGCGAGGAAATCCGCTATGTCATCGGCTTTTATGTGATAATTTTGATTTAAAGGATGATTTTCAATGACATCCTTAAAGAGATATCTGATCACCGCTTCCGAATATGCTTCATGTTTATAAGCCTTCCCTGTTGCAGGGTTTATTGGCATTAACTCCTCACCAGCATGGGAAAAGGGGGGATGCCCTATATCATGCAAAAGCCCTGCCAATCTCACCAATACCCTGTCGCGCTGAAAGCCTGCCTCGGTGAAATTTAATTCTGATTTCAAAAACTCAGCATTTTTATTTACAATGGAATCAAACATCTGTGTTGCTATATGCATTACCCCAAGTGAGTGTTCGAACCTGCTGTGGGTGGCTCCAGGATAAACCATATCAGTCCAGGCCAGTTGTTTGATGCGGCGCAACCTCTGAAAAGCCCAATGATCGATGATCTCCCTTTCCCACTCATTGACGGCAATAAAGCCGAGTATAGGGTCCCGGATTTCATAATACTTCATAGATACCACCTTATCACCATGCTAAAGGCTAAAGGACGTCCCGTCCAGGCCGGGACGCAGCTAGCTCTCTCTTCAACTTTTATCTTCGGCACTGATCCCTGCCAGGCTTTCCAGGTAAGCTTGCAAATCCTTTAACGGTAGCACCCCGCTGCTGTGTTCTGGTCACCTCTTGTTGAAGCGCTATCAGACCCGTCCAACCACACCGGGAAACTGCATCCCCTCTTCCTCAACCCTAAACTCGCTTTGTTTCATCTCAAATAGCGGCCGTAAACTTCGGCCATTTCGGCTAGGACTCTTTCCAGGGAATACTCCCGGATCTTCTCCCGCCCGGCGGCGCCCATGGAGGTACGCAGCTCCGGGTCACGCGCCAGCCTTTCCAGTGCCGCCGCCAGCCCCGCCGCGTCGCCCAGCCGAACCAAAAACCCGGTGCGACCGTCCTCCACCAGATCCCTGCTACCGCGCACATCGGTGACCACCACCGGCTTGCCGGCGGCCATGGCCTCCATGACGCAGCGGGGAAGACCCTCATGTTTTGAAGTAAGAGTGATGATGTTGCTTTCGCGAAGTATCTCCGGCACGTTACGGCGAAAGCCGAGAAAGTGCACCCGGGGAATCTGCTCCCGTTTGACCTTCTCCTCAAGGTGGCTTTTCAGCTTCCCCGTCCCCACCAGCAAAAGGTGGCAGCGGAAACAACCGGCAGCCACGCCTTTCCACGCTTCCAAGAGAAAATCATGATTCTTTCTAGGAATCATCTCCGCCACGCAGCTGACCACCACATCAGACGCCTCAATGCCGAGCTCCCGGCGGATTCCGTACGCAGCAGGCGGCGCCTCGAAGGACCTCAAGTCTACACCCACCCCGTGCACGTAAAAAAGGTTCTTATCCGGCTCAAAACCCATGCGGCGGGCGTTTTCGTAATCCTCCCCGTTCATGACGATAAGGCCGTCCGTCCAAACGGCAGCAAGGCGCTCCGCAGTATAGTAGATCAGCCAGTTCTTCCAAGGAGCGCCCTTATAAAAGTGGAAGCCGTGGGCGGTGTAGAGCACCGGCCCCTGCCCCGTCTTTTTCGCCAGATACCTCCCCAGAAAAGCTGCCACCGGGGTGTGGACGTGGATCAGGTCAAAACGATGCTCCCGTAATAAAGCCTTCAAACACCGGTAGGCATCCAGATTGGCCGGGCTGTAAGGGGAACGGGCAAATGGAATCTCCCAGCATATCACCCCTGCCTCCTCCACCCGCTCCTTATGCCCCTCTGCGGAAGAGGCCGCGGCGTGGACCTCACACCCCCACCCCTGCAGCATCTTCATAAAGGGCACGTGGAAGGCAGCCAGATGGGTGTAGACGGTGGCAAGAAAGAGGACTCTTCTTTGCGTCATCAATTTAACTGCTCCTCTCCCTCAATACTTCGACCCGATCTTGCTCCTGACCTTGCTGAGCCTGACGGCAGCCGGAGAGACCCCTCCCAGGGCGGCAAAGACCCTGTCTTCAAGAGCAGCAAAGACGGCTGCGTCAACGGTCTCTTTGATCTTATCGCCGAAGAGGGCATTTATCGCCATGCCGAAAAATGAGAGCACGGGCTCACCAAACGCCCCCAGGGGGATTGGCACCTTATCCAGCACTAAACCAACGATATCGATTACATCTATCACACGATCTGCAGCCTTACCGATCATCGATCTTCTCCACTTTAAAACCTCACGGTTTAAGCGGTCTACCTCTTCTTTTACTTTTTGGGGGTCGCCCTGCGCCCGATAAATGACGTCGAAAACGACCCGCCGCACCCTCTCCGCCTCTGAGGAATTGAGAACATCGAGGTATTCCTCCAGCGGCACGTGCTCCGGCCTCACCACGTGAAGGCCTTTGATCACTTCGTCGAATTGATTTACTGACACAGCCGAAACCTGCCGGCGGGGTCCGGCCTGCAAGTGGGCGACCATATTCAGTATCTTTTCGTTGATTACCAGAGCCGGAGAATAGACCGCACCCAAAGCACGAGCGGCAGTCAGATTCACAGCATGGCCGTGCGTTTCGATCATGACGGTATCAAGAACCTCTTTATCCACAGTTTGCGCAAAATCATCGAGAAACGAAGCGACCAATCCACCTGCCGTCAAAGTCCCCGCCGCCACACGACCCACATCAAGAAACCACTGCTCGCCACGCTCTGCCACCAACAGGTGGTTTTCGAAAACCTGCTTTAAGCTCCTCAGCACCAATGCTCCGAAATCGTCATCACCAAAATCGTGCATTTGATAATTCAGCAAATGGTAGATCTCAGCAGCAGCCCCAGGATTGCGGCGTATGGTCTTCCAAAAAGGAAACTGCCGTGCCATGGTTAAAACCGTCAGGCCGTCGAGCTGCCGCGGCAGAACGGCTCTCCCCTTTGAAGCCTCAATCAGTTCGATTACAGTATTCAGCGAATACTGATGGAGAGGGGCATGAAAAACAGGTATTATCCTTCCCGCATTGACCAGTCGAATAAAGGTTTTATCCTTAATCGAAAAGGGTAGAGTCGCCGCCCTTGAACCGGAAAAACGCTCCCCATCCTGTGGTAGGTAAAGGTAAACGGAGGAGAAGATCGTCAGCAGCGCTTCCAGAACGCCTTCTGATGCCCCTAGATCTACCAGCGCCGCTCCCTTCTTCACAAACCTGCAGCCGAGCTCCTTTTCGGGATCGGCTTCACCGTCAATCAGCTTTGGCAGCAGGTCGCAATACCTTTCCTCATCGTTCTTTGCCAGTTTCAGCAGACTGCCGTCACCGTATCTCTGGGGATCGAACCTAAAATCTATGAAAAATGGAGTTGGAGAGCGATTTGCCCCGGCAGATGCTGAGTAATCCCTGTAATCGCATATCTCATACTTGACCGCATTTCCGTAAATTATTTTCAAAAGCTGCTCTGCTTTCTCCAGCATATCCGCCGAAGCAGACCCATCCTCACCGCCGACATAGACGGCAATTTCTCCACCTCTGACGGTTACAGCTTCCGCAAAAATGCAGCCGTCGAGTGCTCTCTTCAGCAAATACTCCAAATCCGACTTCGTGGGCGGAGTGAAAACAGCGGCCCTTTTAATTTCTTCAGGGAGAGCCGCCGGCGGCACGGCATCACCGGGGCCATCTCTATAAGGCTTAACGGCGACGAGAGATGTCACCGGCCTTATTTCTTCTGCCACCCTTTCGGCTATCTCGAGCACCTCCGGCAAAATTTCGCCGTTTTTATCCCCGATAAAAACCGTGATCGAATAAGGTTTTTCGCCAACGGAATTAATTTTCGCAATTCCAGGCACACGAAAAAGAAGAGCCCGCTCCAGATAATACCGCTCAATTAACACGCCCCGAACACCTCGAGCACGAACAGACAAACGTCATTCGCCAACTTCATACCTGCGGCCAGCGTCCGAGTTTTATCATTGACTCCACCGTTCATCCTTTTACCTGGACCTGCTTACGCCCTTATTACGCAGTAAATCCTGGTAAAGCTTTTCCCACCGGTCAACAACTTGATCCAGGCTGTACTTCGCCTCAATATGCGCCCTGCCGGCCCTTCCCATGGCTCTTCTTTCGTCTTCAGATAGAGACATTATCTTCAGCATCGCTGCGGCCAGGGCCTCGGGATCGTGCGGAGGTACGATATAGCCGCTGACACCATCCTCTACGAGTTCCGGCACTCCGCCTACATTTGTAGCCACAACAGGCTTGCATGCAGCCATGGCTTCCATAACTACGTTTGGCAAACCCTCCCAGGCCGATGATAAAACAAATCCATCAGCAGCATTTAAAAGAGAAGGAATATCCCGGCGCAGGCCTAGAAAAACAATGCGATCTGAAAGTCCCGAATCTACTGCCTGCCGTTTAAGCACCTCCAGTAAAGGCCCCTGTCCAGCGATCCTTAACTGCACCCTAACGTTCTTAAGAATAAGAATCCGGAAAGCATCCAACAAAGTTGGATAGTCTTTTTGTTCTTCTAAACGACCCACAGCCAGCCATAAAAATTCATTATAAGATATACCAAGCTGTTGCCTAAGCTTTATTCTTTCCTTCAAATCTATATAAAACCTGTCTAAAACAAGGCCGTTGGGGATTACTTGCATCTTGTCGGCAGGAACTACGCCGCGCTTGATTAAACTTTCAGCTGCAAGCCTAGAATTTGTGGTGCTAATATTCCCCATCCAGTCGGTATACCGCAGGATTTTATCCCTTCGCGGTCCGCCGAAGTTTTCATTGCGTATTGATGAAATAATTACAGGCACTCCAGCAATACGACCCGCTATTCTTCCTAACAGGTTGGCATGAAACATAAAACTGGTGAGAATTGCAGGCTGCCACTGCCTTAAGATTTTGACAAGCTTAAATATGGCCCGCGGATCCGGCACCCCGCGTCGCATATTTAAAGTAGCCAGCGGAATCCCTGCCGCTGTTAACTCTTCCATAAAAGCCTGCGGCGGAAGCATAGACACAACGCGGACGTCCCACCCGCGCTTTTTCAACCTAGTAGCCAGGCTTACTAATTGTGTTTCGGCTCCCCCGTAGGCAAGGCCGGTGGTAAGTAACACGTTCCGAAATTCTATTTTCAATATTTTTTCGCACTCCTGATAAAAATGGATTTAAAGCAACTCCTGTTAAATAAACCCATAAATTAGTCATAAATCCATATCGCAATAGTTTAACCTCAAATACCTGATGAGCAATAAAACCTAATAAAATAGCTATAATTGTATTACCTATTACTACGTTCTCTATAAAAAGATTATTTGTTTTAAATGACTTTCTAACAATGAGATAAGCGCTGTAAATACCTATTAACCATATTAATATAAAAGGTAAAAAACCTAAGAGACCTATTTCTGATATTATAGCTAAAAACAGATTATGTGATGTTATAGTTAAACCAGGCTCTTCAAGAATTTCTTCATATGAAACACCAAAACCAGTTCCGAATAACGGCTTTTGTAAAAAAGCATTATATAATAAAATCCAAGCAGGACCACGTTCATTAAGCCCTACTGTTAATCGATTTTCTAACACCGGAGACACTTTAGTTAAGTGACCTAATGTAATAAATATAACGATTCTGGTGCAAAAACCCCAAAACAACCAACCCATACAAGTACACAAAAGCTCTTTGACAACAAAAAATGGTATTTTATAGGTGATATAGCGCATTACAGTGTGCCTAAAACTATTGTTCCACTCCGTTTTTCCTGGTTATTCCATTAGACAGGGACACCAACCCCTGGCAAAGATATTTTGGGTTTAACAGATATTTCCCTAGCCTCTTTGCGTTTAATGTGAAACCAGTTCTTCAGCTGTTGAAAGTTGTGAGCAATACATTTAAAGCCCATTACCAAAGCACTCTTTATTTGACCCCTTACGGTTAGCTTTTGGGCACCGTGACCGCGTTTTATGGCCGAGACAGTTCCTTCGATGGCTGCCCGTTTGCTGGTATTTTCCCGCCGGCATTGGCTATCGGCCAATTCTTGGCGGGTCTCTGCTGCTAAAAGAGCGCTTTGATTAAATTGCAACAAGGCTTTTTTCTTCTGGATCTTCACCGGGCACTGTTCGTGGAGGGGGCACTCCCGACAAATTTGGGGGTCAAACCAGGCTGTAATTCTCCGCTTGGCTTCGTCATAAAAGGTATGGGTAGGGGTCTGCTGTTGCGGGCAGGCTAAGACCTTTTGCCGGTTTTCGATTTTAAAAGCAGTCAGGGGTATTTTATCTGCCTCCGGTTGCCGCCCGGTTAGATTGGTATAGTGCATCTTTACATTCAGTTCTGCTTCGGCCTTACGGTGGAGGTCTTCGCCGTAATAGCCGCCATCGGTGTAGAGGTCCGTTACGCCAGTGCGCTCTTTTATTTTGGGTAGGCGCTCGGCAGCCATCTCGACATCGGCTTTAGTATTCTTTTCCAGCACATAGTCAGTAATGAACTGGACGTCATTTTCTTCGCTACAGGTCTCGGTGAGGTTGCAGACGTAACCCACCTGCTCTTTATTCCCTTTCTTGCGAAAGGTGGCGTCCTGGTCGTAGGCCGATTGTAAGGAGTCGGGGCGGATGTCTTTGTTTTCTTTGACAATCCTCTTCTTTTGTTCCGGGTCATAGGTGGTTTGTTCATCAATAAAGCGCTGGACGAGTTTTATCTCCGGCTTGGCTTGGATTTCCGGCAGGTTGGAGGTTAAAGCCAGAAGCTCTTCTTGCAATTCCACTATCTTTTCTAGCCTGGCCTGGACGTCCTGGCTGCGGGAGCGATAGAGGACCTCAGTTTTAAAGGCCGGCTCTAAAACCTTTTGGAGCTTTTCCGGCAACAGCTCCTGGGGGCATGCCGCTACTCCTTTTTTTAAAACGTCAAAGGCTAAGGACAACCTGCCGGCGCGTTTGATATTGGGCATGATAGCGGTGGAATCCATCCGCTGTTCATTCGTCTTGATTTTGGTTATGGCAAGAAAGTGCTCTAGGAGCCCCTGAAATTGCTGAAATATCAGGTCCTCTTCTTCGGGGTGCTGGATGGTATATTCGTAGAGCCGCCGGCGGAAGTCATAGAGGGTCCTTTCGCAGATATAGAGTTCGCCCAGGTTACGTTGGCCCAAGGCATAGGCTATCTGGTAATTAAAGTAATATTGCTCCAAAAGTTGCTCGTCGGTATAGTCGTAAAGGTGCTTGATAAATTCCAGGGAAAGGAGGATGTTCACCGGTTTATTGGGGCTGCCGTTATTCTCGCAATAAAGGTGCGCAAACTTCTTTTCGTCTATCCGGCAAAAAACGTGTTCATAGTAGATAGGCGCCCAACTCTTCTTTAACTGCGCTATTGTTCTGGGGTGCATTAAGGTAGTGGTATTGAATAGTTCTGTTTGCAAATGTGATTTATTCTCTCTGAACATGACCTGTCACCCTAAAACTAAATTTTGATTACTATTGCTTCTTGTTTTTTGCTATATCTCTATGATTCGTTATTATGGAAAGATTTCCTCCTTCTAATGTCGATTTGAAGGTGTTTTTGGGGGGTTTTTGCAGCGAAATCATATAACAGATAGTAACAGTATCAATAATATAGTCCTCTTTATGACTTCCATTTTGTTACGTGCGGATAATAAATATAATAAAGCTATAATGATTATAGTTGTACCAATACCTGCTCGCGAAAAAGTTAAAAGTAAAGCAGTAGCCTGTAAGCCTCCTAAAAAAAATAGTTTGGATTGCGAAATGTAACCCGCTATTCTTTGCGCTGTAGTTAAAGTTAGAGTTATCATTAACCAAGAAGCCAAATTATTGGGGTTCCCGGATAAAGAAGATATACGTAAAATTGGCGGTATGCCAACTACGGATTGTTGTATCTGTAAACCTGCAATTTTTATAATTTGCATACGACCATAATCAGTAAATACATTAGACCCAAAAATATATAATAAAATTCCTATAACTGAAACAAAACAACCAAAATAAGTGAGCCCTTTAGATATTTTCCAAAAAGTATCCACTGGATTTTTATCTCTGATAACTAATAAATATAAACATATTGCTGGCACAAAAATAAGTAATGTCCGTTTTAAAATCAAAGTCTGATTTGTTCCCCATAATGCCGAAGCCATACTTAAAAAAATAAAAAAAACCACATTATAATACCTACTATAGCTGGTCCATAAAGAGGTATACGAAATACAGGCAGAGCTATAATGAACGCCAAAAGCTGGGTGGACAGCATTAGTTCAGCTGAAAATGGAAAAAGAGGCTCACTTGTCCCATTTGTAAGGCTGAATATAGCAGTGCCCAATATAGTTATTAAAATGCTAAGCTGTATTGAAATGTTAATGCCCCAATCACTTTTTCTGTTTATTTTGTACATACAGGACCTCCAAATAACATTCTACAATTTTATCAACAGTAAATTTTAAAGCATGTTGTTGAAAACCAGTGTCTATTTTTTTCTCCTTTATGATACTTAAAATTGCTCGCGCCATTGCATTAATATCTCCCAATGGAACTAAATAACCATATTCCCCTCCTTCCAGTATCTCCGCAGGTCCGCTGGGGCAGTCTGTGGAAACTACAGGAGTGCCTACAGCCATGGCCTCTACCAGTACATTACCGAAGCCTTCCCATTTAGATGAAAAAACAAACACAGTAGCCCTTTTCATATATTTAAAGGGATTCTTAACAAATCCCGGCATATCTACATCTTCTTTCAATCCTAGTCCTTCAACTAACTTTTCAAGCTCAGCCCTTTTTTCACCTTCGCCCAATATAACAAGTTTGGCATTGCATTCTTTTCGAACAAGATGAAAGGCACGAATTAATGTAGCGAAATCCTTTTGTTCGGTTAGACGCCCCACTCCTAAAATAACGGGCGGCTCTCCTTGGGCAAACCAGGGATGTTCAACAGGCTCTTCGGCTTTTTCAAATATTTCATTTGTAATTACAGGGTTGTAAATAACCTTAACTTTTTCCTTGGGAAGTTTGGTAATTTGAATAAGGTCTTCCGCAACGCCTTTGGATATAGCTACAACCGCGTCAGCCCAAGAATAGAAAAGGCGCATCAAAAGAGGCATAAATCTTCCTTTTACTGTTGGAGCGTTGGCTGAACTCAAACGTATAGTGCTCGCTTCTCTTACTACGATCCTAGTTGATACTCGAGCCAATCGCTTTGCCCAAAGAGCTATAATATTTGCATGATTTAATGTAGATAACATAGCTAAAGGCTTTTCACGCTTCAAATATCGCACAAGCCCCGGTAAAGCATAAAGCACCCGACAGGCTTTTAAATCAACTATTCGCACATCTTTAGGCACTTTTGATAGGTATGGACCTTCTACTTTAGCCAGCACCAGTTCTACACTTATCCCTCTTTCAGCAAAACCCCTGGCCAAGTTCACCATCACCCGCTCCGCTCCGCCGCCGCGGAGGGATGGTACAAAAAGAGCGATTTTTTCTTGCAAGATTATTTCCCCCAATTTAAACCCATTAAAAATTTATTCACGCAGCCTCTCTCTGGCTTCTTGATAGAGCCAGGCTGTTATACTCCCGCACAGAAAACCCAATGTATCTTTAATTTCTTGCATGTTTATACCATAAGGGCTTCTTATGTTATATTTTCTAATAAAGATGCAAAGGGATGTCAGCCAGCTTAAAATCTCATCTATTTTATTAGTCGATATGGTTTTTGCTTTGGGCCAAATTCTTACCAAATTTTTGAGCAGTTTTTCGTTAAATATATTGAGGCCGAGTATTGTTTCGCTTAAGACATGGGATTCTATGAAGTCGTGCAAGTCATGTCTCAACCATATGCCGTATTTATGATGCTCCTTTGAAGAAGAGTCTCTTTCCCCTTCATTGGAGCCAAAGGTTTTGCCAGTACGCGCCCACGGTATTGAAGATAAGTTGCCCGGCAGGATTTTGAGGAGTTCGCTGTAAATTTCATCATTTCTGATTTGCGGGTCAAGGCTCCACATGAAACCGAATACTCTCGGATGAGTAAATATCTGATAAAGTGGTATATGCATACCAATATAACTCATTGCCGGCATTAATTTACGTCTCAAATAATGCATCATTAACTCAATTTCCACGCAATTATGCTTTTGATTGTCTACATTTAACAGATTCTTATACCCATAAGCATCTTCTACTACTTTGTTTTCAACATCTTTATACACCTTACTGCTTACCAGCCAGAAATCTCGCCGTTTAATCAAATAAAAAGAACGTCCTTCTAAAGTTGGTTGGCAATCTATAAGATGAGTTCCTGAAAATTCACCTCGGCCGATACTATCACCATAAGTAGCTGCCAGCACTACATCCAGCTCTTCCTTATAATCAATCACTTTCTGCATTGCGTGCAGATGGTGCGGAGCAAATTCAGCGCCCATTTCGGCAGCAATGAAAAAGTTATTATATAATACTTCCGGGGTGAGTTCTAAATGGACCCATTCCCAGGAAAACGTACCAGCAATCTTTTGTGCATATTCCACATCACGCGAACCTTTTACCCCCCACGTAAAAGCGGTGACCTGACCATTCCACTCGCCTCTCAGCTGAAGTTCTTTTACAATGCCGGCCAAAATTCTGCTGTCCATACTCCCGGAAAGAAGTATTCCAATTTGCTTCTTTCCATGGAGATAATTAATTACTTCGTCTAACAACCGCATTTTTAATTCCCGAGCAATCTCTGCTGCCGGCATACGATGAAAGCCGTGTTCTGGCACGCCCGCATAATCCCAGCCCTCACCGCGAGGCCTGGCCATCCAAGGAGTACGGCTGATATTTTGAACCATAGTCCGGTCAGCTAGGATGTAAGTTTTTGCTAGATATTCGACAATAGCAACAGGATCTATCCATCTCTCTCCAACTGGAAACATTCCCAAAGCTTCACCAATATGGACATGCAGATCATTTATGTTGTTATAACAATAATAGGGACAAAAGTGGCCTGCATGATCATAAGTCTCTAGCCATTTTTCGGGCGAAATCATATGCCTCACTCCATTCAATTTAACCTGTTGGCGATTTTTATAGCTTTTAATACTCTTTTACGGCTGTCCATTACATTTGTTATTAAAAATAAGAGACCATAAATTATTACACCCGCCAAAATTTGAGCAATTAATGCCCCTGTACCCCGCCAATCTGCCATCGGCCACAAAACTATGCTCATCCCTGCAGTTGCCAAAAATAATTTAAATACATCTGTGCCAGGAAAGGGCATGTAAAATATCTTTCTTCCAATCTTTATGCTTAAAATCAAACCCAATAAATACGAACAAATAGTAGCATAAGCCGCACCATATATTCCAATAAGCGGAATCCACCATAAATTTAATATAAGGTTTAATATCGCTGAGGCTAAAGATACAAACATTTGGCCTTGTGTGCGTCGTCCTAACTGAAAACATAAATCAAAATAATAGGCTTTGAGACCCATACAAAGGGCTCCCAAGCTAATCAACGGTATAATTTCGGCCGCCGTTTTGCGAAACGACTCCCCCAACATTACACCAGCGATATTTGGAGCAAGAATTACCAGCCCTGCTGCGGCAGGCATAGCCACAGCAAGTAAGAGAATACCATTTTTCTTCAACTGTATTTGAGCAACATTGTAACCTTTTTGCTCCAAACTCCACAATGCCAAGGGATAAGCAGCTAGATTTACTACCATCATGAGCATCACCAAGGTCTGATTGGCTAAATCATAACCAGCAGCATAAAGTCCTGCAGCTTCTGTGCTTACAAGCCATCCAAGCATTATGCGGTCAGAGCTGCTGACTATAAAGTTTAAAGCAAACGTGGCTGTAAGCGGCAATCCATAAGATAGAATGTTCTGAATAATAGAACGATCAAAAAATGTGAAATTAATCTTTCTCCATTCGCGATAAATATTGTTAATTGTTGGAATTAATAAACCTATTATCAAGCCGTAGAGCAATCCAAACGCGCCGTAACCCTTGGAAGCAAGATACCATCCCACCAACAAGGCAATAACAGCTTTAGATAAACTCATTATACCGTAACGCAGAGGTTCCAGTTTGGTACTTAAAAAAGTTAAGTTCAGTTCATGCCAAGCCTCTGATATTAGAAGTATAAATCCTACAGCTAATAGAATTCGCAAACCGTTTTCTGGTAAAAAAATTATCAAAATGAAATTGATAATACCTACAAACAAAGATAACCCGATAAAAGCTGTTAATATAGTTGTTAATAAAGAAGGTCTATTCTTATTAAGATGAGCCGGTAAAAAACGAAATAATCCCTGTCTTAACCATTGAAACAGAACCACATTGCATAAACTTACCCACGCAATAACCAGTGTATATTTCCCAAATTCTTCTGGAGATAAAAGACGCGTATATATGGCAATAGCCAAAAAGTTAATTATCCCTGGCACACCGCGAGCGACCAAATACAACAATGTATTCTTAATTAACATTTGTAATCCACTTCTTGAATTCAAAAAGACCTTTGAATAAGTTTGTAACTGGCGTATAACATAATAATTTCCCCGCCTTATCCATATCCGCCAAGGTCAGAGGAACATCCCCCGGTTGAGGCGGCAGATACTCCAGTTTGGCCTCCACACCCAGAACCTCTTCCAGGGCTCTAATGAGTTCCATAAGGCTCACGGTGCGGTTGTTGCCCAGGTTGATCACTTCATACTGCGTCTTGGTGTAGTCCATAGCCGCCCGCACACCCTGGATTATGTCGTCGATGTAGGTGTAGTCGCGGCGGCTGGTACCGTCTCCGTAGACCGGTATGGGCTCTCTTTTCAGCATCAGCCGGGCGAATTTGTGGATAGCCAGGTCGGGCCGCTGGCGGGGGCCGTAGACTGTGAAGAAGCGCAGGGCGATGAACCTGATCCCATAGAGGTGGCTGTAGACGTGGCCCAAAAGCTCCCCCGCCACCTTTGTGGCGGCGTAGGGGCTGATGGGCATGAGCACGCAGTCGTCCTCCCGCCAGGGCACGTGGGGGTTGACCCCATAGACGCTGGACGAGGAGGCGAAGACGAACTGCTTTACACCCCACTCCTTGGCCAGCTCCAGCAGGTTCTGTGTGCCGCGGACGTTGACGTCCTGGTAGCCGATGGGATCCCTTATAGAGGGGCGCACCCCGGCTTTGGCGGCCAGGTGGACGATGACGTCGTATTCCCCCGTCAGCTGCTCCCGCAGCGCACCCAGGTCTCGGATGTCAACCTCGACCAGTTTGTAGCTGCCGTAGTCGAAGTGAGGGGCAATGTTTTTGCGCTTAATTTCTGGATCATAAAAGGGGTCGAAGTTGTCCACAACTGTAACCTGCCAACCTTCGGCCAGGAGTCTGTCGACCAGGTGGCTGCCGATGAAGCCCGCCCCTCCGGTCACCAGAGCGCTCTTCACCGTCCTACCCCCATGTAGGTCAGGCCGGCATCCTCGGCTTCCTCCCGCCGGTAGATGTTGCGGCCGTCCACCAGGACGGGGTTCCGCATCCTTCTGGCAAGCTCTTTTAAATCCAGGTAGCGGTACTCGTCCCACTCCGTGGCTAAAATTAGGGCATCGGCTCCCGCCGCCGCTTCATAGGGGCTCTCCTTGAATTCCACTTCCAGGCCTTTCAGCGCCTCCACAGCCCTGGGCACGGCCACGGGGTCATGGGCCTGAACGTGGGCTCCCCGTTCGCTTAAAAGGCGGATGACGTCTAGGGCCGGGGATTCCCGCACGTCGTCGGTATTGGGCTTGAAGGAAAGACCCAGCACTCCAATGGTCCGACCGCGCAGAACTTTGAGAGCAGCTTGCAGCTTTTCTAAGATTAGCAGGCGCTGGCGGGCGTTCACATCCCGGGCGGCCTGAACGATAGGCATGGTGTAGCCGTACTCTGTCCCTACCGCCAGCAGCGCCGCCGTGTCCTTGGGGAAGCAGCTCCCGCCCCACCCCAAGCCCGCGCCCAGGAAACGCGACCCGATGCGCGGGTCCAGGCCCATACCGCGGGCAACCTCGGTCACGTCGGCCCCCACTTTATCGCACAGCCCGGCGATCTCGTTGATAAAACTTATTTTCACTGCCAGGAAGGCGTTGGAAGCGTACTTGATCATTTCGGCGCTGGTGGGGTCGGTGGTGATGAGGGGAGGGAGCCCGTAGCCCTCCGGGCGCGGCAAAAAAATGGGCGGTTCAAAGGTCTGCTCCAGGAAGGGGCGGTACAGGCGCCGCAGGGCCTCAACGGCCTCTGGCGACTCGGCCCCCACGACTATCCTGTCCGGGTAAAAGGTGTCCCGCAGGGCCATGCCTTCCCTCAGGAACTCAGGATTGGAAGCGAAATTGACCCAGACCTCTATGCCCCGCTCTGCCAGGGCACGCCTCACCACGTGGGCCACCCGGCGGTTGGTACCTATGGGCACCGTAGACTTTATTACCAGGGTATAGCTGCGCCCATCCTTTAGGCCGGCGGCAACTTCCCGGGCCGCCTCTTCGACGTAATATGTATTGGCCTCGCCGTTTTCCTTTTGGGGCGTACCCACGGCAATCATGATTACCTCGGCATCTGCAACGGCGCCGGCCGTATCGGCAGTAAAGGTGATCCCGCAGTCATCGTCTTTGAGCAGCTCACCAAGCCCCTGCTCGTGGATGGGGCTTTCCCTTTTCATCAGAAGGTCGAGCTTGCTCTCATCCTTGTCTACTCCTATGACTTCATGGCCCAGATAGGCCAGGGCTGCGCCGGTAGTAAGGCCGACATAACCGCAGCCGATAACCGCTACTTTCATCTTCGGTTCCACATCCTCTCTCACAGCAATGTTAAATATTTTATTTTGAAGGGTACTTCCCCCGAAAGCTTCCTCAATCACCCGGATTTAAGACAAATCAAATTCGGGTCGGCGATTTTTTGTCTTGCCGCAGCCGGCTGGCAGGAGCGGCGTCCTCCGCCTTTTGGGATTCCTGAGCCCCTGTTACCCCAGTCCCGCCGCTGCGTCTAGGGCGAGCGTGAAGCAGCCGCTCGATCAGGGCGAGGGCCTCCATTCTGAATTCTTCGATGCGGCCGCCGTCGAGCTTGTCGGCCAGGGAGGCTACCTCCCGTTCCGCCCCTTCGCCGTCACCGTTCCTTGCGATGAGGATGCGGCTGTGCTTGGTGGCGGACATCTTCTCCCGGTCGGTGAAGAGCTCCTCCTTCAGCTTTTCGCCGGGGCGGATGCCGGTAAACCGGATCTCGATGTCTTCCCCCGGCTCCAGGCCGGAGAGGCGGATCAGGTCACTTGCCAGGTCAACGATCCTGACGGGTTCCCCCATGTCCAGGACGAAGATCTCCCCCCCTTGGGCCAGGGCTCCCGCCTGGATGATCAGCTGCACCGCCTCGGGGATCGTCATGAAGTAGCGCACCATCTCCGGATGGGTCACGGTGACCGGGCCGCCTCTGGCGATCTGCCGCTTGAATATGGGAACGACGCTCCCCCTGCTCCCCAGGACGTTGCCGAAGCGGACGGCGGCGTAGCGGGTCTTCCCGCCACGTGCTTTACTCCTACCGTCAAAGTGCTGGATGAGCAACTCGGCCACCCGCTTTGACGCCCCCATCACGCTGGTCGGGCGAACGGCCTTATCGGTCGAAACGAGGATGAATATCTCTGCGCCGTACCTCTCTGCAGCAGAGGCGACGTTGTACGTCCCGTAAACATTGTTGGACACGGCATGTTCCGGAAATCGCTCCATCATCGGCACGTGTTTGTAGGCAGCGGCGTGAAAGACCACCTGCGGCCGGTACTCTTCAAAGATCAGCTCGATCAGCTCACGATCGCGGATGTCAGCAAGCTGAGCAGGCGCATTAAGCCCGGGAAACCGCTCCCTTATCTCCTGCTCGATCTCGAACAGGTTGTTTTCCGCATTATCGAGCAAAATCAGGGAAGCAGGGTTGAAGCGGGCGATCTGGCGGCACAACTCAGAGCCGATGGACCCTCCTGCTCCGGTAACCAGGATCACCTTTCCCGTCAGGTAAGCGGCAATTTCGTCGAGGTTCAACTGCACGGGCTCCCGCCCCAGCAGGTCCTCCACCTGGACGTCCCGGATCTGGCTGACGGACACCCTGCCGTCGATCAGCTCGTACACCCCTGGCAGAGTCTTCAGCCTGGCACCGGTCTTCTTACAGATATCGACGATCTCCCGGATCACGCGCCCCGGCGCCGAAGGGATGGCGATAATGATCTCATCCACGTCGTACTTCCCGGCAACTCCGGGAATATCTTCCCTCCTGCCGAGAACGGGGAGCCCCAGGAGGTAAAGGCCGTGCTTATGGGGATTGTCGTCGATGAAGCCCACCGGGTCGAGGCCGAGGGAAGGGTGGTTCTGCAACTCCCGCACGACCATAGCACCGGCGTCCCCGGCCCCGACGATCAGGGCGCGGCGCCGGAGCTGCGGTGCCGCTTCCGCTTGCTCATTTCCGTCGGCACCGGAATTCCCCCGGAACTCGCGGAAAGAACGGAGGCAGAACCGCGATCCGCCTGTGAGGAGCAGGTTCAGCAGCCAGGCAATCAAGTATACGCTGCGCGGCAGAGGGTGCACAGCTCCCTGCTGATAGACGAAGACGTAGGCAAAGGCCACCACCAGCAGCCCGCCAATCGTGACACCTTCAAGGATGTCGTAAATCTCTCGCACGCTGGCGTACTGCCACATCTTCCGGTAGAGCCCGGCATACTGGTAGGCCAGCAGGGTCAACAGGGTGGCCGCTGGGGCCAGGTAGAGATAAGCCGAGGCATACTCCGCCGGAACGGCGCCGTCGAAGCGTAGGAACAACGCCCCGCAGTAGGCCAGATTCACGGTCAATACGTCTATAACTGTCAACAAAATCTTCATCCCTGAAATGTTCATCCTAATCATTCCGGAAATTTCATGATCGATTCACAAGTATATAAAGACATGAGGCCATTTTTTCGTATGTTAAATCATATATTTACTGATAACGAAGAGGATTGATCATGTGTACAGCGTCTGATTACCTCGGCACGCAAAACAATTAATGCAAGTGCAACAAGTACACTAATCAGAAGTATAAATTTCGGCCACAGTGCAGCGATAGCTGCTGCACAGCCTAGTATCATGTTGACAATAATTACTGCAATAGTAACCTGTTTATGGCTATATCCAGCTTGCACAGCCAGCTGGTATGCGTGAGTCCGGTGTGCTTCGGTCCAACGCTCCCCTCGAACGATTCTCCTGAGCAGCGTGGCAGTAGCGTCTACGATAAACACGCCCAAGAGCATTAGCCAGACTAGAAGCGGCAAAGCCCCGCTTTTCTCGGACGCAATAGCCAGAACAGCGAAGACAAAACCGATAAAGCCACTACCAATGTCACCCATAAATATTTTCGCCGGTGGCCAGTTCCACAATAAAAAGCCTGCACTGGCGGAAGCCAGCAGCCATGATATTACAGCTAAATCTGGCCTGCCGAATGCCAGCTCTAATGACCCACCTATAAACCCAACAACAAATGCTTCGCTTCCAGCGATCCCGTCAATACCATCCATGAAATTATACAAATTGATTAACCAGACAGTTCCGACCACCGCCAACACTGAACCCGCAGCACCCATTGAGCATTTGATTATTCCTAGGTTGAGAGTGTTTAGCCCTCCAAGCCAATACAAAGACCATACAGCAGCTACCAAATGAACCAATGCTCGCAAAGATGGTCGTACGTTGAAACAATCATCAATCCAGCCAATTCCTGCCACGAGTAAGCCCCCACAACATAATGCGGCAGCAAGTGGTAGTGATACGAAACCGGATAAAGCTAAAATTGCAATCACTGTTATAAATAAGATAGCTACTGCCAATCCTCCACCCAGCGGAGTAGGCCGGTCATGAGAACTGCGGTCATTAGGAATATCTAAGATTTCTTTGTCCAAAGCGTATTTCCGCACTCTCCCGGTCACTATGAAGGACAAAAGAAAAACTAAAATAATTACAATTAAAATCCAAACGCTCATGCGTCAAAGAACCTCTCATTCGCTCAGGCTCTGATTAAACCAACCTCGCGTAAGGCGTTTATTTCGAGTTGAATTCCTTCCTCAAATGATATTGGGCTGAAATCTAAATCTCTTACTGCATCAGAATAATCAAATACTTTATCTTCCCTAACGCGCTTAACTTTTTCTACATCGATGAGCTTACTATTTAACAAGCTACCTATATAACCCGCAAGCAACGATATACTATAAGGTATCTTTACAAATAAACGTCTTTTCCTAAGTTTATCTGCGATAAGTTTTAATATCTCTATGTATTTAATTGGATTTTTTCCTGCAACATTATATGCTTTACCAATTGAGACGGGACGTACATAAGCCTCAGCTATGGCTCTTGCTAAATCACGTGCGTAAATAGGCTGCATCAATCCTGTACCATCACCGACTACAGGAATTACAGGGAATTTATCAATTATCATGATCAATCTATGAATGTTTTTGTCCCGCTGATTTCCGTAAATCATGGTGGGTCTGATAATCGTGTAGTCCAAACCGCTCTCTATAATAATTTTCTCCAGACTTTTGTACTCCTCTGAACACTCTCGATATTTACTGTAAATACCAGTAGTACTGACAATAATAACTCTTTTTACATTTGCAGAGTGACAAGCCTCAATAATTTGGGGAGAGAACCGAATGTTAACTAAATGAATAACCCCCTCAATACCCTTGAGCCCAACTTTCAAAGATTTTACATTACTAACGTCCCCCAAATACAATTCGGTATTATCTTTATCTCTGATCCATGATACATCACTATGTTCGCGCACAAGACAGCGAATTGGACCTCTATATCCTGCTTCTCGCAAACAGTCAATTAAAAAGCGCCCAGTTAGGCCAGTAACACCAGTTATGAACAACAATATTTAATTCCTCCTGTCTCAGCACTTAAATTCGATCCTAAAACTTCTCATACGAATTAATACAAATATCATTTCACAGTTGACGTTATTGAATTAAGTTATTGAATTTATAAAGCGGCACAATTACTACCCACGTCACCATAACATCATCCGACCTTTACCGCCTAAGAACTTTGATCTTCGAGAACCAGCGGATTCTTCCGGAAGTACTCCAGCGCAAAGGCGGAAAAAACGCCCACCATCAGGCCGAGCACCCCCGCCACGGCGACGTTCAGCACTTTCCGCGGCCGCACCGGGGCCGTGGGAAGGGTCCTATAAGCCGTAGGACTCCAGAACTACCAATTAGTTAACATACGACAAAAAGCTTGAAAATCCTTCCTTGAAGAAGGAATTTTGGAATTTTTGCCGTGGAATTTCAAGGGCGGCCTTTAAGACGGGCGTTCACAGCCTGATCTTCCCTTCCTCCCGGCTGTGATAGTAGTAATAGTAGTGGTAGTCCCGTGCCGGGATCTTCACCTTGTTCAGCACGACCCCCAGGATGCGGGCGTTGGCCTTGAGCAGCTGCTCCTTCGCCTCCTGAGCGACGTCGACCCTCTGCATCCCTGCAGAGATGACCAGCAGCACGCCGTCCACCTGGGACGCCAGCAGTACGGAATCGGTCACCGCCAGCACCGGCGGGGAGTCGAGGAGAACGTAGTCGAACTCCTCGAGAAGCTGCGGCCAGAGTTGTTTGGTTCGCTCGGAGCCGAGGAGCTCCGCCGGATTCGGGGGGATCGGGCCGCTGGTGAGAACCCTCAAGCCCTCTACCGGTCCCTCGTGGAAGAGCTCAGAAGGCGACCTCCCCTGGACGAGGACGTTGGTGAGGCCTCCGCCGTTCTCCAACCCGAGGATCTTGTGAACGCCGGGCTTGCGGAGGTCGCAGTCTACGAGCAGAACGCTGCTCCCCGCCTGCACCAGCGTGACGGCGAGGTTGACTGCGGTCGTCGTCTTGCCCTCACTTGGGGCGACGCTGGTAACCAGCAGCAGCCTGCACTCCTGGTCGATGGAAGCGAAGCTGAGGTTCGTCCTCATCGTGCGGTAGGCCTCGGAAACGGCCGAACGCGGGTAATCCACCGTGATCAGCCCGGGGCTGAAACCGTTATTGAATTCCTTGAATCCCTTCTTCATCTGCGTCTCTTCCTTTCATCCCCGATTATGAACGGCTTCAGGAACCGTATGAAGACTCAGTGGTTTTCCTCGTGGCCAGCGGGATCGTCCCGATCACCGGCAGTTCGAGATGCTGAGCGACGTCCTCCGGCGTCTTGATGGTGTAGTCAATGTGCTCGAGGAGAAATGCCAGCCCGGTAAAGAGCATCAGGCCGAGGACTCCGGCAACCGCCATGTTCAAGGCCTTTCTGGGCTTCACAGGCTGCGTGGGCGTCGCCGCATCGGAAACGACGACGACAGTCGTCCGGCCGATGTCCAGCGACTTGGCGATCTGGGATTCGGTGATCTTCCCGGCGAGATTTTTCAGCGTCTCCTTTAAGCGGTCGACCTCGGACTGGAGCTTGTCCTGCTGCGCCTTCTTCTCGGTAAGCTCGGCGTTGAGTTTGTCGATCTCTGCCGTCAGGCCGGAGGTGAGGCTGCCCATCGCCGCCAGCTGGGCCTCCTTTTCGGCAAGTGTCGACTTCTTCTCCGCCAGTTTTTCCGAGAGGTCAACGTAAACGGGATTGGAGTCCTTGCCTTCGAGCACCTTGCCGGTCACCGGGTCGAGGCGCTGGACCTCGATCATCGGAGGCGTCTTGGCGAGCTCTCCCTCCAATACGCCGATCCCGGCCTGGAGCTGCCGGATTTCCACGTTCAGGCTGTCCATCTGGGACTTGTAGTTTGCCAGGTTGGAGGCCATGAGCTTAAACTCCTCCTCGAGGACGGCTACCCCGCGGGGCTGGCTTTGAAACTTTTTGAGGTTTTGGATGGCCTTTTCTAATTCTTTCTCCGTCTCCTGGCGCTGCTTCTGGAGCAGTTCCACAGAGCGCCCCATCTGCTCCTGATTCTTCTGGGAGAGCAGCTCCAAAAACTCTTTACAGACGGCGTTGGCTATATCGGCGGCCAGCCTGGGATCGCTGTTCTGCACCGTCAGTTCGATCAGGTTGGAGTCCTTCTGAACGCTGGCGTTAACCATTTGGGCGAGCGACTTCGGCGTGTAGACGGCCGGATCGAGCTTGAGCCTGCCGATCACCCTCCTCATCAGCTCCTCGCTCTGCAGCTGGCCGAGGTAGGTGTTGATCGTCAGGACGGGGATCCTGGTAAGGGGCTCGACGACCCCCTCGACGCCTTCACCGCTCTGCTGGGCGGTCTGCTGCTTATCCGTGGCCAGGGTCACCAACAGCAGAGCCTTCGCTTCGTAGACCGGTGGGAGCACGAAAAAGCTCAAGAGAGCTGCAGTGAGCACTGCCAGCAGCGTTCCCCCGATGATCACCTTGCGCCACTTGCCGATCACCTTGAAGATCGAGCGCAGATCGATAAACTCTTCTTCCATCTGAACTACCGGCTGCTCGGCCACGATGAACTCTCCTTTCTCAACGCTTCATAAAGCTCGTGGAACTGAGGGCTTTTCTCCCGCAGATTAGACGCCAACTCCCCGGATTTATGGGAATCACCGGCAGCATCCAAAGCTGCTGCCAGCCAGGCCTTCGCCTCAAATTCGGTGTCGCGCTCCTGCGCCGCCTCCTCAAGGTGCGCCAGAGCTTCTGTAAGCCTCCCGGCGACGGCTGCCAGCGCCCCCTGGTAGAGGCGGAATCTAGGGGTCACCTCAATCCCTTTGTTCTCCATCTCCTCGACCAGGTCGTCCACCGGCCGCAGGAGAGGGCGGGCAAGATCCCCCTTTCCGTAGCGCAGGTAGTAGCGCGCCGCCTCCAGGCGGGCAGCGACCACCAACTCGTAGCTGGAGGCGAGCATGGGATTGGCCTCGAGAAGCCCCTCTGCCTCTCTTGCCGCCAGCAGGGGTTCCCCGAGTTGAAGGTAGACGTTGACCAACACGGCTCGCACGCGGGCATTATAGGGTTCGGCCCTTGCCGCCTTCCGCGCCAGGTCGATCGCCCTGTAGTGCTTGATGGCATCGTCCCCGGCAAGGGATTGGGCGGCGTAAATTTGAGCGAGGTCGGCGGCATAGGAGGCGGTGAAGGGGTCAAGCCTGTGGGCCTCCGCATAGCACCTCTCTGCCGTCTCCAAATCCTTGTTGAGGAGCGCCCTTGCCCCTACGGCGCCAACAGTCCCGGCGGCGTAGAAGTTGCGGGCAGGAATGATGAGGGCCAGCCCCGCTGCCAGACCGACGACGGCAGCCCCGATCAGCCAAGGGGGGCCGGCAGTCCCCTGCGGGCTCAACCTCTGCAGCCTCCGGAGAAGCCCTTTGAGGCCTGAGCCGCTGCCCGTCGGCGCCGTGCCGTCACCGCCGGCCGGCCCGCCCGCCGCAGCGGCTGCTTTTTCTTCAGACGGCGCTTCGAAAGCGCCTGCGGCCGCACCGCGCACCGCCCCGAACAGGGTGAAGAGGAGAAAGCTCAAAGCGGGCAGGGAGAGGTCGAAGTCGAAGGCGCTGTGCAGGCCGAGGGCAAGCATCCCGGTAAAAGCGCCGGCGACGGAGATGCGCAGGCCGCCACCTTCACGCCGCCGCAGGTATCTGACGGTAAGGGCAGTAAAGCCCGCCCACAGGCTCAGCAGGGCGAGTAAGCCGATCGTCCCCGCCTCTACCCACGTCTGAAAGAAGTGGTTGTGGGTCTCGGTCGTCCAGTAGAGGGAGGACTGATACTTGTGGTAGAGGGCGTTCCAGCCTCCGCCGCCAACCCCGACGAGTGGGTAATCCCTGACGATCCTCAGGGCGTCACGGGAGAACTCCAGCCTGTTTCTGAAGTTCTCCTCTGCTGCGGAGATCTGCTCCGCCCTGCGCACCACCTCGACGGGGGCGACGGTGGCGGCGGTGATCGGCAGGGCTCCGGCCGAAGCGTAGACGTAGAAGGCGATGACGAGCACCAGGTAACCCACCCCTCCGGCAGCAGCCAGGCGCCTGGTGGCATCGGAGACCTCATCCCGGTTCAGCCACTGCGCCAGCAGGTGGTAGGCCGCCTGGAGGACGAGCGCCGCAATCCCCCCGTAGACGGCGTACTTCACCGCAGCGAGATTTTCCCCTGCGCGCAGCAGGCCGAAGAAGCCCCGCCCCGCGAAGAGGGCGCACCCGAGCGGGATCACCAGGTGATAGGCCGCCCGCCACCTGTAGGCGGAGGGGAGCATGGCGATCAGGCCGCCGACCGCCAGGGGGTAGACCACCCAGCCGCCGCGCGACTGCGTTCCCAGGATTACCAGTATCATTAAAAAGTTGCCGCAGGCGTAGAAGCTCTTGGCAAGCAGGTTTTCGCTCTTGACGCTCAAGGCGAGCCCAACGCAGTTGAGCAGCACCAGGTAGACCGCCAGGGCGTTGGGGTACTGGAACGTAGACATGATCCTGCCCCCGTCGTAGGCCCCGGGGAAGGGGAAGATGCCCGCTGCCGCCAGGATGCCGATGAGGGCGACGCCGATACCCGCCAGGTAGCAGATGAGCAGCAGGAGGTCGAAGGACTTCTCGTTCCTCGCCGCCCGCGCAGCGCAGACGTAGAGAAAGGCGCAGGCCGCCGCCTCCATCAGCTCCCTGAGGGCGCTGACCACGTGCACCGCGCCGATGAGTGATAGCGCCCAGGCGAAGACGAAGGCCAGGACCGCCCAGTCGAGGGCGAGGCGCGGCACGAAGATCTCCCTGCGCAGCACCTGGTCGAAGACGCAGATGATGAAGGTGCTGCCGACCAGGATGCAGGCCGTGAGAAATTCCGGCGGGAAGAAGAGGCCGCGCATAAAGGGGGAGAAGAATAAAATGAGGAACAGGCCGAACAGGAAAAAGGGGCGGAGGTCGACGTTCAGCCCGAAGAGCATCTGCTCCTTTTTCTTCGAAGCTCCCCTTAGGGATTTGGTTTTCTTAAGGTTTCTCGCTTCCTGCTGCTTCCTCATCGCTTTTCTGAATCCCGCCGACCTTTCTTTTTTTCTTATACCTTGGTTGAGCGGCAGCCAACAGCCGCCGCCGGGGAAGCCGTCATCGAGCAGCGGCGCCTTCTGGCGCGCTCTTCCCCTACTTTTATAAAATTATATCCTTCGCCATGATCTTCCAAAATCCTGCGAATATTCTTCGCCATTATCTTCAACATTCCTGCTGCAGCGGCACACTTTTATTGAAGGTTCGCAAAACAATACCGGCAAGAAAAGGCTTTGAAAACAATTTCGACAACTTCTGCGGCAAACTCAGCTGCACGGCGGCTCGTTAAACCCCGTCCTGCTTTTTGCTCTGCATTTATCGTCGAGAAATTCCGGGCAAAATAAAGACCCCGAAAAGATCCCGGCAACAAAATAAAGACCCCGGCAGGGTCGGCCGCCCTGAACCGGGGTCCGATCAGCACTTTTCGCCTACAGCTCGCCCAGGAAGGAGAGCATCTGCTTGATCATCACAACGGCCTCGCAGCGCTTGGCCGTCGCCAGCGGTGCGAACTGGTCTACGGCGCGGCCCTTGACGATGCCGCTCTTGACGACCACCGCAGCCGCCCGCTTCGCCCAGCTGCCGATCTGGCCGCGGTCGCTGTAGCCGCTCAAGATGGCGTTCACTTCCTCCGCCGTGAGCTCTGCGGCGTCTCTGCCGCGGAACTTCAGGGCGTTGGCCACCATTACGGCCAGCTCCTGCCGCGTGATCTTGGCATTGGGCTTGAAGCTGCCGTCAGGATAGCCGTTCAGCAGACCGTTCGCCGCTGCGGTCTCCACCGTGTTGGCGAACCAAGCAGTTGCCGGGACGTCGCTGAACCTGGTTCCGGTCGCAGCCTGCTGGCGGATGTTCAGGGCATTCACCAGCATCGTGGCGAACTGCGCCCGGGTCACCTCGGCCTCGGGTGCGAAGGTCGTCGCCGTCATTCCCTTGATGATCCCCTTGGCAGCCATCAGCTTGATGGTTTCTTCGGCCCAGTGGCCTGCGACGTCCGTGAAGGCTGCCTCATAAGCCATCACTGCATACTTGCTGAGTGAGTAGCTGCCAACGGAGACCGTCTTGTTCACCTTGTCGACCCTGCTGCCCGGAACGAGATCCCACTTCCCGGTCTTTTCGCCGTAGCGGAAGATCGAGAGCAGGTCTTCGCTCATCCCCTGCAGCCTGTCGGTTGAGTACGGCAGCGTGAGCGTGATCGGCTTGGAGAAGGAAGCGATCTCTCCCTTCTTCAGCCCGTCAGCACCGGTGACTTCCATCTTGATTTCGTAGACGTCGCTTGCCACCTTTAGTCCGTATTGCACCGGAGCAGTGGCCTTAACAACGCTGACCGCAACCGTCGCTCCCTCTTCTGCCAGCAGCTGCACGTCCTTAACATCCAGGTCGCCGGGCTCGATCACCAGCCGGACGCCGCCGACCTCGAAGACCGCCGCTTTGCCGGCCTCAAAGACGTCGGCAAGGACTGCAGCCGGCATGACCACGTCTCCTACAACAGCCAAGTCTGCAGGAATGGCGAACTCGATCTCCTTCAGCTGAGGATCGTCAAGAAGCCTGGCCACCTTGGATGCATCAACCGTCAGGGTACCTACCCCGTCTTCAACGGCAACCGTACCCGTGCTCACCGTGGTCGTCGGCGGAACCGCAGGTCCACCGCCGCCAACGGATTCAGGTGGTGGTGGCTCCACTGTGAGGGTGATTGAGGGTAATTCTACTTCATTTAGATATACCACAAACGTCACATTCATTGGTAAGTCTGCTGTGTTGAATTTATATACCCAGTCATAGACAAATTGATACACTTGTTTAGAAACTTCATATGCTGATTCATATACATATACTGATGTGCTGGTGATCTCGGTTCCGTCAGATTTCCGGAGAAACAGCTCTAGCAGGCTGTCATCAAAATCGGTTGGAGAAGTAATAGTAATGGTAAATTCGACCGTTCCATCTGAAGATGTCGAAGATTTATCAACGTGGACTGTTTTTCCATCTGTTGTTTGATCTGCTGCTTGGGCCTGCGGGACTGTTCCGAAGGTCAGCGTGACCAGGAAGGCGAGGAACACCACCAACCCGATGTTGCCGAGAAGGGGGCGATTGGTGTACAACTTGCTCATCACCTCGTTTCACCTCCTTTCCCCTCGGGTTAAAAAACTCCAATACGTATTATACACTCAATGGGCTGGACGGGCAATCCTTTTTTAGAAAAACCCGGATGGAAATCACGGAACAAGAGGCCAGTTCTCACCGAGACGTTTTCACAACGCCTGCGGCTGTGGTAAGATGAGAACAGATAAATTCTGGAGTGAGGAAATTGTTAAAGAAAAGGCATTACCTGGCACAAGAAAAAAAAGGGGAAATTCTTGCCAAGATCAGAAACCTTCTGCAGGCACAACCGGAGATCAGCTTCGCCTACGTCCACGGCTCATTTCTAGAGCAAGAAACGTTTGGGGATATTGATCTCGCCGTCTACCTCTCCCCGGTACCGGCAGGGAGCGGCATTTATTATGAATTGGCTCTGGAAAGCGCCCTGGAAGAATTGATCGGCTATCCCGTCGATCTCCGCATTTTAAACGAGGCGCCCCTTTCCTTTAAGTACAGCGTGCTCCGTAATGGGACTCGCATTTTTGAAAAAGACGAAGGCCTCCGGGTTGCCTTTGAACCTCTCCCCACTGAAGTGGGAAGATTCCGGGTTTTACTTCCCGGAACTTCGCGCCTGCCCCGGGTACGCGGTCGTGGGAGCCCCTGGGCCGTAGGCCCGACCCCTTACCGGCACGGGCTTGGAACCCGCACCGGCATACGCCGTATTTTACCGGGTGCAAGCAGCCAGCGGGTTCGCGCCTGATCCACGATACCACCGTATAGGTGGCATGGACGCCCCTCCGTCGCCGGAGAGGTCTTCCGAATGGGTTTGGAGCCCACCCGGCGCGAGATAAGACTACGGGCAGTATTTAAGCCGGAAGTTTCGCCCTATCCCCAGGGAGCCGATAAAGTCCGAATTGATGTCGCGCACCCCGCAGTTGGTGCATTTCGCTAAATCGACGCCTTTAGTTTCTTCCCCGTTTTTGCCTTTGTTGTAGCGGACGATGGTCGGAAACCCGCAGTAAGGACAGCGGGACGATGTTTCTTTCGGCGACACCCGGCAGGTGACTATTCCTTCGTGCAGCGCTTTGTACCTCGTGTACCGGAAGATCCGGCCCTTCACCCACAGGATGAACTTCTGGTTCAGCCGGTGCGACTTGGTTCCCTTGGAGGGTCTAAGGCCGTCCAAATGCTCGAAGACGATGATTTTGGCACCGTGAATCTTAGCGAAATCCACTATCTGCCTAGATACCCGATGGGCAATGTCGTCGTTTAGGTTGGAAACTTTATCCCACAGGTGCTTGGCGAACCGCTCTCCTTCCGGGATGACCCCGGTCTGCATCTGCAGGTTGACTATCTTCTCCAGGTACCGCTTCCTAAGGTGGTTGTCCTTCGCGGCAGAGATGAGTTTCGCCGCGTAGACCCTGCCTTCGGTATCCTGGATGGTCATCGCCGCGTGTCGGTTCATGCCCAGGTCAACCAGGCAGATTTTCAGAGAAGTGTCCTTGACGAGTTCCTCGATCTTTTTCAGGTTTAATTTCGTTACCCGCACAATCGGTACGTGCAATTCCCAACCGGTCGGCTTTTTGACCAGCACGGGAGAGCCGGCGACATAACCGGGAGGAACGGCGAAGGGCTGTAGGAGCGTAACTTTCCGGTAAACGTAGGACTTACCGGTGAACATCTTCAGCATTATGTGGTGAGAGTCCAGCCACTTGTACTCGGTGCCGTAGTAGCTCAACCAGCAGTTGTTGTCTTTCGGGTACTGCGGCGGGCGCTCTGCGAATTCGATAGGCTTTTTCCCGGCGATAATGCGCCTTCGGTTTCTCTCCTCGTGTTTGCGCTTTCTCTCTTCCCATTTTTCGTAGCTGGTCTTCCAAGCCTGGGCCTTGCCGTGGGCCTCGGCGATGGCGCTCCTCCGGAAGCCGGAGGGAAGGTTGAGAAATTCCCTGTCGAAGGGGTACTCCGGGTCAGGGTTGTCCTTCGTCCGGTGGGTCAGCTTTTCGGCCATCTTCAGCCACTTGCCGTGGTCGATTATTTCCTGGTGTTCCTGGAAGACCTGGAGGTAATAAGTAACCACCCGCCGGTAGAGAAGGGTAGTGCGAAGCGCTTGTTCTTCTACGTCGGTCGGCATGAGCAGATTGTACCGGAGGGTTTTGGTGAACCCGTGCAGGTGCGGCACTTCAGTCGCCTGCCTTCTGGCTTTCGATGTACTTTTTAACTGTCTCTTCGGAGATGTGCCCGACGGTACCCACGTAGTAAGAAGGGTTCCAGAGGTGGCCGCCCCAGAGTTCCTTCTTGAGTTCGGGAAACTCTTTGAAAAGGAACCGCGCGGAGACGCCTTTGAGGGCCTTGACCATACTGGCTACGAGGTGGTTGGGGGTGGCGCGGACGAAGAGATGTACGTGGTCGGGCATTATCTCCATCATCTCAATAGTAAAACCGTTGTCCCTGGCCACCTGGTACAGAAGGCTTTTGAGGTGTTCGGCCACCCTTCCGGTAAGCAGCGGCTTACGGTATTTAACGCACCAGACCATATGGTAGGCTATGTTGTACACACTGTTGCGTCCTCGCTGGGGCTCCATCGGCTGTTCTCCTTGTTTTGCTTTTTTGCATATATTGTACCATAGATAAAAAAGCAAAAACAAGGCCGCGCTTAAATCCTGACTGAAGTCAGAAGAATGCGGCGCGGATATTTTCTTCAAGAGTGCTCCGGTAAGCAGAGATGGCCGGCCGGAAAACCGCTCTGCCGGGTGGAAGAGTTCTGCTGTGATCGGCTGCCGGAGACCTTTCACCTTCTCCGACAGAACAGCCGGCCCAAGAAGCCCAGCTTCTTCTCCTCCCCACCCTGGACACGACGGACTGCTGCCAGAGGCTCCAGCCCGCACCCCCGAACGGCAGCAGCAGGAGCGGCATCCAGCAGGGCCTCGGCGTCCGCCCCGAGGAGCCCGGCCGCCCGGGCAGCAGCTCTCAAGCGGTGCCCGTTGCCGTGGGCGTCGCTGGCAACGAAGTGCACGAGCCCCTCTCTCAGCCAGCGCCTGGCCGTCCTCTGCACCTGGGGGCCGAAGAGGCCTGCCAGCGATCCGGCGGTCACCTGCACGAGAACCCCCTTTCCGACGAGTTCGGCGAGGGAGCGGGGGCTGCCGGAGAAAAAGGCGCTGCGCTCCGGATGCGCCAGCACCGGCGTGACGCCGTTCAGCAGCAGACGAAACAGGACCTCCCCGGCATAGGGCGGGAATTCCTGCGCCGGCAGCTCGACGAGGAGGTACCTGCCGCTGTCGCCGAGGGTGACCAGCTTCCCGTCCGCAAGATCCTGAGGGAGATCAGGCCTGACGTGGCACTCCGAGCCGGGGTAGACCTTGAGGGGGATCTTCTCCGCATCGAGTTCCTTCTGGAGAGCGGCAACACCCTCCAGGATCGCCTCCCTCCCGTTGTCGTAAACCCCGGGGATCACGTGGGGCGTGGCGACGACCGCGGTGAAGCCGGCGGCCACAAAGGATGCGGCCATCTCCAGGCTTTCCTCGAGCGTCCCCGGACCGTCGTCAAAGCCGGGCAGGATGTGGGTGTGGATGTCGATCATCGATTATCAGCCTCGGCCTTTCAAGGATTTTCCCGGACGAAACTCTGCCGCCCGGACGAGCGTTCAGCCCTCAAAAGGAGATTCTCTAAATTGCCGATTTCTCCTGCCCCTTCCTCACGATCACCGCCTCCGGAAGCCCGGGAATCGCCACCACCCCTCTGGCAATACGTTCCTGGCGATTTGCAGACGTTTTCTGTTTGAGGATGCACAAGCGGAACTTTTGCGAGTCTGCAAACAATCCGGGGGCCACTTTTACACATGACGGGAAAGGCGACGGCCATTGCGAACAAGGCGTTTCAAAAATATTGAACACACAGCAGGTTATCTCTTCCTCAAAGAGTGAGCACTTGCCCGTGCAGAGCAAACAGTTGCAGTTGATGCAGCACTTACCGTGGCACTCTTCTGCATTATGCGTTACTCCAGGACAGTCAAACAGTTTCGCCATTTTTCCCCGATACAGGATCATTAATTTGCACTACCACCAGAAAGCGTCGCATTCCTCTTCATATGGTATGTAAAGCAAAGTCATTACAATATTTAGGTTAGGAAATGCCATTGATTCCTCAAAAATCAATTCTTCTCTTGAAACTCCCTGGCACCAGGCCATAGCCTGTACCTTCTGCGGTGTTTCCGGAAGGCTTTTTCCTGCAGAGAAAAAGTCATAGGCATAGGTCCATTCGTGAAGAGGTCCTTTGTTAATCCAGTAGGGAAAGGATTCAGATTTGCGAAACCATTTGATTTCACCTGATTCGGAGAGAACAACTGCTATCTTTTCACACGTTAATTGAACAACTTTGACGGCTGTTGCAGTTAAAGACGTCCCATAAATCTTACTGAACTCTTTTATCATGTCCAGATTTGGAGGTTGCAATAAACGCTTTTCCAGTTCCTGAGCCGGTAACAAAAATTCTCCTGCAAACTCGTTCGCCTCATATTCCAATTTCCGATCACTGCAATAGGATTGAATATCTCTAGCCAGGCAGCGGAATATGCTTTCCTGGTGATGGGGCATATAAAAATGCCCGAGTTCATGTGCAATAGTAAAGCACTTCCTGGTTTCATAGCCAATGTTGTTGTTTATAATAATACGGGCCTCTTTACCCTTTTGTATCAGGTATCCCTCGGCATCAAGGGCTTCTTCGAAGATTCTGATATTCATCCGATCTGCTACCAGACTAAGATCCACAGCACCGGTTAATTTCAGTTCATGGCGCAGTTGCCGGGCATAAAAAACGGGAGATAATGACACTGCCATTACCCCCCTTGCTGCCCGCCCATTTCGGCCAGATGCCTCTGAATTACCTGTAAATCTCGCTCAGAGATACCGTTATCGTCGGCTTTACGTGCCGCCATCTTCACCCCACTATCTTGCTTTTCCTCAGTTATTGCCTCCTCCTTGAAGGCTTCTCCACCCAGTACTTGCAGGATCTTTTCCCGGGAGAAGCGCCACTCCCGACCTACTTTCGTCGCAGGAAGCCGGCCGCTTTTAACCAGGTTATAAACTGTCTGGTTGCTCACACGGAGCAGTTCCGCTACCTCACTCACATTCATTATTTCCGGATATTCAGGCTGATTCAGGGTACCCCGGATCAGCCCCTGCATCAGGCGCACGTCATCAGGCTCATAGGCCTCTTCACCACATGAGCTGCAGACCCAGGCATTCATCCCCCGAAAAGTAATTGTACGACCTTTCCAGGTGGCATCCACATCTTTTTTGTTCTTTTTCATTTCGCCACCGCAGATATAACATTCCATTGTTAATCCTCCTTACGCCTTTTCTTAAAAGGCCCTAAATCTTCCCACGCTTCATCCTGGAAGCGGCAGACAGTAACAATGACCGGTCTGGGAAAACGCAAGGCCACTATCATGTAAAAGTCCTGGCCATCGGTATCGACACCCTGAACAAGAACTTTAATATCCCGGCCATGATCCTGTGTTTCCAATACTTTCCCTTCCAGGCCGCACTTCGTTATATCCTCTTCTGCTATTCCCCGTTCACCCATTCTTTGAAGGGCATGCCGGGAAATAATATAACCCTCTTCCAAATTTCCGGCATTTCGTTCTCTCGCGGCCTTACGGAGAAGAGCTATCCAGACAGTCAATTTTATTATACCTCTTTCATAAGATATTATAAGATAATGTAAGTTATTATTAGTGTCAGTAAGTTTGTTATCCAAAAACAAATTTTTACTAAAAAACGCTCTTGCCTCGCGCCTCTATCAGGAAGGCATAAGCATCAAATGCAGAATGGTCTACAACCTCCTGTTAAACTGCAAAAACAGGATTTCTCATGCCCGAAGAAATGGTGCTGCTTACGGCACTGCAGCTCCCACCTGAAGGAGAACGTCCCGCAGGAAGGAGATGACGGGACCCCTCTTTAACAGGTCATGGCAGAATTGATTGCGGTAATGCCGCAGGCACCCGTAGCAGCTGGCATCCCCCTCGCTGCCTCCGCATTCGCAGTTCAGGAGGCGCTCCAGGGATGTTCTCAAAACCAGCAGCAGGGACCCCGGATTGGCAATCCGCCTGACGTGTCCTGCTCCGCCCGGCACGTCGTCGAACAGGACCAGCGTCCGGGCAGCCGGGTTCGCAGCTGCAGGGTAAAGACAGCCGTCGATGTCCTGCCGTTCGATATCCAATGCTTTGCTCATCCCCTCCAACAGGGCATAGAGCAATGAATACCAGAAGCCGAGCTCGCTATTTTCATATCCCTCAAACGTAAGCTTCAGAATATCGGTTTCAAACTCATGGCCGAGAGAAAGGTAACTTTGCAGCGTTCCCTGACACTCGTCACCGCCGGGCCTGAGGTGGGGATTTTTCACCCGTTCGTCTCCGAGGACGGTATACCCACACCGGGAGCAGACCTTAAAGCCGGTGGCGCCGGCGTTGTTGATGACCGCCATCCTGCCGCGGACGGCGGGTACGGCCTTCAATCTGATATTCTGAAGCGGAAGCTCAACGCAGCCTTCCTCATCGGCCTCACCGCAGAAGTAAACCCTGGTGGCGTAGGTCCTCTCCGGTTTTTCCTCGCCGGGTGCTGTCGGCCCCTTTTGATCGATGATAAAACCAAAGGCAGGGATGATATAGGTCCCCTGATTCCTGTAACGCTGCCCGCAAACCGGGCACCGGCTGAAGCGTTTATCCAGATCCTCACTGCCGACCAGCTCTGCCCTCTGCCTTACAAATACCTGGCACTCATCGCAGATGGCATAACGAAAGCGCTCCCACTCCCTGTTCGGCAACCTTTTTAAATAGCGGCTCGTCCACAGTTTGCCTCCGGCCACAACCTGTCCGCCCGGAGCGTACTCTGACAGGGCAATCCGGAGGTCTCGTTCCAGCTGCAGTCTTTTTGCCTCCTCTCCGTGATGCAGCAGCTGCAGTTCGACCACGTCCACCGGAAAGCCATACTTGGGTATGACGTTCCGGCTCGAAAGAAAACCGATCAAATCCCTCTTCTTTATCGTGTCAATCAACCTGATTAAGTGATCGCTCCTCTTGCGTTCTCTATACAGTCTCTCTCTGACCGCCTCCAACTGCTCCACGTCGCTTATGACCTCTTCTTCCGCCAGCCGGAGCACACCCTTTTTGGGATCGAAGAGGCCGTCCAGCCAACCCCATCCGTCCAGGTCAATGCTTTCCTGCAGGTCACCGGGGACGATTCTCTTCAGCGAGCGCAGCAGCCCGGCCGGGCGGCTTTCCAGAAAATCGGCAAAAAGGTCCGTTCCGGTAGGCCCGTCCCTAAAAAAGAACTTCTCCACTTTGCCGAAAAGCCCCCGATACTCCTGGCGGCGCCAAAAGGCAGACAGGGCGGTAGCGTAAACGTGCCGCCGAACAACCTTCTCGTTGGCGATCTTAAAGTAAGGAGCCTGAACCTTACCCGAGACCATCCGCCAGGGTTCGCGATAGTGGTCGAGGTCGTGCGAGCGCCTTTGGGCAAAGGTCAGGGCGAAAGCTGTAGAGTCGGTCCGCCTGCCGGCCCGCCCCGCCCTTTGGATGTAGTTGGCCGCAGAAGGGGGCACGTTGCGCATAAACACGGCCTCCAGTTCTCCCACGTCGACACCCAGCTCAAACGTGGTAGAACAGCTTAGAACGTTCACCGTACCTTCCCTGAACTTGCTCTGCAGTTCAGTCGCCGCTTTCCCGGTCAGCTGTGCCGTATGTTCGGCGGGCACCATCCGCGGCGGCAGATCGTCCAGATACAGCCGGTAATAATGGTGCTGTCGAAAAATCTCTTCAGGTCGAACCGGCCGCAGTCTGCCCGGGCAGCGATAGGTGACACAGGTGCCCCTTACGTTGTAGGGCGTCAGATTTTGACATTTATCGCAGATAAACCACTCCTGGCCTTCATCCAGGGCCCTCCACACTTCCCACACGTTATACCGTAACCGGTAGACCACCCCTTCCCTTGGAAGAGAATCAACCGAAAAATAGGGAAGCCAGCAGCTGTTGTTCTTGCTCAAGGCCAGGCTGCGCGTCCAGATGTTTTTCAATACCTCCCTGCATTTCTCTTCGCCGATCTCCGGGTTGATATTGGATGCCAGACGGATCAGATAATCCAGCCTGCTGTTTACGGCAGCAGAATTCCAGCTGAAGATCCCCTTCTGCTGCGAGGCACCGTACTCGCGAAAATAGAATTCCCGGTTTCTGGGCCGGAAAAAGGGGTCACGGGGAGAGATCTGCTCCGGGAAAAGGACGGCTCCCTTCATCCGCAGGGTGTTGAGCAGTATTTGAAAGAGCGTCCAGACCTCTGTCTCCGTCAGGTTCCAGGGGTCACCCATTAATCCGGGTGGGGCACACCAGTGGCGGGGCTTGACCAGGTTAAAGCTCAGCAGGCCCAGCCCTTCAAGGCTGATCTGGCGGTCGAGCGCCAGAAATTCCCGGAAAAGCCACTTCCAGGCCTCGTTCATCCGCTCCTGAAGGCTGCAGCCGGGCAAGAGGTCGTTCTCCTCGATCGCCTCCTGCAGGGGGCCGACCAGATCCTGCAGCCTCCACCGGTTGGCTACAGCCTCCTCTCTGCGCTCCTTGAGGATTTTTAAGATTATATTGCGGCGCAGGATCTGGTTGTACGTCCGGTCGAGATAGGGGGCAAAAAAGGCTGCGTCCTGGCGGCTGTCCGAGAATATGAGCAGCTTCCTGGAACCGCACTCCTCCCCTTCCCCGGCCGTAACGGCCAAAGTGGAGCTCCAGGGATCCTCATCCGCCTGCATCCTTTTGACATCGTCCCTCTGCTTCGGAAGGATCTGCCGGTATAGTGCAGTGGCCAACACGCTCGCCGCGGCATCGGTACCTACCAGAAAGCGCCGCACCATTCCGTCGGGACTTCGTCCCCCGCAGGCCGGACAGAGGAAGACATTCCCTTTATCGGTAACCGGCACCCGAAGCAGGCGCTGATAATTTTCCCGGCCGCAGCTGCAGGGCAGATCGAATGCCTTTTCCAGTTCTACAGCACCGCAGGAGGCACACAGCAGGTAGCTTTCCAACCGATCTTCCGGCACAACAGGTTGTGGAAACTCAACCTCATCATCCTCATCCAGAGCATCGGTAGCAATCTCACCCGGTACTTTGAGGAAATAGGCGATCTTTCCTCCGGCCTCACCTGTCTGCTTCAAATAGCACCGGCCGTTACTGCGATCAAGCTCCCCGACCAGGTACGTAGCCCCGCACCGGCGGCAGACGGCCGCTTCAAAAACGGGGTACTCGCCGCCATCCTCTTTCCAGCTTTCCCGCCGCGCCAGAAAAAGCCTCTGCTCGGGTTTCAGGGCAAGGTAGGCTCCCTCAATAGCCCGGACAAAAAAGTGGTAACGGGCCGGCAGCAGGGGCGTCTCATCATCGCCCACTTTCGCCTTGGCGGCCAGTTCAACCAGCGCCATCAAAGCTCTATCGGCATCCGGCAGCGACGGAAAAATCTCCCCGGCCAGTTCACCGAAATCCCGGGGCTTTTCCTGCAGTTTCTGATGGAGCCTCAGCATCCGGCCATCCCCTTGCAGCACTTCGTAGAGAAAGGTCCTCCACCCATTCGGCCCCGACGCTTTCGAGGCAGCACTCTCCAAGACCGCCTGGGGAACGCCGCTCTCGCTACCGTACCTGACGAGCTCAGCTGCGGCTTCTTCGCCGCCCACTTTGCTAATTGCGTCCAGCCACTTTTCGTAGACCTCCGGAGAGGGCTCCCCCCACTCCTGCGACTGCAGCACCACCGGCAGGCGCACCGCTTCCACGACGTCCTGGCGCCCGGGATCCTCCTCCACCCATTCAAAGGGCTCGCCGAACAGCTGGCCGGCGAAGTCAACAATTCGGCTGAATTCCTCCTTGCCCCCCAGGGTGGCGCTCGTGGCCACGCACTGCAGCCCTCCCTCTCCCGCAGCCACCCGGTCCTTCAACCGCCGCAGAAGCATCGCCATTTCAATCCCTTTAGCACCGGAATAGGTATGGGCTTCATCGATGACGATAAAACGCCAGTTCCTGGCATACTCCCCGTCGAAGAAAACGCTGTCATTCGGCCGCAGCAGCAGGTATTCCAGCATAGCGTAGTTTGTGAGAAGGATGTGCGGCGGGTTTTCCCACATCTGCTCCCTGGATATGAGTTCGTTGGGAAGCGGATCCTGGCCCTGGAACGCTTTTCTATACTGATCCAGGGCAACAGCATGTTTCTCCTCCGTTTCCCCGGTATAACGGCCGAAGGTGACGTTGGGATAGTTTTTTAACAGCCCCCGCAGCCGCACCAGCTGATCGTTGGCCAGCGCATTCATCGGGTAGAGGAGAAGCGCCCGGACACCGGGGCCCAGCCGGCCTGCCTCCTCCTCTCTAAAGAGATGGTTGAGGATGGGAATGAGGAAGGTTTCCGTCTTCCCGCTCCCCGTCCCGGTGGCCACCACCAGGTTGCGCCGCCCCACAATGAGCTTGCAGATCGCCTCCTCCTGATGCCTGTATAATGGGCGATCCATCGGCAGCTGCGGTGTAGAGAGAAACGCAAAGCGCTCGGATAAGACCCCCTCTTTTATCAATTCGGCAACAGTAGAACCCTTCTCAAACGGCGGCGTGGCTTCTAAAATTGGCCCTTTGACGAAATCTGCTCCCCGCCTCAGGCTGCTCTCAAACTGCTCCTGGATAACGGCATCTCGGAAATGAAACGTGGTAGTCAGGTAACCGAGATAACTTTCCTTAATCGCCGCCGCAGCACTGATAGGATTAACGCTCAACCTTCCGCAACCCCCTTGCCAGCGCACGAGCGCGCTCTTTTTCTCTTTCCCAGAGGACTCCGAACAGTCGTTCGCAATCGAGCCGTCCCTCGTCAATAATCCGGCCCGGGAGCGGCATATGGCGGCTGGAATACAGCACCAGCAGTTCCCGCCAGCCGGCATAGTTCTCAGCCCGGTACCTTCGGATCAGAGGCGCAACGTCCCAGATCAGGTAGAGCGAAATAGGGACGTTTACGTAATTGATAATAAGCCCCGGATGTTCCTCCAGCCCGGCAGAATGTTGATACCAGGCCTGGGTGTTTGGCAAGATCATGCCGCAGCCGATGCACTTCACACCCCTTTCCAGGAGAAGCTGGGTTTCTTCTGGCGTTCGCTTAATCTTAACCCTTTCGAATCTTTGATTCACGATCAAGTCGACGTCGACTTCACTGCGCCCGTCGGTCCACGCTCCGATCAACTCGGAGCCGGCCTCGGCCGGCAACTCGAAGCAGGTCAGATCCCCCTCCCGGCTTTCGATCCTCACGTCTACACCTTCCTGGACTTCAATTAATTCCGCTACTTCCTGCACCGTCAGTTCTTCCAAAGCAAATTTCAGAGGTGCCGGATTCTCAAGAATGCTGAATTCGTAAAAAGAAAGGCCCTCTGTTGCCAGCACCAACCAGTGGGCCTCCACCGGCAGCGGCAACGGCCCCCCCTCACTGCGGGCAAATTCGAACCGAAATGCTCCATCGGCAGCTACGGCCGTCTCCGTCCTCCGCACCTCTCCTCTGCGGCCGGCAATTCCGCAGAGCGATCCGATCAATTTCTCTCCCGGAGCCGCATTAACCAGAACGCCTGAGATCAGAGCTTCTTCCGGCTGCAGCCGAATATCGAGGTCTTTAATATAGGGCTCCCCACCGCTGATGTCGATCTCTACAGTATTGAGCCCTTCCGTCGGAAAGGACACGGGCTCATCCGCACGCCAGGGATCCTCCACGGCAAACTGGAGCAGATAGCGCCCGGGAGGCAAAACGGCCTTTTCCCTCTCTACGGTTATCTGCACGGCCCCATCCGGAATCGGTTCTACAAGCAGGGGTGACCAAGGCTCCCAGAGCCTCCACACCCGCAGCACCCGGTTCTGCGCCCGCCCTCTCTCCCTCCACTCAACCCTCAGCTGCCGCCTACCGCCCAGGTCCCGTACCGTCCACTTCACATCTTCCACAATCCAACGGCAGAGCACACGAAAGAGAAGCCCCTCGCAGATCGGTTTCCGGCGCGAACCGTAGACCTTTATCGAAAAGCTCCGGAGAGGCTCTCCCCCGCTTCTCAAGGTATCAGTAAACTCAAGCAGGTTAAACCGGGTACATCCATTTCTGATCTGCCCGGTAACGTAGTGCGTGGAACCGTCCAAGCAAAACTGCACCGTCTCTCCCTCTTCTGCGGGGAACCCCAGCTCCAGATAGAGGGCGTCCCCCGCCTCCTCCCAATCCCCGAGCCAGACCTCCGCTACCCGCTTCTGCCACTCGCGAAACTGACCGCCCTTTAATCCCAGCAGCCGCCAGCGGACAGCGGGAACCCTGATGTCCATGGGCAGAATTTTCTCCTCTGCGGTTTGTGAAGTCTGATCAAGCACGAGGGTTACCCGAACCACATCCTCTTCCCGGGGCACTTCTATCTCATAGGCGTCGTCCTCCACCGATATAATTGCTGCCGGCTGTTCAACCTCCAAAGCGGCGTTCTCCGGTATTATCACCGTCACGTTGGTCTGCTCACCCTCCTGGGAAAAGGGCAATAAAAGCTGCGGTTCAAAAAACACCAGCAGATCGGGAACCACGGTCAGCCTAAAAACGTATTCACTTTTTTTGCTGGCCCGCAGCCGAACCGTGAAATCACCGGCAGCTCCCGGGCCCAACAATTCAGGGAGCGCCAAAGGGACCTCCATCCGCCCGTCGCACCGCCGGATGCTCTCTTCTGGCAGTTCGCCCAGCAAACAGCGCCTGCGCTCCGCGGACAACCCCCTGCCGTACCGGACAACGATGCTCCACCCCTTCCAACCGGTCTCGTTGTCCACCGGGATGACCAGGAAAGGCGGCTCTCCGGCATAAACCGGAGCACCCTCCACGGAGACGAAATCGACGGTCTGCCCGCCGCTGAGGTAGGGCTCAAAGGATTCCCCCTCTGCCAGGGGATAACCGCATCGCACTCCACTGCCGTCGGTGAGATAAAACTCCTGGGCATCGCTTAAATCGACGAGAAAGAGGCAGTAGCCCGGCTGCCATGGCGGGGTTGCGTCTTCAATTACAGGAACGTTAAAAGGCAGCCGATAGCCGCTCAAGAGAAGCAGCCAAAATCTCCGGCGAGGTAGAACTTCACCGGCGAACTGCTTCCCATTCTCATCGAAAACGAGAAACGGCCTTCCATCTTTTATTCCCTCGATCCGCAGGGACCTCCTGACTTTTCCGTTTACTACCAGGGCAACTTCGTATTCTTTTGCCGGCGGGACGGAGTACTCCACAACCTCCGTCTCCGCCCAGCCTTCCTTGCCCCTGTAGACCCGCAGCGGCAGTTCAACCGGCTGCAGAGAATCATCGCCGGCAACCTGACCGCAAGCGGTTATTTTCAAAATTACCGTCGGCGCCAAACGGGCATCCTCCAGGCGGAAGCGGCAGCGGTCGGTGAAGATCACCAGCCCCCTCTGCCGTTGATCCAGCTTGAGAACAGGATTAGCAAACCTTTCCGGCTTAAGGTCAGTGTTTCCATTGGGATCTGAAGGGTGGTTTTCTCTCCACCATTCCCTAAACCCGTCAACTACCCTGGCAGGCAGATCCGGCTCCACCTCGTGAGGGATATTTCGCTCCCGAAAAGCCCGCTCGGCCAGCCTGACTGCGCCGATCAGCCACCTCTCCGTCCATTCGCCTCCGTAAAGAAGAAACCGCTCTATGGGCCTGTCGAGGTCCGGGAGGGACGAGGGATGGCCTGCCATTTCCTTTTCTTTTTCCTTGAGCCGGGAGCAAAGGCTTTCGAGTTCTGCGCCTTTAGCCCTGCAGAGCTCGCCAATCCTGCCGTCAGGGAGCGCCTCCCAGGGCAGGTTTAAAAGCCCGAGCAGCTCCTCGATCTCGGCAATCACCACTTTCACCTGTCGGAAAACGTCCCTCTTCACTGCCAGTTCATTGATGCCCTCTTCCAGACTGCCGCGCCCCAAATACAACAGCCGTGCCTTTACCCTGCATAAATCCCGTTCGATCCGGGCCTCGCAGTCCCTCAGCTCCTGCAGCCGGGGTGCGATCTCCTCCCTCAAGGCTCTTTCCGCCTGCTCTGCCGTTTCCCGCTTCTGCCGGCTCCGAGAGAGCTTCTCCAGCATCACCTCGATTGAACACCCGCCGAAATCCGGTAGCGCTCCCACGGCAGCGGCGGCTGCCTCCGCTGCCCGCTGCCGCCAGCCGGCAAGTCGGGATTCCACCTGCCTCATCTGACAAAGGCAGTCCTGCCTGCGTTCGAATGCCTCCCTCAGCGATCCCAGACGGTCGATCGCATCCGGGACCTGAATCCAGCTGCAATCGGCCGGAAAGGGTAGACCGGCCACAATCCGATTGATTTCCCCTTCAAGCCGGCGCATCTCTTTCTCAGCGGCCGACATCCGGCACTGCAGCGCTTCGCGCTGCTCCTTCTCCAATCGCTTCTCTCGGCGCCACCGGATGAAAGCGCCAGCCGCCATCAGCACACCTGCAGAGAGGAACAGCGCCCCCGCCCACCGAAGGGGTGAAAAAAGAAGGCCTACGCCCGCAGCTGTAGAAATAATTCCCGGCCAGCAGCCAACAAAAGGGAGCCGCCGCGCCTCCGCATTCTTTTGAGATCGCCCTTCATCCGGCGGGCGATACGCTTCCCGCAGCGCCCGATATTCTTCACATTTTACGGCCAGGAGATCCCAGGAGATGTTTTCTAGAAGATCCCCATACCCGTCCTCCCAGGGAGATCCCCAAAAAGACGCAGCTAAAGCATTCAGCTTTTCCCGGCAGGCCTTTTCCTCGGCCTCCAACTCCCGCAGCTTTTCCCTCTCTTTTAAAAAGTCCTGGTATTCCTGCGCATACTGCTCAACAGTGGAGCCCAGCTCCAAGATAATCCTGTCCTCCTGAGTAAATTGCCGGATCCTCCGGCAGCAAGCCTCACGCCGCCTTTCCAGGTCGGTGATCTGCCGCTGAACATCCTTTAATTCGGATTCCTTCTCCCGGAGAAACCCTGGGCAGTCCTCCGGCAGTTCGCTCCACTGCCCGGGGCTCGAAGCTGCCGCGGCCAGTTCTCCCACTTTCGTTACAAGGTTTTCCAGACGGCTCAGCCTTCCATAATCTACCGATAGTTTCTCCTTTTCTTTCTCGAGCTCCCTGATTTCTTTGTAGAGATCCCTTTTCCGAAACTCCTGTTCCCTGACGGAATAAAGCCAATCCCTAACGTCATCTTCGGCGACCCTGTCATCGTCGATCAATCTCACGACAATGCGGCTGAAGAATTCATCCAGGCAACAGTCGGGAATCCCACCGTGCAGCAGAATAGGTGTGACGTAGCGCCAAGCACCTTCCTCATCCTGCTCCAGATCAAACTGCTGCAGTCCCTTCCGGGTAAGATATTGAAGAAAAAAACTGCCCCATCGAACCTGCCAGTTAACGTCATCCAGTCCAACCGCTTCTGCCAACGCAGGCCAATAAGAGCCGTCCTTATATTTCCATATTCCCGTGTCCACCAAATACTGCACCAAACAAGTCTCCGCGCGCTGCTGCAAATACTGCGTACCCCGTCGGATGTCGTTTTTTATTCGCTCCCCGATCAGCGCTCCCAGCTTTTCCACGTCTTCGGAAGATAGTTCCACCTGGCCGAGAAAAGCGACCTTTTCCACTTGTCCGGCGAGCACACGCTCACAGTCTTCCAGGCCGGCACAATTCTCTAACATCGGATGATCACCCTTGCCAGCATAACCTTAATAAGGTCATTCTACAAAAAACTGGTTTTTCCTGCATTTTTTCTGCAGAATTTCATTTTCCTGCTTCACAAGAGAATACGAGGAATGGCCAGGCAGGCACGTTTATGCGCGGAAGATATATCATGATGAAAAGGGGGCTGCAGGAGCTGCAAACTTACATCGGCACGCGCCGAAAACGGCACTTTCCGGCTCGGATAAGTTATAGGCATATACCAGTATGTTTGTATCCACAAGAATCTTACCGGTCATAGAGGTCATCCCTCCGCCAGCTTCTACCGATCTCCGCCGAGGGATGGGCGGTTTCCCTCTGCATCTTGATGCGATCCTCGATGAAGGCCTTTTCAGCCTCCCAGGCTTTCAAGTTGTGCCCGGCTGCCATGCAGGCATTCAGGTGGGCTTCAAGGGCACGCCGTACCAGTTCCGCTTCAGAAACCCCCGTCGCCCGGGCCAGCTTTTTCAAAAGGTAATCATGATGAGGATCGACGTAGAACTGTTTTCGGATCATCTTCTAACCCCCCTTCGATATACATTATTCATTATAGCCCGGGACGAACGGTTCTTGCACCCCACCGGCTCGGCAGGCTGCCGGGGGGCACAAAAAGCGCCGCAAATTTTCCCCCGCTTATTTTTTAAAATCCCCGGCGCCCGGGCAGGAAGAATGCCCTTTTTGCCGAAAAGCTATAGACAGGCCATACCTTCCCGCCGCTTCTGAGGAAGGCACCATCAACTTCCAGGGAGGTAATAAGAAAAGTGAAAGCGGATAAGGCAGAGCAGCTTCTCATAAAAGGACACGAGGCACTGGAAGCAGGCGACTTTCGGGCCGCGGCAGAGGCCTTTGCAGAGGCCCTGAAAGAGGAAGATTCCACACCCCCGCGCAACAACCTGGCGTATGCCGTCTTCATGGGAGGAGAGCCCCGGCGCGCCCTCGAGGTCATCGAACCGCTCTTAAACCCGGAAGGCGGGAGCAGTCAGGCGAACCCCTTTACCTACGCCCTGGCCGCCAGGATCTACTGCTCCCTCGGCCAAGAGAAGGAGGCCCGCCGGTGGCTCCGGAAGGCCGAACGCTCCTTCGACGAGGGGCTTTCCGCACTGCGCCACCGCAGGGCAGGCGCTCTGGAGATGCGCACGTTCCAGGAGTACACGGCCATCATCATGCAGGCGGCCGGAGACTTAAGAGACCACCGGCTGGTGTTCGACCTCTACCGCCGCTGGGAATCCTACCACGTTCTCACCGAGAACAGGTACCTGGCAGGGGTGGCCTCCTTCAACATGGGCCGCTACAAGCGAGCCGCCTCCCTTTGGGGCTCAATCGCCCACGCACACCCGCTGTTCTCCGACATGGAACTGGTCGCCTTCCTTATGGAACGCGACATCTTTCCCCCCTTTGAGCTGAGCTACAAACACCACTCCGAGGAGAAGCTCATGAAAATGGTTCAGGATGCCGCAGCAGATGAAGAGGCGCGGCGCCGCTGCGTGGAGAACGGCTTCTTCCGAATCAGGACGCTGGCCCAGATAGCCGAAGAAAGGGATTCGGAAGGGAGCCAGGTGGCCTTATACAATCTGGTGTACTACGGTGGGGAGTGGGGCGAAAAGCTAGGGCGGAAGGTGCTGGAAAACTCCTGGTTTCCCCTCCCTCTGAAAATGGGAGCGGCGCATGCCCTGGTAGACAGGGGCATTCTGCGAGAAGATGAACCCGTTCCCGTGCTGATCGACGGCGAGCAGCGGCTGATTCACTTCAAAACCATCAGCGTAATGCTGGAGCCGGATGAGGAGCTGGACAAAGTGGTGCAGCACGCCGTCGAGCTGCGCGACCAGGGGAAGATCGCAGAGGCCACGTCCCTGCTGCAGGATTTGCTCCAGCAGGAAAAATACTATCCCCCGGCCATGATGACCCTCGCCAACCTCCTGCGCCAGCAGGATAAACTGGAGGAAGCCCTGGATCTCATGGAGCTGCTGGAGGAAACGGCGCCCGAAGACCCCGCCGTTCTCTTCAACTTTGCCGCACTCATGCTCCAGATGGATGATCCGGAGCAGGCGCGCGCCTACCTTAACAGGATCGATCCGGACGAGATCACAGAAGAAATCCGGTCGAAGATTGAACTGCTGGAGGAGGAAATCGAAAAGGCAGAGCTGAGGGACGACCTCCTCTCCCTGCCCGAACGAATAATGAAATTCTTTACGGAAGATCAGCGCCAGGAGATCGAGAAAAAGACCCTTCCCGCAGACGCCACCCTGGCCAGGGGGCTGAAGAACATGCCCGCAAATTGGCTGACGGCAGCCTGCAAGGCGCACGGCCTGAAGCCGTTGCGCCACCGCCGGGAGCGGGAAGACCAGCTCGTGGAGTTTCTCACCGACCGGAAAAACCTTGCCAGAGCCGTCGAGAATCTGGACGCCGCAGAAAGGGAGCTGCTCGAGTATCTGCTGCAGCGGGGAGGCTGGAGCAGGCTGAACGCCGTCACCAGGAAGTTCGGGAGCATGGAGGGGGACGGCTTTTACTGGGAGGAGAAGAAGCCTCAGTCGATCCTCGGCACCCTCTGGTCACGGGCACTGGTGATGGTCGGGCGCACCAGCGTTTCCGGACAGCGCTGCAAGATCGCCACCATCCCCATCGAGCTGCGGGAGCCGCTCGGGGAAATCCTGGGCAATAGCAACGGTTAGTGACCTCCTCCCACCCCTAAAGGGGTGGGCTTCCTCTTTCACCGAGGAAAGCTTACGCGGATGTAGGGGTTGCTCCCCAGTATCCGCACAGCGGCATCCCTCTCCGAAGGGGTGAACGGCTTGCGCTCACAGCCAGATCAGAGATACCCCTTCTCCCTCAGGTAGCCCCTGACGGCATCTCCAACCTCTACCGCTTCTTCCCTTAATTCAAGATATTCATCCTCCGAAAACGAAAAAGCCGGGTTGTAATCCGCTTCCTCTCTGTATTTCATCAGTCTTGAAAAAACGCGTGAGCTTTTCACGTCGAGGATTCCCGGCTTTACAAAACGAATCCCTATCAACCTTGAGATGCCTTCATGGGTTTTCGGCTCCAAATCTTCCGATAAAAGCAGCGCTCTAAAGTGATAAAAAAGATAATAATACAAACGGGAAACGGCGTCGTTGTAAAAACCACCCGCGTTCAAATAGTCTGCCGCATCGAGAAGATGATTTGCCCTGTTGATTTCCTCCCTGATGTTTTCCCGCTTATTCTCATCGATCACAGAAAACACCCTCCCGCCACAATAGCTATAAAAGGGACACCCCTTCTCTTTCGATGTCCAGCCCTATTCTTCTCTCCCGCCGCTTCAGAAGCTCGAACTGCTCCTCAGACAGAACGAGGGTTGAAAGGCAGAGATCGCGCTCAAGCTCGATGTCGGCAGCCTTATCGAAGACGGCTTTTTTTAAATTTCCGGTCAGTCCTTTTACGATCACAGCAACGTCAACGTCGGAACCGGCCCCGTAATCCCCTCTCGCCTTGGAGCCGTAGAGGTAAAGACCGACCAGCCGGTCGCCCAGCATCTTCCGCAGCTCTTCTCTCAACTCAGCCAACGCCGCTTTTTCCGCGGCCGTCAGGTACTCCACTGCGCTCACACCTTTCTCGGCCCCGTCATCATTCCAGTACCCCCACCGCGTCCTGTGCCGGCCTGACATTAAAGAGGCGCACCGGAATGCCGTCCGGCAGGCTGTTGGGACAGCGCCTCCACGCGCAGCCACCCGCCTTAACAGATATTTTCCAGCCCTCACCAATAGTTTATCACAAACCGTAGCGATCGAAACACGGCGGACGTCCCGTCCCTCTGCTGTGCCGTCCGCGTGCTGCCGTTCCGTCCACGGCGGCCGCGGCCCCCAGGCTTCAGCTCCCCTTTCAGAACGCCGCCCGGCTCCGGCAGGCCCATCCGAGCGCGCCGTGTCGCAGAAAACTTTGACAGTTCCCGTTCTCAGTCCTACCTGCTGCTGCCCCCTGCGGGACCGCCGGGGAAAACCACTTCGACTGAGGGAAAATCCTCAACGTTCGCCGTTACCACCTTCAGTCCCTTAAGTTCGGCGGTCGCCGCTATGAGGCAGTCGGCCATTCCGAGGGTCCTTCCTTGCGCGGCCTGATCGCGGCGGATTTCCGCAGCGCGCCTTGCAACCTGGCGGTCTACGGGAAGTATGCTCCACGCCTGCAACAGTTCCTCCACGGCGGCCCGCGCCTTTTCTGTGCGCGCCCCGAATAAGAGTTCGTGGTACACGATCACGCTGGTGGCCGCCATCCCGGAGGTGACTACCTGCTCCAACCAGGTGGAGGCATCGGAAGGCAGCCTGCCGGTTAAGTGGTCGATCAAGACGCAGGTGTCAATCAGAAAAGCCATACGGTAACCTGCTCTCCTCTCTGCGCACCTTCCGCACCCACTCCGCAGCAGGGATTCCCGCCCAATCCGGTGCGTCCTCAGGCCCGAGGGAACCGCGGGTCTTCTTCAGTCCCCGGAGCCGCATCTCACGAGAGATTTTCTCCCGAACCGCCTGAACGATGAACTCGTTCCGGCTTACGTTGAGATCGTTCAGGAGTTCCTCCAGGGACGCTATAACGTCGGTTGGGAACCTCATATGTAACACGCGTGTATTCGACATAAATGTAACACCTCCTGATCACATTATAGCCAGCCGGGAGGTGCAGTTCAATATTATCGTGATGGTGAGTTCTTCAGAAGACAGTTGCTTATTATTATAGTTTCGCAGGGCTTCAGCCTGGGGTTCGAGCAGGCAGCAGAGCGCCCCTCCTGCGACGGCGCAGCCGGCCGGGCTGCGGAGCCCGCCGGATGAAGGGAAGGGATGGTGTGGGACGGGAAGAGCGGAAGGCCGCCCCTTCTGAGATAAAAGGTCACCTCTTCTGGAAGATCAGGATGAACTCGTGCACCTTGTTGACGCGGAAGACCGTGGGGTAACCCAAGGGGCGCAGGTTGTTGTACTCCCGGCGGCGGTCCCAGATGATGATGTCGTCCAGGGTAAACCCCACCTCCCGCAGCTTTAAGCTGAGGTCCATGTGCAGAGGGTAGAAGTCCGACCTCTTGCGGACGTCCATGACGATGACGATGCAGTAGCAGCCGGGGATCAGGGTTTTGTAGACCCCGGCGAAGACCCGCTGCAGGGCATTCAGGAAAGCCGGGTAATCCGCGACGTTCCCCAGGTCCTCGGGGTGGGAGCCGTAGTTGCGGACGGGCTTGCCGTCGGCGGTGCGCTTCCGGTTGAGAACGTTCCAGTAAGGGGGGGAGGTGATGCAGAGGCTCACGCTCTCCGGCTCCAGGTATTCCTCCAGCTGCAGGCTGCTCTTCTGGATGATGCGGGGATAGCGGTCGGGAGGCCCGGCTATCTTCTGCAGCCGCCGCCCGGCGAGGGCGACGTATTCCTCCGAGATCTCGAAGCCGACGGAGGGCAGCCCTTTTTTAAAGGCGGAGCAGAGGGTGCTGCCGCTCCCCAGGAAGGGGTCGAGCACCAAACCATCCTCTTCCCGTCCGAAGATCTCGATCAGCCGGTCGGTGAGGCTGGTGGGAAACATGGCCGGGTGCCGGTAGCTGCGCTCTTCGGCGTCCTTGACGTCGTCCCAGATGCTGATGGAGTAGCGCAGCCAGGTCTTCCCGTCGAGCGCCGTCCTTCTTCCGCTTCTGGCAGCCATCGGCCTTCACACCCGTCCTTTCGTCAAAAACCGCTTCTTTCTTGCCCGTGCCCTTCCGGGCGCCCGCCTACCAGGATACTTCGCCGCTTCCGACGCTTTTCCTGCCCGGCGGCGGCCGCGGGGCCGGGCCGACGGCCTCTGCCGCTCCGGCTGTTCGCCTTCGCCGCGGCCGCGCCTTCAGCCCCCTCCGGCGGGGTGCGGCCCCTCGGCCCTCCCCCCTGCTCAGCCGGCACCGGCCCCCTTCGGTTAAGGCTGCCCGCCGGGAGGGGAAGCCCCCCTTAGAACAAAAAAGTTCCCCATCGCAGCAATGGGGAACCTCAGGAGTCGGGCGTTTACGAAGCGTCCGCAGCTTTGAGGCGCTCCACGGCGTTGACCGGGCAGGCCCGGTAGCAGCGGCCGCACCTGGTGCAGGTGTCTTTATCGATATCGTAATAAGCCGACCCGTTGTAATTCACGTAGACGGCGCCGCTTCCACCCTCATAGTTGCAGACGTACCAGCAGGTGGCGCAGTCCATGCAGAGATCCTGCTTGATCTCAAAATCGAATTTATATTTCTTCTTCTCCTCGGCCAAGACAAAATCCCCCCTTCCCTGATTAATCAGGTATCATAACCTTAATTAATAACTTTTCGCCGGCAGCTGCCAAAATCCTGCACCGGGAGGCAATTTCTTTCCTCCCCTGGAAAGGACGCTCGAAAGGGCGTTTTCCGGCCGGCGGGCTGCCGCAGGAGGCCTCACAACAGGAGGCCTCAGAAGGCGTTTTCTCTGCGAGGGGGTGTTATTCCGGCGCCGCCGGCTGCTACTGCAGGGGTGCCCGTATTTTCTGCACATCGGGGTGTCCGGCCGCCGGCCGCTGTCGCCTGTCGCCGCCCGCCGCAGGGGCAGCCTGGATCTGGAAAACAGGAATACGCCTTCCCGAGCGAGAATTCTAACGACAGGGAAAGGCACAGGGGCGGATTTTCGGTTCACGGATGATCTTTATGCATTCTTCTGCCGTCACGCCATCCCGGATGCCCGGCCGTTTTGAGGCTTGAAGGCGGGCGCCGTAAGCAATGAGCCGAAGGGGAGATTTTCCTGCAACAACCCCCCGGACGGCCCTCGGAGCAGGGGCGGCGCCGGGAACGTGCGGCAGCGGGAGGGATGAGATTGCGTGTACTGATCGTCGAGGACGAAAGATCGCTGGTCAAGGGGCTTAAGTACGCCCTGGAAAAGGAGGGCTACCGGGTCTCGGCCGCCTACGACGGAAAGGAGGCCCTGGAATTCCTGCGCCACAACCGGGTCGACCTGATCATCCTCGACCTGATGTTGCCGGAGATCGACGGCCTGGAGGTCTGCCGGAGGCTGCGGCAGAGGGACAACACGCCGATCATCATGCTCACCGCCAGAGGGGACGACGTGGACAAGATAGTCGGGCTGGAGCTGGGGGCCGACGATTACCTGGCCAAACCCTTCAACACCAGGGAGCTGATCGCCAGGATGCGCGCCGTCCTGCGCCGCACAGCATCCTCCGCTCAGCAGCCCGGGCCTGCCCGAGGGGTGCTCACCTTCGGCGGGCTGGAGATCGACCCCGGGCGGCGCCGGGTAACCGTTGAAGGGAGGCCGGTCGAGCTCACCGCCAGGGAATTCGACCTCCTGCTGACGCTGGCCCGCCGCCCCGGGCTCACCTTCACCAGGGAAATGCTGCTGGACCAGGTGTGGGGGGAGGATTACTTCGGGGACAGCAGGGTGGTCGACGTCTACATCCGCAGGGTGCGGGAGAAGATCGAGCCCGATCCCGCCCGCCCGCGCTGGATCATCACCAAGTGGGGAGTAGGCTATGTTTTCGCAGACGAAGAGGGGTAAGGGGCACGCCGGGGAGGGCGCCCATCAAAGAGGCCGTGACCAGGGGACACCGCCTGCAGGCGGCACTGGCGCCGAAAAAGGGGAGAGAGTTCCTCCGGCACCGACCGGCCGGAGGGACGCCCCCCGCTTCGGGATCCGCACCAAGCTGGCCGGCACCTATCTCCTGGTGATCGCCGTGATCCTCGTGGTGATCAACGGTGTCGCCCTGCGCGCCCTGGAGGAGAGCTATCTGCACGACCGGGGGGTGAAAACCCTGGCCAACGCCAACATCATCGCCCTCGCCGGTCAGGAGACCCTCCTGCGCCACGACCGCAGCACCTTCTACTTCGTCAGGGACTTCGGAACGCAGATGGAGGCGCGCGTCCTGGTTCTCGACCGGAAAGGGAGGGTTGCGGTGGATTCCTTCGGTGAGAAGTGGCTGGAAGGACAACTGCTGGAGCACGAGGAGGTGACCTCCGCCCTCTCCGGAACGGGCAAAACAGGCGTCCACAGGCTTGAGAGCGGCGAAAGGGTGCTCTACGCCGCCGTGCCCATCATCAGGGATGAAAGCGTGGCCGGAGCGGTGATGCTGGTGACCGACCTCAAGGACATCGATGAAGCGGTCGCCGACACCCGGAGGCTGCTGGCCGCCGTCTCCGCCGCCGGAGGGGTGCTCGCCCTCCTGGTGGGGCTGATGCTGGCCGATCACTTTGCCAACTCCCTCAACCGGCTGGCGGATGCGGTCAGGATGATCGCCGCCGGGCACTTCAACCGGCGGGTAGAGATCAACAGCCGGGACGAGATCGGCCTTCTGGCGCGGGATCTCAACGAAATGGCGGCCAAGCTGGAAGAGGCCGACAGGACGCTGAGGCACTTTCTGGCAGATGCCTCCCACGAGCTGAAAACGCCCCTTTCCTCCATCAAGGTTCTGGCGCAGTCCCTCCTGGAGGCGAAAGAAATGGACCCGGAGGTCTGCCGGGACTTTCTGCGGGACATCAACGGCGAAGCCGACCGGATGGCGGCCCTCGTCGACGACATGCTGCACCTGACCAAACTGGACGACCCCGATTACCCCGTCACCTTCGGAGAGGAAAGGGTGGGGCCGCTTCTGACCCACATCAAGGGGCTGCTGGCGGGGGAAGCGGCTCAGAAGGGGATCGCAATCCACCTGGAGGAGGAGCCCCAGGGGATCTCCTGGCCGCTCAACGGCCAGCTCTTCACCCGCATTTTCCTCAACCTGCTGGACAATGCGGTGCGCTACACCCAAGATGGCGGCCGGGTCACCATCACAGCTGCGGTGGAGGGGGAAGAGCTGGCCGTCAGAGTCGAGGACAACGGCCCCGGCATCCCCCCGGAGGCCCTGCCCTACATCTTCGACAGGTTCTACCGGGTGGACCGGGCGCGGTCGCGGGCGACGGGTGGCACCGGTCTCGGCCTGGCCATCGTCAGGCAGGCGGTGCGCCGGCACGGCGGCACCGTGGCGGTGGAGAGCGCACCGGGGAAGGGAACGGCCTTCGAGGTGCGCTTCCCCCGAACGCCGCCGCAGCGGAAAGGGGGCTTCGGGGCCTGAGCCGCAGGACTGCCCGCTTCCCGGAAGCCCCCTCAACCCCACCCGCTGCCCCCTGCTTCCTGAGGACCCGCCCCGAAAAGCTTCCCCTTAAACCCTTAACAATCTGTAATATTTTTGTAACAATCGGAGATAAAATTGAAATAAGCAGCTGTTATAGTAGCTACAGAACCGCAGGGATTTGAAAACTACCCGCAAAGGGAGGGTCTGAGATGTCGTTAACAAACAGCCGGCTGTTCCGCAAGTCTCTAATGGCGGCTCTGGCGGTGGCCCTGGCGGCGGTCCTGGTGCTGGCTACAGGGGCCTGGCTCAGGTCGGAGCCCCAAAGGATGCCGGTAAAAAGCAGCGAGCAGAACAAACCGGACATCAGCGCCCAGCCGCAGGAGACCCTGGCGAAGGTCACCCTTTACTTCGGCGACGGGGAGGCGATGTATCTGGTCCCGGAGGAGCGGGAGGTCGCCAAAGAAACCAGGCCGCTTGAGGAGGTCGTCATCGAGGAGCTGATCAAGGGGCCGCAGAACCCGGACCTTACCCGCACCGTGCCTCAGGAGGCCAAACTCCTCTCCGTCAAAGTGGTGGACGGCGTGGCCTACGTGAACTTCTCCAAAGAGTTTCAAACCAAGCACTGGGGCGGCTCCGCCGGGGAGCTGATGACCCTCTACTCGATCACCAACTCCCTGGCCGAACTCCCGGGGATCGAGAAGGTGCAGTTCCTGCTGGAGGGTGAGACCCAGGAGGCAATCCTGGGGCACGCCGACACCACCCAACCCATCGCACCCAACTGGGAGCTGATCAAAGAGTAACCGCAGGGAAAAGGAAGACCCTCAAGGTTTCAACAACCGCAAAGACGCTATCTCTCAAAAGCTCTTCATAACGGGCGGGGCAAGACCCCGCCTCCTTTTTTACTGCCGCCGACGCTGCCTCAGGTGGAAAAGGCATCCGTCGCTCCCCGGCCGGCGGAGTGAGCCCCCTCCTCCCGGCGGGGGTGAGGACTCCACTTATGCCTGAGGCGGAGTGAGCATCCATGCTTCAGGCCGCGGACGCCCCTGCCCCCGCTTCCGGCGAGGGCAGGCGCAAATCCGCAAGAAAGCCTGCCGGACGTGAAACCCGGATTTTTTTATGAAGTGGTATTTCCAAAATGCGCCCCGAATCCGCCCCCTCAAGGGGTGCGCAGTTCAGAAATTCGCCCCGCGGCGGCAGCGACCGTCTTTCCGGCGGATGCACCCTGCCCGCCGGCGCACCTCCGCCGCTTTTGTCCTCCCACCCGCGTCCTGTGTTTCCCTTTAAACCGAGCCGGCCAGAAGGCCGACGGGCCGCACCTCCGGGCGGGCCTTCCCCGCCCTTCGCATTTCCGGTTTACCCCCGGGAAAACTCACCCCTTCACGCCCTGATGCGGCCTTTGCATGGGAACACCTGTTCCCTCTATAATGATGGCGACAGGGAAACAAGCCCTCTCAAAAAGCAGAAAAAGGAGGTGAGACACCATGCCCGTCAACGCAATTCCGCTGACCAGCGCCATGGAGATCGTGGTGAGGGCCGGCACCGACGCCAACGGAAACCCCATCCTGTCCACCAGGACCTACCGCAGCGTCAAGACAACCGCCGCCGATGAAGACGTCCTGGCCGTCGGACAGGCCCTGGCCGGGCTGCAGGCCAACCCGGTCGACTCCATCCGCCGGGTGAACGAGGTCGTACTCGAGCCGGCCGTCTAACGGCGGCGTATCCCCTAGCTGAGGAAAGGAGGTGAAGCAAAAGTGGCCAGCAGGCTGGAAATGGTGTTCATCACCGAAGGGGGCGGGAGGTTCCGCATTTCGGTAGCCGACCCCCGCCCGGACCTGACGGCCGAGGAGGTGGAGTCCGCCATGAATGAGGTCATTGCTAAAAACATTTTCTCAAGCCGGACCGGGGACGCCAGCGCCATCCTGAGCGCCCGCATCGTGACCACGGAGACGGCGGAACTCATTACACCTTAAATTGAGGCTGCGTTTATGACCACTCCCTGCCTGCCGGAGCCCCCGGCGGGCAGGCTGTTTTAAAGATCACCGGAGAGGAGGGAGACAGGTGGAGGACATCTGGATGCAGATCGGAAATTACGGCTTCCCCATGCTGGTGGCGGTCTACCTTCTGGTGAGGGTGGAAAAGAAGCTGGACACCCTGACGGAGGCCATTACCCGTCTGGAGCAGGTGCTGTCCCTATACCTGCGCTCGTCTGACCACGGGGTCAAAGAGCCCACCCAGGCGGCCGCTGCCGGCCCCCGCTGAAGGGAGAACGCCGCAAGAAGTGCCCCCGCGGCCCTTTAGAGGAACTGGGGAATTTTAACCGGCGCAGATTCAACGGCCCCCACCGGGGAGCCCGGCGTCCCCGCAACGGCCAGCGCTCGGCAAAGCGGGGGAGAGGAGCCCCGGCCGGCAGAGGGGGGATCAAAAAGACCGCCATTAGATGACGGCTCACGAACTTGACATGAGAACACATGTTCGTATATAATCGAGCGTAAGGGAGGTGGCAGCAGTTGCCAAAAGTGGATTTTTCTCAGATCTGGCCGGAGCTCATCGGCCTCGTTCCCGTTTATGCCAGGGACGGCACCAACGGCACGCGGATTCTGCTGGAGCACCGACAGGCCATCTTCAGCGATCTGAAGACGAAGACGCTGCTGGCTCAGCTGGCCCGCACCTTCCTGTTCGACCTGCAGGCGGCGCGGCGGGCCTTCGGCCGGGTCTGCGGGAGGTGTTACGCCATCCCCGTGGCCATCCGCCCCGGCCTGGTGCTCCTGCCGGTGCGCGCCCGGCAGGCCCGGGTCAAGGACGACGGGACGCGCGCCTACATCGTCAAGGCCAAGATCCGCTCGATCCGCCCGGAGTACCGCGGTCTGAGGAAGGCCGGGACGCGGTTTTCGTTCTGCGACGGGAGCAGCCTGGTCGTGCCGCACCGCTGGTCCAGCGTCAGGGAGATCCTGCTGGCGGCGGATCTGGTGGAGAAGGAGGCCGCAGGCCTCGGGGGGTATCCCAGCGGCGGCTCCGGCGGGCCGACGCCCTTCCGGGCGCGCGAAAGCCGCCCCGACTATTGCTACAGGAACTGCCCGCAGTCCGGGCTCTGCCGCCCTCCGGACGGCGAGGAGGATTAAAGCCGCCCGGAGGGCCTTCATTTTGGAGATGGCCGTTCGTGAAGGATGCGAGTTCGAAGAAGGGGGAAAGGCCGCTTACGGCCATTTTGCGGGCTCGAGAAGCGGAAAAAATTTTAGATACTGCTTTCCTTGCCGGCGGAATTCAGGCGCTACCGGGGGAGGATCCTTTGAAGGCGGTCGCGCTCCTCCGCAAGCTCCGGCTTGAGCTCGAGCGCCCGGCCTACCAGCTCCTTCCCCTCGGCGGAGCGTCCCATCCGCTCCAGCACCAGGCCTCTCCAGAGGAGGGCCTCCGCCTTGAAGCGATCATCCCGTTCGGCCCCGGCAAGATACTCGACGGCTTCTTCCCGGCGCCCCAGCAGGGCCGCCGCCTCTCCGGCCGAGAGCTGAAGGGACGGCGTCACCGCCAGCTGCGGCGCTTTGACCCAGTACCTCCTGTAGGCCTCCGGCACCGCGGCCATGCGCCGCTTCAGGCGTTGCGGCACCTGGGCGGCCTTCACCAGGTAGTCCCGCGCTGCCCCCTGCGGCTCCCCGACCTCCTGGGATGTCCCCTCTTCCCCCTGCCGGGAATCCTTCAGCGGCCGCTCCAGCAGGTAGCGTCCGGCGCTCAGGTAGCCCTGGGCGAGGTCCTCGTAGAGGCTCTGGCGGAGGGGAGCCAGCGACAAGGCCTCTTCCAGCTGGCGCACCCCTTCCTCCACCTGCCCGGCTCTGAAGAGGGCACCGGCGTAGAGAACCCTGGCACCGGCGTCACCCCGGTTCAGGCGCACTGCCTCCCGCAGCCTCTCCAGCGCCAGCCCGAGCAGCCTCCCGTCCCCCTGCTCAGTTCCCGCCTGCATGTAGATCCTCCCCAGCTCCATCCTGTAGGAGGCCTTCCAGGGATCGCACTGCGCCGCCCGCTCCAGTCCGTTCACGACCTGCTGGGCGTTCTGCTCCTTGGCGGCAGCAGTGGCGCCTGCGGCGTACTTCTCACCCAGGAAGAGATTCAAGGAGACGAAGAAGACGAGGAACGCCGCCAGGCCGACGGCAGCCCCCTGGAAGAAGGGGCTCGACGTGAAAGTCCGGCGCTCCTTTAGCTTCTTCCCCCCTGCGGGTGCGGCCTCTTCAGAGGGAACGAAGAGCCGCTGAAGCCCGCGCTGCAGCCCGAAGAGCCCCCACAGGAAGAGGGCGACCGCCCCTAAGGAGAGGTTGAAGTCCAGGAAGGAGTGAATGCCGAGGGCCAGAGCGGCGGCAAAGATCGCCCAGGACGTCCCCTTCACGTCCTCCCCAACCCTTCCTCTCAGCACCGCCACAGTGCTTAAGAGGAAGCAGAACCAGACGGCGAGAAAGGCCAGCAGGCCGGGGAAGCCCGTCTCCACGCCCACCTGCAAGAAGTGGTTGTGCACCTCGGTGGAAGAATAGTAGTAGTCCTGATACTTGTGGTAGAGGGAATTCCAGCCGCCCCCGCCGGTGCCCAGGAGGGCGTTGACCGGCCCGGCGGTCATTATCTTAAGAGCATCCCTGCTCCAGAGCAGGCGCTCCTGGGCGTTCTTCTCCTGAAGGGAAATGCTCTGCACCCGCTCCATCCAGGACTGCGGCAGGATCCGGGCAGCAGCCGCCGCTGGTGTGGAGGCATGGCGCAGGGCGTAGTAGCCGCCGCCGGCGGCGATCAGGACCGCCAGCACCCCGGCCGCCGGCAGCACCCAGGGCCTCAGCCGGCGGCGCCGGGCGCCCGGTGCAGGGGCAGGACGCGGCTGCTCCAGGCGGTGCCAGAGGTACTGCAGGCCGGCGGCTAAGGCCGCACCGGCCAGCACCCAGAGCCACCCCTTGAGGGCGGCCCCACCGCCGGTGCAGGCCATCACCCTCCCCGAGACCAAGACGGCGCAGAGCGCCTGCAGGAGGAAGCAGCCCAGAGAGCGCAGGCGCGCCCCTCCGGGGAGGCCGGCGAGGAGGACGATGAGCCCCAAAGGATAGATCAGGTAGGCGCCCCGGGACTGCGTTCCCAGGAAGGTGAGGAAAAGCAGGTAGTTGCCCGCCGCCAGCAGCAGGCGGGAGGGGAGCTTCACGGCCACCGCCTGGAAGTAGAGGCCGAAGAGGTTGACGGCGGTCAGGAACGAGGCCAGGGAGTTGGGGTACTGCAGGCTGGAGTAGATCCTGCCGCCGACGAAGGCGTCCTTGTAGCGGAAAGTGCCGAAGGCCGCCCCCAGGCCGAGCAGGGCGACCCCGGCGCCGCTCAGAAAGTAGACGGCCAGATAGCCGCGCACGGCGTTGAGGGAGCGGACGACCGAGGCCAGCAGCCAGTAGACGGCGGTGTAGTTGGCTATCTTCAAGACCGCCGCCGCGGCTTCCCGGGCATTCCAGGCCACAGCAGAGGATGTGAAATAGAGCCCCAGCAGGATGAAAACGGCGTAGTCCAAAGGAGCCCGAAAGAAGGAGAGCTCCCTCCGGGAAAGCTTGTAGAATGCGAAAAGAGCGAAGATCACCGCCGTGTACATGTGGGTCGGCAGCAGCTCCCGGGAGAAGAAGAGACCGCGGAAGTAGGGCGGGTAGAAGAGCAGGACCGCCAGCATGACGGCAACCAGGCCCTCGACGCTGCAGAGCCGCCGCAGCGTCCTCCCGCTTTCCGCAGGCAACACACCCTGAAGGGAGGCGGCCGCCCGGGAGAACCACTCACCCCGGCCGCTCCGGGCCGGCCCGCCCTGGTGCCCTGCCGCTTTCTTCGAGGCGGCAGCCCCCGTCCCGGAGCTCAGCCGCAGGCGGATCGCCAGCCGCCGGATAGAATCCTGGAGGCCCTCCGGAATCCGGAAGCGCGGCCTCCTGCGCCTGACCCCCTTGGCGGCGACTGCTTCCCGCTCCTTCTTGCTCCTCAAAGGAACGACCTTTTTGCGGCCGCGCTTTTCGGAAAGGCTGACCACCTTCCCCTGCGCCGCCTTCTGCAAAGACCGTCCGGCGGCCTTCTTGCTCCGCGTGCTCCTTCCTTTTTGCTTCTTTCCTGGCATCTCCAACCCCCCGCTGCCTGTCTCGCCAATCTGCCCGTCCTCGCCCGACACCTCAGGCCGGCTCGGGCGCTGCCGGACTGCGAACCGGCCTTACTCCAAAACCGTCCGGCCGTTTCAGGCCAGGCCTAAAGAAGAGGCTATCCCCTGCATCCCCTTCAGGGCTATCTCGAAGAACTCCTCCAAGGGAACGCCGAACTCCTCACAGGTGCGGATCTGGTCCCTGTTGGCTCCCCGGGCGAAGGCCTTGTCCTTGAACTTCTTCTTGATGGACTTCACCTTGACCTCCCCGAGGGTGCGCGAAGGCATCACGTAGGCGGTGGCCGTGATCAGGCCGGAGAGGGGGTCGGTGGCGTATAAGGCCTTGGCCAGGAGGGTGTCGCGGCTGATCCCCTCGTGGTCGTTGTGGGCCTTGACGGCGTGGACAATCTCCCCGTCGAACCCCAGCTCTTCCAGCATCTCCCCCGCCACCAGGCTGTGCCGGTCGGGGTCGTCCTTGGTCTCCTCGTAGTCGATGTCGTGCAGAAGGCCGGCCAGGTACCACTTCTCCTCATCCTCGCCCAGCCGCCGGGCCAGCCCCTCCATAATGGCGGCGGTGGCCAGCATGTGATTGACGAGCTCGGGTGTGTGAACCTTTTCCTTGACGAGGGCCAAAGCCTCTTGGCGCGTCATCTCCATCACCTCAAAAAAGTTTTTCTCCTGCTGCTACCCGTGACCTCCTCCCACCCCTAAATGGGTGGGCTTCCTCTTTCACCGAGGGAAACTTACGCAGATGCAGGGGTTGCTCCCCAGTATCCGCACAGCGGCCTCCCTCTCCAGAGGCTTGAGTTCGGGCGGCCCCATTATTTTTTTTCCATTCTCAATAACCGCAATTCACGGTCGTACTCCAGGAACTTCAAATCGTGCTCGGCGGTGCGCCGGCGCAGGTAGTCCAGCCCCTCTTCGATGCGTGCCAGACTGTTTTTGATGCTGGCATAGTAATCCAGCGATACCTGGCGGGCATCGAAGAGCGCCCGGATCTTTTCGAGAATTTCACCGTCCAGGCGGGTCTCCACCCGCAGCTGGAGCTTCTCCAGGTTATCGATCCGGGTTCCGATATCACCCATCCCGGTTTCGACCTGCCCTATACGGTCTTCCACTTTCCCCATCCGGATGTCCAGGCCTTCCAACCGGCCTTCTACCTTCCCCACCCGGGCGTCCAGACCTTCCAGACGGTTCTCTACCTTCCCCATCCGGTTCTCCAGACCCTCCAGCCGGTCCTCTACCTTCCCCACCCGGGCGTCCAGACCTTCCAGACGGTTCTCTACCTTCCCCATCCGGTTCTCCAGACCCTCCAGCCGGTCCTCTACTTTCCCCACCCGGGCGTCCAGGCCTTCCAGACGGTTCTCTACCTTCCCCATCCGGGCGTCCAGCCTGTTCTGCCCATCCGCGAGCGCCCTCTGGCCTTCGGTCAGCTCTCGCAGCTGCCTCAAAACCAGTTCCTGGAACTGCTCGTTATCCACCCCGCTCCCCCCTTTTTTCTGGACAAGAAGATCTAACTGCACTTAAACCGTTTACCCCTTTTATATCGCCTATCTCAACGTCCTTGTACTGCCCGAAAATACGTTTCGGTTTATCCTTACACCTGCTCTCGGATCTTTCGGTTAAACTCGCCTAAAACTCGTCGATAGATAAGCAGCCGACCGGCTCCTATGCGCCTTCCCTGGCGCAGAGTCGTCTACCTCGACATCCTATTTCGATTCGGCTGCCGTTTGCTGCTCCTTCGTCAAGGGCGAGTAACGACCTCCGTCAGGTCGCTGCGCCGGCAAGGATAAACCTTTTTTTCGTTCCTCTGTTGGTGCCGCCGCCAGCGGCACGATGGTCTGCTGGTGACAGCCGACGGCGACCGCCTCTTGATCCCCCGCAGCGGACGGCTTTCGGCAGGGGCCGCAGAGAAGGCCGCAAAAAGAAGCGGCTGCCGGCCGCGGGCCGCACCTCACCGGTGAAGCCCTAAGCGGACGGGACACCTGGCCTCAGGGCCGACGGGCCGGTTTTCAAAAACGAGGGATTTAAGCCGATGGAAGCAGTTGCCGCCCCTCAGGAGGGGGCGGTAACCAGCCAGGCGGCGATCCAGGCCGTCTTCCCGTCGCCGAGGCGCACCCGGTACCAGTCCCCCTCCCGGCCGACCACAGTTAAGGGCTGGCCCGGCAGGGCCTTCCCCACGATTTCGTGGTTCGTCCCGGGGCCGCTCCGGAGATTGACGTAGCTGTTCCCCTCTTTGATGTAGACGACACCATTGCCGGGGGCCGGTGTGCTGCTGCCGGAGCCTCCGTCAGAGCCTCCCCCGGGCTGTTCGGGGGCGCTTTCGTAGCGCTTCTGAAGCCCGGCAAGCTCCTCCTCCAGCTTCAGGGCGCGCTCGTTGAGGGCAGCGACCCTTTCCTCCAGTTCACGGACGTAGCCCTTCACCCGTTCATCAACGTAGCTGCGCGCCACCAGGGGATCGGAGGCGCTTCCCGGCCCCTCCCCCCCGGCGAAGACAACCGAGCCCAGCAGAAAGCCAAGGCCGGTCCCGACGACCAAAGGCAGGGCGAACAGAAGATACCTTCTCCACTTCATAAGAAAATCTCCCCGTCCTGAAAACTTCAAAAAACCGCAGCGGCCCGCCCGGTTTTTGCCAGAATCAAAGTCATCCGGTCAGAACCGTGCGCCAGAATCATACGATCGCTCCCCAAACCTCGACGGCGGAGCGCCTCGCAGCCCTCAACAACAGAAGCGCCCCTGCAGGCGGCACCGCTCGGGTCACTTTTTTACGCACCGCCGCGAGGCCCTCTCGCCGGGAAGCGCCGAATAATACCCCCTTAACTCTTTTCCGCCGGTCACGCTCCGTCGGATGGTGCCTTCTCGGAAGCCGGGGACGGCACCGCGGAGCTCACGGAAAAGAGCCCGATCTTGTTGGCGGCGGCCAGCACACCCGCCAGCACGATCAACAGCAGCAGCATCCCCTGGTCCGTGGCCAGGCGGGTGAGGAGCACGGCGCTCCCCCCCAGCAGGAGGTTGACGCCGTAGATGACCAGCACCGACTGCCGGTGCGTCAGACCGAGGTCCAACAGACGGTGGTGCAGGTGCTCACGGTCGGCTGCGAAGATCGGCCGGTGTCTCAGGATCCTGCGAACGATGGCGAAAACCATATCGAAGATGGGGATGCCGAGGATGAGGATCGGCAGGATCAGGGAAAAGGCGGTCGCCGACTTGGTGAGGCCGACTGCCGCCAGGGAGGCCAGCATGAAGCCGAGGAACATCGATCCCGTGTCCCCCATGAAGATCTTCGCCGGATGGAAGTTGTGCGGGAGAAACCCGAGGCACGCCGCCGCCAGCAGCAGGGCAAAGGCGGCGACCAAAGGCTCCCCCTCCCCGAAGGAGACGACGGCCACCGTTCCGGCGGAAATGGCGGCAACCCCCGCCGCCAGGCCGTCCAGCCCGTCTACCAGGTTGAGGGCGTTGGTAATGGCCACAACCCAGAGGATGGTGACGGGTATGCTGAAGCTCCCCAGATAGATCATCCCGCCCAGGGGGTTGGTGACGAAGTCAACCCGGATCCCCCAGGCCACCAGGACGGAGGCGGCCGCAATCTGCCCGGCCAGCTTGGCCCAGGGGGAAATCCCGCGCCAGTCATCGATCATGCCCACCAGCAGGACGACGAACCCCCCTGCCAGCAGGCCGGTGAGCTGATGATTGTGCGGCACCACCAGCAGGGACGCCGCCGCAAAGCCCAGGAAGATGCCGAGGCCGCCCCAGGAGGGCACGGAAACCCGGTGCACCTTCCTCCCCCCGGGCCGGTCGACGGCGCCGGCCAGAACGGCCAGCCTTTTGACGAACGGCGTCAGCACCAGGGGTATGCCCAACGCAGTGAAAAATGCCACGGTAAGTGAAGGCAGCTCCACGGTTTCTCCATCTCCCGCAATCGGTAATCACAATATACATGATAAATGATAACCAAAGCACCGGCAAGATTTTCATATGAGCCTATAACTTCTTAAGTTCGCCGTCTTTCCGAAAGATCCTCTTTAAGTTTCGGAGAAATTTCGCTAAGATAAGAGGAGCAGAGAGAGGCCGTGCCTCAACGTAAGGAGGAATCGCAGTGCGGGTCATCGACGACAGAGGGAAGTTGTTCGGGCTGATCAACCCCATCGACCTGTTGGCGCTGGTTCTGGTGCTCGCCGTCGCCGCGGGCATCTACCTGAAGGTGCACCCGGCCGGGCAGGCGCAGGAATACGCCACTGCCGACGTTCTCGTGGAGGCGGCCTTCATCCATCCGGAAACGGCGAAGGCCGTCAAGGTGGGGGACAGGCTGGTGGCCAACGGCAGCTTCACCGACGCCCGCATCATCGACGTCCGGGTGGAGCCGGCCCTGATCGCCACCACCAAGGCCGACGGCACCCGGCTGCTGACGAGGGACCCCTTTAACATGGACCTCTACGCCACCATCAGGGGCAGGGTCGCCCTCGGGGAGCCCGACCTGCGGGTGGCCGGACAGGAGGTCCGGGTCGGGAAGGACGACTTCTACCTGAAGACGCAGACGGTGCAGCTGAAAGCGCAGGTACTCAAGATAGACATCCACGAGGATTAAGGGGCAGCCCCAGAAGGCAAGCGCCGGTCTGCAAAAGCGCGCGGTCGGGGGATCTTACCCCCGGCCCTCGAGGAGCGACCGGTAGAGGCCTGCGGTCTGGGCGACCGTCCGGTCTAAGCTGAACCTCTCCAGCAGCACCTCTCGGGCTGCAGCGCCGAGGCGGCGCCCCTCGGCGGGATCCTCGAGGAGGCGCAGCATCGCCCGGGCCAGCGCCCCGGGATCGGCAGGCGGCACCAGCAGGCCGGTCACCCCGTCTTCGATGATCTCCGGCAGCGCCCCGACCCTGGTGGCGATGACCGGCTTACCCAAAGCGGCCGCCTCCAGGGCGGTGAGGCCGAAGCCCTCGGAAAGAGAGCTGATCACCAGGCAGTCGAGGGCGGCGTAGGCGGGGCCGGCATCCGTCAGAAAGCCGGTGCGGATGCAGCGGTCGGCCAGGCCGTACTCTCTGATCAGGGAATCCACCTCCCGCCAGTAGAAGCCGCTTCCGACGATGACGAAGCGGGCGTCGGGGAACCTCCCGGCCACCTCCCTGGCGGCCTCCAGGAAGTAGCGGTGGCCCTTGACGGGGTGCAGCCGGGCAACGATCCCGAAGAGGGGGGCTTCGGGGGGGATCCCGAAGCGGGTGCGGAAGGAGCCGTCGCAAGCCCAACTCTCCCAGAGGGCGGGGTCGATCCCGTTGTAGATGACGGTGATCTTCTCCCGGGGAATCCCGGCCGCCGCGAGGTAGTCCCCGATGAAGCCGGAGACGGCGATGAAGTGCGTGGTCAGCGGTGACGTCACCCGTTCGGTGAAGCCGTTGAGGAGGCGGCTCACCGGGGACGGGTAATCCTGGGGGAGAACGCTGTGAACGGTGGTCACGACCACCGGGACGGCGGCAAGGCGCGCCGCCAGGCGCCCGATGAGGTTGCTCCGCACGCCGTGGGTGTGGACGATCTGCGGGCGCAGCTCCCGGAGCAGGGACGCCAGGCGCAGACAGGCACCCCAGTCGAGCCGGTGCCGCATGGGCACGACGGCGGCGGGAATCCCGGCCTCCCGGAGCATCCGGTAAAAGGGCTCCCGGAAAAGGCAGACGACGTGGGGATCACAGCCGTTTCTCCCCAAACGCTCCGTAAGGCGCAGGACGTGCTGCTCGGCTCCCCCGAACTCTCCGCCGCCGATGATGTGGACAACGCTCAGCCTTGCCTGTTCATTCACCTAAACCACCGTCTCCCAAATGCCGGCCGCAAGGCTCAATCAACCTCAAGCCGGCCGGCATTCTGATTGCTGGAAGAAGCTGCTTCGCCGCAAAGAAAATGGAAGCGCGAAAATCAAAACGGGCTTTTCAAAAAAAGATAAACGCCCTTGACGACGCCGGGGGCTGTTCGAAACGCCCACCGGCGACCGAAAAGGAGGACACGCACCGTGAACCCACCGGCAATCCAAGACTTGAAAAGGATCTGGAAGCAGAGCGCCCTCCTGGCTTTCTTCAGCGCCCTGGCCGGGCTCTGGCGGACCAGCGCCCTCTACGGCTTCCTGCTGGGGCCGGGCTACCGGGCAGAGAACGCCCGTCTCCGGCAGACCGCCCTCTCCAGGGTGGTCGCCGCTCCCTTAGAGGCGCTGACGGTTCTGCTCCAGGCGTTCGGGGAGCGCCTCAAGGGAAGCATCACCTCCCGCCTGCTGGAAGCGGCGGCAGGGATGTCCCATCTCGTCCTGGTGCTGGTCGCCGCCTACCCCATCATCGACTACTATCTGCGCAGCCACCCCGCCCTGGTGGGCAGCGCCGGCATCTGGAAAGAGCTTCTGTTCCTGCTGGGGCTCCTTCTGGTCCTGGCCAGAATCGCGGTCAACCGCGGAGAGAAGTTCCACTTCACACCCCTGGACCTCCCGCTGCTGCTCTTTTTCGGCACCGGGGTCGCCCTCTACCTCTTCCGCTCCCCGGAACCGGCCGTGGCGTTAGACGGGTTCCGGGTAACCTTCGAGTACCTCCTCTGGTACTACGTGGCGGCGAACATCTCCCTCAACTTCCGGAAGCAGCGCATCTTCGTCCTGAGCCTGGTCGCCGCCGCCTTCCCGGTCGCCCTTTACGGCATCTTCCAGTACGTCACCGGAGCCCCCATGCCCGCCTCCTGGGTCGACCAGGCCGAAGCCGGGGTGAGGACGCGGGCGTATTCCATCATCGGCAGCCCCAACATCCTGGGCTGCTACCTGGTTCTCGTCATCCCACCGGCAGCAGCTCTCTTCAGATCCTGCAATTCGCGCCGCCTGCGCTTCCTGCTCGGGGCGGCGCTCCTGACCATGCTGGGCTGCCTGGTCGTCACCTTTTCCCGGGGTGCCTGGCTCGCCTTCCTGGCGGCCGCCCTCCTCTACGGGCTGCTCCAGGATAAGCGTGTGCTCGCCCTCATCCTGGCCGGGGCAATCCTGCTCCCGGTGGTCTCCCCGTCGGTGGCCGGCCGCCTTCAGTACACCTTCAGCAGCCGGTACCTGGAGAGCTCCGCCCGGGGCGGGCGGCTCGCCCGGTGGGAGCTCGCCGCCGACCGCCTCATCAAACACCCGGTGACGGGAGTCGGCCTGGGGCGCTTCGGAGGTGCCACCGCAGACCGCTTCCGGATGCCGGGCACCTTTTACGTCGACAACTACTACCTCAAGCTGGCGGCGGAGACCGGCTTCACCGGCCTCATCGTCTTCCTCTGGGTGCTCCTGCGGGCGCTCCGCATGCTGGCGGGCGTCATCAGGGACGTCTCATCAGATCCCGAAAAGCGCGCCCTGGCCTGCGGCATCGCCGCCGGGCTGGTAGGAGTCCTCGTCCACAACGGGGTGGAAAACGTCTTCGAGGTGCCGATGATGCAGACCCTCTTCTGGGCGATCCTCGGAGCCACCACCCAGCTGCCGGAAAGGGTGCCTGACGGGTAAAACCGATAACGGCTTTGGCCGCCGCTAGCGGTTCCTGCCGCCTTTGGACGGGCGCTCGGCGGCACCCTGGGAGCGGCCGTTCCTCCCGGTCTCACCCCTGCGGTGCGGGTAGCGGGAGTAAAAGACGCTCATGGCCAGCGCCGCCGTCTCCCAGGCCCGCTGCCGCAGCGGGACGAGCACCTGCTCCAGGTGGGCGGCTATCTCCTGCCTCCTCTCCCAGGCCCGGACGATCTCTTCGTAGAGCCTCTCCCCGTCCAGGTCTTCCACCGTCCCCGCCACCGGCTGCCCGGTCATCTCCAGAAATCTGGCCACCTTGGGGTCGTAGGTGATCCCCACGCAGGGCGTCCTCATCACCGAAGCCATGACCAGAGCGTGCGGGCGCATCCCCAATACCAGGTCCAGCTGCCCCAGCAGGCTGAAGAGCTCCTCCACGGAGAGCTTGAAGCGGATCAAGAGGTTCGGCTCCTGCATCAGCCAGCTGGTCTCCCGGCAGGACTGCAGGTCGCGGGGGAAGTGGAAGGGGATGAAAACGACCTCCCAACCCTCGCGAACCAGCCGGTCGGCCGCCGCAGCGATCGCCCGCTTATACTCGTAGCAGTCCTTCCAGTCCCTGACGGCGATCCCCAATAGGCGCCGCTTCTTCTCCCCGGCGGGGCGCACCCTCCCTGCGGGCTGCCCGGCGCCTGCAGCCGCCTTTCCTTCGGCCGCACCCCCGGAGCCGTTCCCGGAGGGCTCTCGCCTGGGATCCGGCCGCCGCCCGGCCTGTCCGGACGCTGCCGCACACCCGCCGAAAGGATTCCCGCCGGAAGGGGTGCACCCCTCGCCGCCGGCGACGCCTTCCCCTCCTCCAGCAGGGGTCTCCCCGGAGCCCGTCTGCCCCGGTCCGGCTCCGGCCGCCGCCTCCCTTTCCAGGGACGGTTTCTCGGGCGTTTCCCGAAGGGAGGCCTTCTCCGCTCCTACTCCAGGTGCTGCGGCCTTCCCGGGCGGTCTCACACCCCGGGGCGGTTCGCCGCCTTCTGCTTCCTCCCCGGCCTCTCCCCTCGCCCTGTCCAGCACGGCGGCTCCCGCTTCCGGTCCGAAGTGGGCAGGGCTCACCGCCAGCACCGGGTCGGCGGTAACGACGACGGGCGGCCGGTTGACCCCCATCTGCAGGAAGTCGTCCCGGGAGGCCTGGTCGCGCACGGTGATGAGATCCACCCGGTTGGAGATGATGCGGGTCAGCCAGCGCCCGAAGCGCGTCCGGATCGGCCCCACCCCCTGGGCGTAGTAGATGACCGGCTTGCCGAGAATCTTGGCCAGGGCGACAACCGCCAGGTAGTAGCAGAGGCTCCGCACCCCGGTCACGTCCTGGAGCAGGCCGCCCCCACCGCTGAGCAGGAGGTCGCTGCGCAGCAGGGAAAAGGCGACTCCCAGGGGGTTCCACCTGTTCACCGCCCGCACCCCGAAGAGCCGGCGGGTTTCCCGCGGGCAGTGGGAAAAAACGGTGATGTCCACACCGGGGGCCAGGGCGCGCAGGGTGGTGATCAGCGCCGCCAGGATCGCCTCATCCCCGGTGTTGTTGAACCCGTAGTAGCCCGATACCGCCACCCGCAGCATGATTTCACCTTCCCGCCATAATCGATGCCGGCAAAGGCAGCCGCCTCCATCCGGCGTAATTCAACCTTCGCCGCTTCTGCCCACTTTCAGAGGACCGCTCTCGCCGCAAAAGCAGGGTGCCTGCCCTCCCATTATAGCTCCAGGGGGCTCCCGCAGCAAATAAAAAAGGAGCTGCTCCTGGCTCCTATATCTTTCTACACCGGAACATCAATTCCTGCATGAGTCCGGCATCAAATGCCATAAAATGTTAAACAGGAACGCTCCGGCTCTTAAGCAGGCCCTCGAAGAGGATCTCCAGGCCGCGGATCAAACGCTCCTGTAGCCGGTCAGGGTCGTCGCCGCCGTCCTCTGCGCCGACTTCATCGGAGCCGCAGAGCAGCGGCAGGCAGAGCGCCCCCAGAGCGCCCAGAAACACCTCCGCAGCGAGCCGGGCGTCCACCGGGCGAAACTCCCCCTCATTAACGCCCCGCTCGATCAGCCCGGCGACCATGGCCAGCTTGCGCTCCCGCAGCTGCCGCAGCCACTCCCGCATTTGGGGCAGCGGCAGCCGGACCTCGTCGGAGAAGATGCGCGCCAGGTGGCGGTGCTCCATGATGAAATTAAAGTGGGCGGCGGCAACGGCGGTGAGGACGTCCCGCACCGTGCAGGGCCGCTTGAGCCGCCCGCGCATGGCCGCCAGGTAGTTCTCCATCCCCTGGCGCAACACCTCCCGGAAGAGGTCCTCCTTGCTTTCGAAGTACTCGTAGAGGGTGCTCTTGCCGATCCCCACCCGGGCGGCAATCTCCTCCATGGTGGCGGCGTGAAACCCCTTCTCGGAAAAGACGGCCGCCGCCGCTTCCAGTATGGATCCGCGCCTTTTCTGAGCCACAGCAGACAAGCCCCCTTTAACCGGCGTCAGGAAAACCGACTCCTCCCAAGCCCGGCCAAATGGCCGGGCAAGGCCGCAGGCCCGTCAGGAACGATCCCCGCAGCGGTTTGCTCCCGCTCCGTACAGCCGCGGCCTTTTCTTATAAATACCGGAAGGGACGCCGGTGAATGAGAAAATACCGGCTGCCGGCTTTATTACCGGCCTCAACGCATCTTGAATATCTCTCAAAGCGCCGACATCCCGGAGACGGTGCCCCCGGACTTTTCTATCGAGCAGGCGGCACAAAACAGCGGTCGGGTACCGGCCGCCGCCGGCCCGGCCTCACTGCGCCTGCTGAAAACTTCTGGCAGCAGTGCCCGGCACCAGTTTTTCCACCAGGTCCTCCACCAGGGTGTACATCACCGGAACCACCACCAGCGTCAGGAAGGTGGCCACGGTCAGCCCGCCGATGACCCCGACCGCCAGAGGAGAGAGCAGCTCCCCGCCCTCCCCAAAGCCCAGGGCCAGGGGAACCATCCCGAAGATGGCGGTGAGGGCGGTCATGAGCACCGGACGCAGCCTGATGGGGCCGGCCCTGAGGATCGCCTCACGGCGGCTCACCCCCCGGCGCCGCAGGGTGTTGATGTAGTCCACCAGGACGATCCCGTTCTTGACCACGATCCCCGCCAGCATGATCACCCCGATAAAGGCCGGGATGCTGAAGGTCTTCCCCGTTAAGACGAAGGCCGCCACCACCCCGATGAAGGCCAGGGGTATGGTGAACATGATGACGAAGGGATGGGAGAGGGATTCAAACTGGGAGGCCATCACCATGTAAACCAGGAGGATCCCCAGCACCAGGGCCAGCGCCAGGCTCCCGAAGGCCTCCGTCATCTCCTGGAACTCACCGCCGTAGGTGATGCGGTATCCCGCCGGGAGTGGATGGCCCTTGAGGCGGTTCTGGATGTCCTCCATGACGCTCCCCAGCGGCCGGCCCCGGAGGTCGGCGGTGATGTAGCAGGCCCGGGTCTGGTTCTCCCTGCTCACGACGACCGGGCTCTCCTTCCAGTTGAGCTCCGCCACCTCCCGCAGAGGTACCTGTGCTCCGGTGGGCGTGAGGACGGTGAGGGCGCCCAGGTCATCCAGGCTCTGGATCGCCCCGGGGTCGAGCCGCAGCCTGAGGTCGATCTCCTCCCCCTCACCGCGGTAGGTGGTCACCACCTGGCCGGAGATGGCGGTGCGCAGCACCTGGGCCACCTGGGCTGTGCCCAAACCGTAGGATGCCGCCTCTTCCCTCTTCAACCGGACTTCGATCTCCTGCTTGCCCTCCTCCAGGGAGGTGGAGACGTTGCTGGTGCCGGGAACCTGCTCCACGATAGCGGCGATCTTTTCGGCCTCGGCCTTCAGCACCTCCAGGTCGTCCCCCTCCAGGGTAATGCTGATGGGGGCGGTCCCCATGCTCACCGCCTGGCTCTCATCGACCTCGATCTCGGCGCCGGGGATCCCTTCCAGCCTCCCCCGCAATTCCTCGACCAGCTCGGAGGTGCTGCGGCTGCGCTCCCGGCGGGGGGTGAGCTTCACCCGTATCGAGGCGCGGTCGGCGGAGGCACCCTGGAAGAACTCCATCCCGGAAGAAGCGCCGACGCTGGAAAAGGTGGTCTTAACCTCCGGCAGGCTGCCGCAGATCTCCTCAACCTGCCCGGCGACGCGACCCGTCTCCTCCAGCCCGGTGCCCCGGGGCATTTTCACGTTAATGGAGATTTCCCCGGTATCCACGTAGGGGAAGAACTCGGCGCCGATCACCGGGGACAGGCCGAGGGAGATGACGAAGAGGAGGGCGGTGCCGCCCAGCACCGCCTTCCGGTGTCCGAGCGCCCATTCCAGCAGGCGGCGGTAGGAGGCGTTCATACCCTCAAAGAACCGCCCGAGGGAGAAGCTGAGGCGCCCGAGCGGAGTGCGCGGCTCCTTCTCCACGCCGGCCACCCGCACCAGGCGGTAGGCCAGGACGGGAACCACGGTCAGGGCCACCAGGAGGGAGGCCAGCAGGGCGAAGGAGACGGTCAGGGCCAGATCCCGGAAGATCTGGGAGGCGATCCCCTGGACGAAGACCACCGGTAAGAAGATGATCACGTTGGTGAGGGTGGAGGCGGTGACGGCCATGGCCACCTCCTGCGCCCCGGCCGTGGCCGCCTCCCAGGGGGAGGCTCCCGCCTCCCGGTAGCGGTAAATGACTTCCAGAACCACAATGGAGTCGTCCACGATCATCCCCACTCCCATGGCCAGCCCGCCCAGGGAGAGAATGTTCAGGGTAAGCCCCCCGAAGTACATCATGACGAAGGTGGCGATGATGGAAATGGGGATGGAAAGCCCGATGATCACCGTGCTGCGGAAGCTGCGGAGAAAGAGGAAGATGACCAGGACGGCCAGGAGCGCCCCCTGGAGGGCGTGTTCGACCACGGTGTTGATGGAGGTCCTGATAAAATCGGCCTGATCGAAGACGACGCCGGTCTCTATCCTCCCCGGCAGCTCCTTCTGCAGGGCGGTCAGCTCCTCCTGCACCGCCCGGGAGACCTGGACGGTGTTCGCTCCCGACTGCTTGAGAACGTGCACCCCCACTGCGGGCTGCCCGTTGAGGGAGGTCTTCTGGGTGAGTTCGGCATAGCCCTGTTTAATCTCGGAAATGTCTTTAAGATAAACCACCGCCCCTCCGGGGGTCGTCAGGGGGGTGTTGGCCAGCTGCAGCAGGTCCTCGTATTCACCGCTGGTGGTAATGAGAAGCTCCTTCTTCCCCTGCTTCATTGTGCCCGCAGAGAGCCCGACGTTCTCGGCGCTCAAGGCCTGGGCAACCTGGGACAGGGAAAGCCCGTAGGAATTCAGCTTGACCGGGTCCACCAGCACCTGGACCTCCCTGGTGCGCCCGCCGGTAACGACCACCCAGGCGGCACCGGGCAAACGCTCCAGCCGCGGCTTGATCTCCTCCTCCGCCAGGCGGGTCAGCTCCGCCAGGTCCCTCCCCCCGCTCAGGGAGATCTGGAGCACCGGCATGACGTTCGGGTCCATCTTCATGACCATCGGGTCACCGGCGCCGTCGGGGAGATAATCCCGGATCATGTCGATCTTCTCCCTGACGTCGATGGTGACCTGGTCCATATCGGTGCCCCACTCGAACCGGAGGATCACCATGGAGGAACCTGTCTGGCTGTTGGAGGTGATGGTGTCCACGTTGTTGAGGGTGGAGAGGACCTCCTCCAGCGGCCTGGTGACCGACTTCTCGATCTCCTCCGGGCCGGCTCCGGGGTAGTCGGTGGTTACGAGCGCCACCGGGTAGGTGATGTCCGGCAGCAGGTCGAGGGAGAGCCGGCTTAAGGAGAGAAAGCCCAGGACGAGGACCCCGATGACGATCATCAAGACGGTGACAGAGCGCCGAACCGCCAGTTCAGGAACGTTCATCGGGAGGCCTCCTTCCCCTGCCCGCCGTTCTTGCCGGAGGACACCTGCACCCTGGTGCCGTCCACCAGGAAGTCCTGCCCGGTGACCACGACCTTTTCACCGGGCTTGAGGCCGCTTTTGATCTCGACGTACTCCTCCCCGGTGATCCCGGTCTCGACCCGGCGCTCCCGTGCCCTGTCCCCTTCCACCACGTAGACGATCTTCTTCCCGTCCCTTTCCAGAACGGCATCCACCGGCACCCTGACGGCACCGCGGCTCACGGCCGTCGTCAGGTGGACCTCGGCGAACATCCCCGGCCGCAGCCTCCCCTCCGGATTGGGAATGGAAATCCTGACGGGGAAGAGCTTGCTGCGGGCGTCGGCCGCCGGCGCCAGAGAGGTGATCCTCCCGGTGAAGCGCCGTTCTTCCTCCGTCTGCCCGGCGGCGGCCACCACCACCGGGACGTTTTGTCCCGTGCGGAGGCTGTTGACGTCCTCACCGGTAACGTTGCAGGTGACCTGCACCTCGGAGATGTCCACCAGGGTCAGCAGGGGCTGGCTGGTGCCGGCCAGCTCGCCCGGGTCGGCGAAGCGCGCCGCCACCACCCCGTTGATGGGAGAAACGATGACGGTGTTCTCCAGCTGCAGGCGCGCCGACTCCACGGCCGCCTCCGCCTGGCGCACCTGGGCGTCGTTAACCCCGGCAGCGGCCTGATCGTAGCGGAGCTGGGCCTGCTCCAGCTGCTGCAGGGAGATCGCCCCGGCATCGTAAAGCTGCTGCATCCGCTCCAGGTTGCGTTTGGCGTCCTCCAGGTTGGCCTGAGCCGCCCGGGCGCCGGCCTTGGCCACCTCCAGCGCCGCTTCCGCAGCCCGGAGGGATGCCAGCACCTCGGCGTCGTCCAGCTTCACCAGGACCTGCCCTTTGGTGACGCGGTCCCCGACGTCGACGGAAAGAGACCGGATCCTGCCGGGCATCTTGGGAATGACGTTGATCTCCGTGCGGGCGGCCACGTTCCCGGTGAGCTTGACGACCTTCACCACGTCCCCTGTCGTCACCTCCGCCACCTCCACCGGAACCACCTTGGGGCCGGCGTCAGCAGGGGCGTCCTCCTGCTTAAGCTTCACATAGCGCCAGCCCATGATGCCGATCCCTATGAGAACCGCCAAAGCGATCCCGGCGGCGAGAAGCCTCCTCCTTAAGAGGGTCCTCCCCCCTTCAGGGGGCTCCGGGGTGTCCCCGCTGTCCCCTCCGGCAGCATCCCCGGAGGCGGCATTCTCCGGAGCGCCGCATTCAGCCGCTTTTCCCGCCGCCCCCGCAGCTTGAGGCTCTAAAGCCCGCCCGCCCTCATTTTGGGCATCCCCGGCGGCGGGTGACGCCTTGAGCCCCGGCAGCCGTTCCCCGGCATCACCTTCACCTGCAGGGCCACCCCCCGGAGGGCGCCCCTCCCGGGACGGCCTGTCCTCGCCGGAGGCGCCTTTTAAACCGCCGTTCGTCAATTCTTCTCCTGCTCCCATCAACAATCCCCCCGGATTTTAGAATCGGTCGATCAGTCAACAGCCGCACGTCTGCGGTCGGTCGACGTCGTAGAAGGAATTATCCCGGCAGTTTCGTCAGCGGTTTTGAAGTGGGCCGGCCGCAGGCCGTCAAAATCCGACCGCCCGGTCGGCCACCTCCTGATTCTACTCCACCATCTATAATTTGTCAATCAGAATTTACAGGAAAAGGAATTCGCCCGGCAGGGCTGCCCGGCGGATTTTTCCGGTATTAAAGCCCTTCCCGGGCATAAGAACCCCTTCCCCCGGTTAAGACTAACTGAGAGCGAATCAGTGAAGGAGGATAAACCGCCGTGGAGGAAACGACTCTGGAACTCTTAAAAACCCTGACGGAAACGCCCGGGGTCTCCGGCTTCGAGGCCCCGATCAGAAAGGTTCTGAGGGACTACCTGGAGCCCCTCGCCGAGGAGCTGCACACCGACCACCTGGGAAGCCTGGTGGCGGTCAAGAAGGGGACGTCTGAAGAGCCGAAGCTGATGATCGCCGCCCACATGGATGAGGTAGGGTTTCTGGTCACCCGCGTCACCGCCGACGGCTTCGTCAAGTTCCAGCCCCTGGGCGGCTGGTGGGAGCAGGTCCTGCTCGCCCAGCGGGTGGAGATCCTCACCGAAAAGGGGCGGGTGATCGGGGTCATCGGGGCGAAGTCCCCCCACATCCTGACCGCCGAAGAGCGCGCCAAGCCCGTCAAGATCAGCGCCATGTACATCGACGTCGGCTCCACGAGCCGGGAGGAAACCGAGCAGGCGGGGGTGAGGCAGGGGAACCCGGTGGTGCCGTCGAGTTCCTTCCACCTCTGCGCCAACGGGAAGACCTTCATGGCCCGGGCCTTGGACGACCGGGTGGGGTGCGCCCTGGTGGTGGAGCTTTTTCGGGAGCTAAAAAAAGTGCAGCACCCCAATGCCGTCTACGGGGTGATGACCGTCCAGGAGGAGGTGGGGCTGCGGGGCGCCGCCACCAGCGTGGACGTGGTGCGGCCGGACCTGGCCCTGGTGATCGACGTCTCGGTCGCCACCGACACCCCGGGGATCGGGGAGAACGACGTCGCCATCCGCACCCAGCTGGGTAAGGGCCCCGTGATCGGGTTCTACGACGCCAGCATGATCCCCCACACGCCCTTCCGCGACCTGGTGGTGCGGACTGCGCAGGAGAACGACATCCCCTACCAGGTGGACGTGATGCCGGGAGGGGGGACCGACGCCGGCAAGATCCACCTCTTCCGCCAGGGGGTTCCATCGGTGGTGATCGGGATCCCCGTCCGCTACATCCACGACCACACCGGGATGGCCCATCTGGACGACTACCGGAACGCCCTGCGGCTGATCACCGCCCTGGCCCGGAGCCTCGACGCCGCCGTCCTCGAGGGTCTGCTCCGAAACCTCTGAGCTATTCGTCCTTCTCCCCGGCAATCCGGCGGTAGTAGTTGATGAACTCGTCGGCGATGTCTCTGTTGGTCTTGAACTTCCTCACCCAGGCCCGGAGCACGGCGTCCCCTTCGCCGGTCAGCCTGTAGAAGCGGCGGGGGAGGCCGCTGCCCTCCAGCTCCCAGCGCGACTCGACCAGCCCCTCCTCCTCCATCCGCCTCAGATTGCGGTAAACCGCCCCGGGGTCGGGGAGGGGATCGAAGCCGAAGCGGGCGAACATCTCGATCAGCTCGTACCCGTAGGCAGTCCTCTCCTTCAAGAAGAGGAGCAGATAGGGTTCGATGAACTTCCGGGGCCCCCCGGCGCAGCGGGGGCCGCTGCCGGCTCCCGACCCCGGAAGACCGCAGCCGTCACCAGAAAACATGGAGATTCCTCCTAAGTTCAGTTCTCCGCCATCCATCATAGCACATTTTCTTCCCGGTTTGGTCGATACTGCAAAGCGCAAAAAAGGCATCTCAGATGCCAGGCCGAGCGCCGGAAGGGATACCCTGAAAGGGCGAGCCGGGTCACCCGGCCGGGCCTCGTTCCCAGGAAACGGCCGGCGGAAACCGGCCGCCCCGCTCCCCCGTCCGGGCCTCGCTCTCCGGGCGAAGACCGGCTAAAAAGACCCCGGCCGACACTTGCCAGGCACCGCTATGGATATTATAATATATGTTGACGACATATATAAGTTTAAGGCTATTTAATTGCCGTTCATCTACCAGCCGGAAATCACCGACCAGGGAGGAGAGAAGGGTGAAGGAAATGGAGAACCTGCTGAAGACCCTCGAAGAAGGCCGGGCGGAACTGCAAAAACGGTTTCCCGAAATCATGAAGGGCTTCCAGGGCATAGCCCGGGGGGTGCACCGGGAGGGCGCCCTCTCGCTGAAGTTCAAAGAGCTGATCGGGATCGCCGTTTCCGTCGCCATCCGCTGTCAGCCCTGAATAGCCAACCACGTCAAGCAGGCGCTTGACTCAGGGGCAACGGTGGAAGAGATCCTGGAGGCGTGCAGTGTGGCCATCATGATGGGCGGGGGCCCGGGGATTGCCTATACCTCTTACGTCATCAAGGCTTTGAAGGATTACGGGGCACTGCCGGAGAACAGCTGAAGGCAGGGAGCCTTCACAGAGCCCTGCCCCGGCCCCTCTCCGGGCAGACACCCATGCCGCCTCCGGCGGCACCAACAGAGTATGAAAATACCCGACGGGTCTGCCGGCGAGCGACCTATGGAAGGCCGGGTAACAGGACAGGCGAAGCGAGGATGACAGGTCGGGATGCGAGTACAGACACCTTAAGAGTTTCGATGGAATGGATTTGCTGCGAGGCCAAACGCTGCGACTGGCAGAAGCAGTTCGCAACTTGTTACGCAGCATCCCAGAGCTGTCCCGAAGCGAGCCGTCGTCCTGTCCGGCCTGGAATCGGGAGTCGAGCGGTAGACCGGCAGGGTATGCGATCTATTTTCATGACAGGGATGCGGTTTCCCAAAAGGGGGCCGGGAGCACACCGGACGCCAGTTATCAACCTCTTACTTCAACCGATCGGGAGGTGGAAGAGTAATGCGCTGTGAAAAATGCCAGGCCGACGTCCCGGAGGACGAAATCTACGGCCACGCAGGGATGAAGCTCTGCGAGGACTGCTACATCGCCGCTTTGACGCGGCCTCAGCCCTGCGATCCGGGGGCGGTTTCCGCGGCCCGAACCGCCCGGGAGCTGCAGGGGCAGAAGGGTACGGACGGGCTGACGCCCCTTCAGAAGAAGATCTACGACTACCTGAAGGAGAAGGGGAAGGCCACCCGGGAGGAGATCGCCGGGGCCCTGGGGATCTCCCCGGAGGAGCTGCAGAACAACTTCGCCGTTCTGCGCCACTGCGAGCTGGCCAGAGCCTGCAAGGAGGGGGATGCCATCTATCTCACCTTAATGTAGCACCCTGACCTGAACAATGCGTCGCGGTTCGTCTTTGCGCCTGCTCCCGGATCTTCCGGTTTGACTCGCCTAAGACCTGCCGCAAACGGCAGCCGACCGGCTCCTCTGACGGCACCCCTGCCGCAGAGCCGCCCACCGCGACGTCCTACCTAGAATCGGCTGCCGTTTGCGCTTCCTCGTCAGGGGCGAGCAGCACAGCCTCCGTAATAAGGCCGCTGCGGCGGCAAGGATAAACCCTTTTTTTCGTTCTGTCGGTGCCGCCGCCGGCGTCTCCTGTAAAGCCGCATTCCGGTTGATCCCCGCCTCCACTCCCGACCCCGGCTGAATTCGCCGGGGTTCGCTGCCGCAGGGGTCAACCTTTTTATCTTGAATAGGGTTCGACCCCCGATGGGTCAATCCGCCAGATACAGAAGGCTGCCGTCGGGGTAGACCTTGGCGAGCCTCAGCCCGTGCAGAGCGGGCGGCCGGGAGAGGTAGACCTCCACCCAGGCCGGGTCGGCATCGGGGGAATTCCAGGTGATCCAGTTGGAGAGGAAGAGGGCGCCTACCGGGGCGAGGCGGGCGACCTCCGGCAGGTCGGCCGGTGAATAGGGGAGTTTCAAGGCATAGCGCTCCCCGTACCAGGCGAAGATGTGGCCGCTGTCGGAGACCACCACCCGGTCCGGGGAAAGCGCCCTCCGGACGTCGGAGATCGCCTCCGCCCGCAGGGAACGGGGATGCGGCCCGGGCGGCTCCGGGTGGAAGTCGGGGTAGTTGGCCCTGACGCCGGAGATGGTGAAGGCCGCCAGGAGTGCCGCCGCCAGAACCGCCGCCGAAACCGCCGGCAGGCGGAGGAGCCTCAACCCCCCTGCGGCCAGCTGCCAGACCGCCCCGCAGGCGTAGATCGCGTACAGAGGGGCGAAGATGATGAAGAGCCGGGGGATGTAGTGCAGGGGGAGGAGGGCCGCCAGCTGGAGGAGAAAGCAGGAGATGAGAAGCGGCCGCACGCCCCTCTGGGCGGGAAAGGAGGCGTCCAGGGGCAGGGCCAGGGAGAGCAGGAAGAGGATGAAGACCGGGAGGGCCACCCCCGTGAACTCCGGCTTCCAGAAGCCCCCGGCGAACTCCCCCCACCCGGCGGCGACCTTCTCCCCGACCTCCTCCAGATGAGAGAGCAAAAATCCCGCCACGTCCACGATCTCCGCCCTTCTGTAGAGGCTGTACTCCGGATAGGTCCTGGTGAACATGACCGGCTCGTACTGCTGCAGGGAGAAGAAGGGGTTCCCGGTCAGAGCGCAGTTGCGCCAGAGCCAGGGCCCGGCCGCCAGCAGGAAGCCCAGGACGAAGAGGGCGGCCGGAGCCGCAAAGGCGGCGCGGCGCCGCCCCCCTGCCGCCCCCTGCAGGGCATCCCCTTTCCTGCCTGCTCCAAACGGCGCGCCCAGGTCTGGGCGGGGCTCCCGCCGCGGCCGCCGGACCCACCAGAGGTAGACCAGAGCGGGCAGGAAGAAGAGGAGGGCGTTGTAGCGGGCGAGGTAAAAGACCCCGCCCCCGAGTCCGGCCAAAAACGGCCCCCAGGGCGAGAGCGGGGCGGCCGTCAGCAGGTAAAGCCAGCCCGCCATCAGGAGAACGGCCAGCGGCTCGGTGAGCCCGGAGATGCTGAAGGAGAGCAGCTGCCCGCTGAAGGCGCAGAGGGCGGCTGCGGCCAGGGCGACGGGGGTGTTGAACCAGCGCCTCCCCAAAAGGAACGTGAGCGCGGCCCCGGCGGCGAAGCAGAAGCCCCCGGCCAGGGCGGAGGCCTCGTCGATGAAGCCGAAGACCCGCTGGAAGGCGGCCAGGAGCAGCGGCCAGAGGGGGGCGCGCCAGACGTCGGGCTGCGGCACCCCGAAGTGGGCGAGGCTTAAGGGGGTCAGGTACTGGGAGATGAGGCCTCTGCCTGAGGCGACGTTGCGGGCGATGCTGGCGTAGTCCTGGGCATCGTTGTAGATGAGCCCCATGAAGGCGGAGTCGTAGTAGGAGTGCCAGAAGCAGAGGGCAAAGGCAGCAACCGCCAGAACCCCCAACAGGGGCACCGAGAGCCTCAAAGGCGCTCCCGCCCTCCTTCCCGCACCGCTTCTGACGCCGCGGGCGCGCCCCGCTCCTCCCTTCAACTCCCTGCTGCGGCCGAACCTTTCCATCACAGGTATCCCCCCGAGATTCAAAACGACGCTTCCGCCGCCCTCAAAAAGAAAAACCCGGCTCGCCGGGCTGCTGCTCCTCCAAGGCGGCCGCTGCCTGGCGGTGCTACCTCAGCAGCAGCCACATCCCCAGGATGATCAGGAAGGCTCCCCCCAGGTGGGCGCCGGTGACGGCCTCCTTGAGGTAGAGGGCGCTCAAGAAGAAGACCAGGAGGAACCCGCCCCCCGCCATGGCCGGGTAGGCAGTGCTCAAATTGAGCCGGGAAAGCACCAGGGTGTAGCCGACGAAGGCCAGGCCGAAGAGGGCGAGCCCGCACCAGAGCACCGGGTCGGCGGCCAGCGTTTTCAGGGTCGCTCCCAGGTGCGCCGGGGCGAGGTCCAGCTCCTCCCCCCGCACCGCCAGCTTGATGGTGAAGTTGGCCAGGGCGTTCAAGAGCATGCTGGCGGCCAGCAGCAGATACGTCGTCAGTGCAGCCTGACCGGCGCCGGCAGTTTCCAAGGAAATCCCCTTCCTAAAGAGCGATTAATATTCAAAATCTCCTCTCGGCCCAAAATCCAGTATTCTTATCTCCCTTGTTGCCATTTCGACGCGAAATTTGAGGCGATAGCGCCCAATCCGGCGGTGACTTTGACCGCACGTTTTCCTAAAAATATACTAAACTTCGAACTTTTTTTTGAGTTCATGTAACGTGATCCCCCGCCCGGCGTCTATTTCCTCGTTTTCCCTTTGAAAAACCTCTTCTTCTTCTTCCGTAGCAGGGGGTCCTTCTGGAATGAAATGCAATTTGCCATCCATTTCCACCCATTCGCCGGGCGGTGTATTGGTGATTCTTTTGAGAAACTCCAGTTTTTCTTGGAGCGTTAAAGCTAAAAAGTCTTGTGATACTTTTTCTAAAGCGGAAAGCACAGGAGATTCCTCCTTTACAAAGCGTCCCCCGTCAAAGCACGAATAAATTTCCTTTTATCGATACAATACATGAAGTTCGATGAACATTCAATATAAATTGAAAGTCTACAAAGAACTGCTTTATTTGTTATTCCTCCCCGGCGTACCTCCGGAACAGCCTCCCCCAGCCGGTCTTCTGGAACTCCCGGATGCGGCTTCTCCCCACCGTCGGGTACCAGAGGCAGTCGTGGTAGATGTTCGAGGCCAGGGGCGCCCAGGCCACCAGCTTCGTGTGCAGCAGCAGGTGCTCGAAAGGGCGAAGCGGCCCCTTCCGGATCATCTGGTCCCCCCAGATGACGAAGCTCCGCTTCGTCCGGAAGCCGAAGTTCATCCCGCCGATATCCTCCCCCACCACCTCGATCTCCCGGGGATCCGCCACGCCGAGCCCCAGCTCATGGCAGAGGCGGAGATAGGGGATCGCCAGCGGGTCGAAGCCCATGATCTTCGCCGCCACCGCATCCAGGGCGACCGAATCGGCGCCCGCCAGGATGACGTTCTTGATGCGCGGCACCATCGTACGCGGCCCCGCCCCGTCCCCGGCCACCGTCCCGTCCATCACGGCGAAGATGCCGGGGTGGATCTCCCGCTGGATGACCATCAGGTCGGCCAGCACCTCGTGGATGTACTTGTGGCAGTAGTGGCGCACCTCCTGCAGGAGCCCTCCGAAGGAGTTCTTGATCGCCCCGGTGGTGACGCTGTGACCGTGGGTCTTCAGTGTGGGCAGGTGCAGGACCTGCTTCCCGATGAACATCTCCGGGATGTAGATCCCCTCCGGGAAGATCTGATCGAGCTTGAGCAGCTTCCCTTTAGGTCGGTAGCGCACCCACTTCACACCGGGCAGGGGGATGAATTCGAGATCGTAGCGCTTGAGCACGGGGAGCCAGGCGTTGTTCTCCGCCCCCTTCAGGGGGTCGGTGACGACGGTCTTATTCTCCACCGGGAAGAGGTTCTCCCGCCGGAATCCCGCCTCAAAGAGGGCTTTGAGGACGCCGTCCAGCTGCCAGGGCTCCGTGGAGCAGGCGGGGAAGTACTTCGTCCAGGAGAGGTTGAGCTTGACGATCGTCGGCAGGGACGGGTCCAGGGCATCTTTCAGGCGCGCCAGCTCCAAAAGGCGCCCGTAGTCCCGGAGCACCGTCTCCGGGGTGGTCTTGAGCACGGCGACGAGCGGTCTCTTCTGCGGCCCCTTTTCCACTTTTATCCTCATCTCCCTCGATAACGGCATCCGGCGTCGGGCTCCCGGCGGATCTCTCTCACGGCCCGGCAGTCTCCCGGCGGGGCAGTACTGCCCGGCCCCAGACACAGATCATTTCGCTCTCGGCAAGGCGAACCGCCCTTGCCAGGTCGTCAAGCCTATTATAGAGTACTCCCGGCGAAAGGGCAAGAAACACCCTTCCGCTCCTGACAAAGTTTTTTGCTGTCAGAACCGGCCTAAAGCTTAAAGTTTTTCACCTGCTCCTGGAGCTGAGCGGCAAGCTCGGCCAGCTTTTCGGCCGCCCTGGAAATCTGCATTCGCATCCTGCAGATGAAAGCTATAGTTAACCGTTCTTATCGCATTCTGATCCTTCACCACGTATTCAAACAATTCTACAATATCTCCGTTGCTCAGAGTGAAACGCAGGCGGAGGTATCCAAAGTCATCAGTGATTAATTCTTCGCGGACAATCACTTCCTCCACAAATTCCAATTGCAACAACATCATTTTTAATCTTTCAAAATAGCGTGCAGTGGTCATTTCTCGAGATGCTCCCAGCTGCGCCTGAACACGCTGTTGCATGTCTAAGAAGCTGGCCCATTTGATGAGGTCCACATCGTCGCCAAGAGCCCCCTCGGCATAGCGCTTTTGGAAATCAGAAGAGCTCAACTGATAGCGCTGCTCCAGAGCCTTAATCTCTTCTGAAAGATGTCGCAGGGTCCGCTTTAGCTCTTGCTTTCTCAAACTTATTAACTTGCGGATGGTCTTCTCTATGAGAGGGTTGCTTCCGAAGCTTTCAACAACTTGCTGCAGCTTTTTGAGATCAACCAAAACATCCATTTTTTCCCCCCTTCTTCGATTAACTTAAATTACATCCCTGACGTCTTCCTCGCCCTGATTGTAAACCCCAAGCAGGCCGGAGTCAATGACCCGGGTTCCGTGCTGCCCCACTAACTTTCTGCTACAACAATTTTAACCGGTCTCTTATCCGCAAGACAACAATCTGGAGAACGCAGCCTCCCTTATAGAATGGCGGCGGTTAAGATCAGTTCCTCCACCGGCGGCAGTGATCGCGCAGCTTCAAGATAAGCCATTCGTTTCGCCTACGGCGCCAGCACCGGAACCCCTGGCGCCTCCCCCAGGTAGAGGATCAGGATGCAGGTGATGATCCAGAGGAGCACCGCCGCCTGGAGCGGCCTGTCCCCTACCAGGACGTCCTACGGGGCGCCCCCGCCGCCCGCCCGGTAGATCACGTAGAGATAGCGGAAGAGCTCGTAGAGCACGAAGGGGATCGTCACCATCAGCCGGCGGGAGGTGGGGGCGAGGAGCCTTCGCCCATGCCGGGCGCATACAAGAAAGGCCGCAACACCCTACGGTGAAGCAGCCTGATGATCGTCCTTCAAGCAATATGCACCAGAAGCGCAGACAAGAGAACCTCCCCCATCTCTCGAACCATTAGGTCAGTCTGTTTCTTTTTGATGTATGCGAATTCTTCTCGGCTCTACGATCCACACTTGCTGTGCAATTGGCATTCGTTCAATTGCTTCCAAAAATTGAATGACTAATTCTCTTAACTTGGCTAAATCGGTATTTTTCGGAATCCGGAACACCACAATTCCGGCAGTTTTTTCGGGGGGAAATCGCAATATATTCGCAAAATCCAAATCTAACGTTACCAGGCATCTATTCTCAGAACAACATGCTTCATAAACCGTCTGGTCTGAACGACCTCCCATTTTTTCGTCGAGCACTGTTTGAACATCATGCCCTGCTTCTTGAAAAATTTGCTGTATACTTTTTCCGAGGTTCTCGTCTAATTTGAATCTCATCCTGTTGCCTCTCTCAGTGGTATTTCAACATACCGTTCACGTGCCATCTCAGCTCCATAAGCAATTGCTGCCTTAACATCATCAACCTCTAATTGCGGAAACTCATCCAAAATCTCGTCAAAAGTCATTCCATTTGCCAATAAATCAAGTATAAGAGATACCCATATCCTTGTCCCCCGGATACATGGCTTTCCGAAACATACATTTGGATCGATCGTAATCCGCTGTAAAAGTGGATTCACAAACACACCTCCAATCTCTGTAAAAAAAGAGAATCCTCATCTCCCTCGATAACGGCATCCGGATCCGAGCCCCCGGCGGATCTCTCCCGCGGCCCGGCAGTCTCCCGGCGGGGCGGTACTGCCCGGCCCCAGACACAGATCATTCGATCTCCGGCAAGGCGAACCGCTCCCTCGCCAGGTCGTCAAGCCTATTATAGAGTACTCCCGGCGAAAGGGCAAGAAACGCCCTTCCGCCCCTCACAAAGTTTTTTGCTGCCAGAACAGCCTACAGCCTAAACTTTTTCACCTGCTCCTGGAGCTGAGCGGCAAGCTCGGCCAGCTTTTCGGCCGCCCTGGAAATCTCCTGGTCGGATGCGGTCTGCTCCTCCGTGGAGGCCGCCAGCTCCTCTGTGCCCGCAGCGCTCTCCTGGGATATCTCGGCAACCCGCTCGATGCCGGTCTTCACTTCTTCGGCATTTCTGCTGAGCTCGGCGGCCATTCGGGAAACGTCCCGGATTTCCTCAAGCAGACCCCGGATCGCCTCATTAATCCGGTTAAACGCCTGAGAGGTGAATTCCACCGCCGTCTCCTGTTCGCCTACGGCAGAGATGGCCTTTTTCATTTCGGCAGTGGCGCTGTCGATGCCGTTCTGAATCTCCTCGATGATCGTTCTAATTTCCCGGGTGGCCTGCGCCGACTGCTCGGCAAGCTTCCTCACCTCTTCGGCAACAACCGCAAAACCCCTTCCCTGCTCTCCGGCCCTGGCCGCCTCAATGGCGGCGTTCAACGCCAGCAGGTTCGTCTGATCGGCTATCCCGACGATGACACCGACAATGTCACCGATCTGCCGGGATTTTTCACCCAGACTGGAGACGGCGGCCTCAAGGCCTAGGGTTTTTTCTTTGTTCTCTTCCATCTTCTGCTTCTGATAGGAGATTTTCTCCCTGCCGTTCTCGACGGCCTCATCGACGTTCCGGGTGTACTCCTCCGATGCCTCTAAGTTCTGCACCACACGCTTCAGCTGATCGAGCATCTCTGAAACCATCCTGCTGCCGTCCTGGGTCAGCCTGGCCTGTTCGGAGACCCCTTCGGTGAGTTCATTGGTCGTAGCGGCAATCTGCTCCGACACGGCGGCGGACTGCTCTGCCGCAGTTTTCAGCTGCTGGGAGGAAGAAACCAGAGATGACGCCGCATCGCTGATTCTCAAGATCAACCCTCTCAGGCTGTCCACCATACCATCAAAAGACTGCCGAAGTTGTCCCAACTCATCAGGAGCATAGCCGCTGTCGTCTTTTTTCTCCGCTTGGTAGCCGGCAAGATCCCCCTCTGCAACCTTCCGGGCACCAGACATCACCGCATTCAACGGCCGGATAACCTTCCTCTGCAGCACGGTTGACAGCAGGATAACGAAAGCCGCCAGAGCAATAATCAGGATGAGCATGTTGACTTTGAGCATATTGTTCAGGGATGCGAAAGCCTCCGCCTGCGGCAGCACTTCCACCAGCTTCATGCCCGTGTCCCCGATGGAGGCGAAAGACACGAAGCAGTCCTCCCCCTGGAATCTGGCCTGCCGGACGCCGCTTTCGCCGCTCAGGATCGCCTTTCCGATCTCCCTGGTCCCTTCATCCTCCGTTATTTTCTGCTTCAGGTCTTTTTCGGGCTCCCTGCTGCCCAGGAAATACCCATCGCGGGTTACGACAAAGGCGTATCCTTTTTTGCCCACCTTAATGCTCCTAACGTATTCTCTCAGGTTGTCCAGCCCGATATCAGCGGTAGCTACGCCAATCACCCGTCCATCGACCCGGATGGGGCTGGAGCAGGTGATCATATAGATGCCGCTGACTTCATCCAGAAAAGGTTCCGTCCAGGCAGTTTTTCCTTCGGCATTCAGCCCTATTTTGTACCAGTCATACTGAAAGTAATCGTAATCCGCATTGCTGTAGTCCCAGGTCAGTTCAACCTTGCCCTGGGAAGGGTCCTTGTACATATAGGGCCCGTAATACTTCGTGTTTTCATCGTAAAGGTACGGTTCCAGCCAGATGCCGCTGCCGCAGAGAAGCTCATGCTCCTCGACGTACTTTTTGGCTATGGAAAGCAGCTGCTCGGAATTCCGGTAGCCGACGGCGGCGACATTCAACGCCAGCAGCTCCGAACACTTGCCGACCTCTACAATACGCCCGTAGAGCTTCTGAGCTTCCTCTCCGGCCTGCAGGGTCAAACTCCTGCCGATCTCATCCACGATGTAAGACCTGATACTGCTGCCTGTATAACCCGCCAGCACGGCAAAGATCAAGGCCGTCAGCCCAACAATGACCGCAATCAACAAAGTTCTGACGCTTTTTTGAGAACCCCTCATGAAGCGACCTCCACTCCTTAGAAGAGATGTTTCATAATTATGAAGTCGTCACCGGACCGGCCGGAAAGCGCCCGGCGCCAGCTGCGGCACGTCCGGCGAACTCCAGAAAATTCAGTAGGGTCCACGGCAAAGCACTTACCGCATCTACCTCACCCCCCGGTCAAGGCTTGCGAACGTCCCGAGGCGTTGGCACTTCTTGGGGAAATATAATATCTGCGTATTATTATCTAATGTTGCTATTCGTGATCAGAACAGCCATATCCTTCCGCAGGACGGCTTTTTTTACCGCGGCGTTCCCGGACAGGCGCCAGTACCGACATACAGGGTGCCTCCCCAGGTAGAGGATCGGGATGCAGACCGTCCGCGTCAAGATCTAGTAGGCATCGATCCGCAATTTTCGGATAGCAGTTACGGGTTTCGTCCTGGGAGGAGAGCCCATGATGCGGTGGAGAGAGCGTCACACTCATTCGCCGCTGTCTCCAAACAGGCGTTATGGTAAACTGAGTAGTCATGGAAACGGCAGAAGGAACGAAGGTTATTATGAGCTATCCATTCGGCCGGCAAAAGAAAATTCAGCGGCAATTTCCGCTGCACTTATTACATAAAATATTACATGATAAGTAATAAAAAGGAGGCGGTTCAATGTGCCCGGAAGGTTGTTTCCGGTGGGGAGGGCCCGTTTCAGAAGGAGATATAGTGGACAGGGAAGATTTTATCAGCTCGGTTCAGACAAGACTGGCTGACGGCCAGAGCGTGATGCTGTCAGGGCCGCGCAGAATAGGGAAAACCTCAATCGCTTATGAGGTTATAAGGCGGCTGAAGCAGAAGGGGTTCTACACCGCCTCGGTAGATTTTTTCCGGATATCTGACAGGCGGGAATTGGCGGTGTCTCTGATAGACACCTGCCTGGAAAACAGAACCGGGATACGCCTTTTTTAATTGAAAAAGCGACCATCGAGAAGAGCGGTCGAAGATTGTATAAGTTCATTGAGCCCATGTTTCGAGACTATCTCATGCAGGGGGGATTATAGCTGCCATCGAGTAGGAGGGAGCGGCTAGCCCCCGTCCTCTCACACCACCGGACATGCGGGTCAGCATCCGGCGGTCCTCAAGGCGGCCCTGAACACCCGGTCGGGGGCCCCGCCAGGGAACAGGAGGGCGGAGACCAGCACGTTCGTGTCCAGCACTGCCTTCATTGCCCCTGCCGCATCTCATCAATGATCTGTTCCACTTTGCTTTCGTCCGTTATTCCCAAGGCCTGTGCCTTAAGGGAGGCCTTGCTCTGCATCTGCTCCCATTCCCGCAGGGCCATATACTGGCGTAGCGCTTCCCGGATGAGCTCGCTTTTGGAGCGGTTTTCGACTCTGGCTAGGGCCTCTGCCTTCTCCGCCATTTGAGGGGGCAGAGAGACCGTCCAAATGACTGTTTCCCGCACTTCGATCACCATCCAGACCGAAAATTAGGGAAGGTGTGTGTTACTTAGTATTACTCTAGCATCAACATTGGGCTGCGCCAAGATTTTGTTTTCACTCGGCCTCCGCCCGGCCGGTAGCTATCCCCGAGGGAGGCAGAGGCCCCTTGCGCTGATCCCCTAGGAGTGCCGAAAGTGACACCCAACTGTTGCTCTCCCAAGCCTTTCAGCATCCTTTACCCCCGACCCACCGCGCCAGCACCAGACCCAACCCCAGCCCCGCCCAGCTCCCCAGGAAGCCCAAGGCCCGAGCGTCCCCAACCGCCTCTTGTGTGCGCCGCTTCAGTACTTTGGCGATCGCCAGCACCCGTTTTTTGATGCTGCGCGTGCGGTCACGGACAGCTGTTCCCGCCTCACCAACGGCAGCCTGCGCCTGTTTCACCAGGCGTGTCACCACCCGCACTGTGTCCGCAATCAATCCGGAATCGGTGGGATGGTGGATGTTCGCCTCGACGACGGTGGTGTCCACCCGCAATTTGTTTCTGCTCTTTAAGAGCCTTTCTTCCTGTGCTTTGCGGACCAGGTGGGCGTTTAACTCGGCCATGTGGTCATTGCCGTCAGCATCCAGCCGCTGCCGGATCTTGGACAGACTGCTGGGATGGGGCACCGGCTTGTTCCAGGGAATCCGAAAGATTTGGCACCAGCTGATCCTGTCGTTGACCAAGGCGCAAAGGTGCCGCCGCTTTCCCGTACTGGTGTTTGAGCGCTGTCATGCGCAGTTAGGTTTCCTACTCTGGAAAGCATAAGCAATTTGCAACTTTGTATTATTTTGTATTTGTTTATCTTTTTCCATAAATCTTGCAAGAATCCTACAAAATTTATGCCAAAGTGATGAATCAGATCATGCTCATATAACTTCAAACACTTCTTCATTGGCTATGGTCTTCTGAGCATAAATTAACGCTGCTCTTACATCTTGTTCCTGAATACCATATTCTTCCGTAATTTCTTTTACGCTCAGGCCATTCGCCAGTTTTTCCAAAATTAATTCAACAGAAATGCGCGTTCCACTAATAACAGGCTTACCACAGAGAATATTTTTATCTATTGTAATCCTCTTAAGCAAATTTCTCCTGTTCATTTTCCGTCCCCCCTTGTTTTCAATCCAAGCCTTATTCTCTTTTTTACACGGTGCTTTTCTCTTAGTTTATCACCGGCAAGCCATTTCCATAACCCGGGAAGCCTTGGCATCTATCCAGACAGACGTCAGTTCCCATTTTTCAGCATCCAGGCGGCTTTTCCGGCGTACTTACGCCTGGCCGCATCCTCTTCCTCAGCGATGCCGGGGAAAGGGCGCTTCGGAGGCAAACATCCGGCCAATTCAGACAACCTTCTGGCCTTTCGAACGTGGACGGTGAGCGTACGATGGGGAGAAAGCCGGAAGACGAGCCCGTCACCGCTTTTGATGCCGAGAAAATCTCCGATCTTTTTGGGAACCTGTACCTGCCCCTTGCCGGTAACACGGCCGCTTGCCTCAATCATAACCCCATGTCCTTTGCTGCTGCGTTTCCTAACTATCATTTTATCAATGATTTTATGCCAGTCAATGGCAATACTTCGTCCATGACATTCCGGGATGTATCACTGCCGGCACCGGGCCTCCGGCTGCCGGGGGCTACGGCGCCAGCACCGGCACACCCGGCGCCTCCCCCAGGTAGAGGATCAGGAAGCAGGTGATGATCCAAAGGAGCACCGCCGCCTGGAGCGGCCTGTCCCCCACCAGGACGTCCTCCGGGGCGCCCCCGCCGCCCGTCCGGTAGATCACGTAGAGATAGCGGAAGAGACCGTAGAGCACGAAGGGGATCGTCACCATCAGCAGGCGGGAGGTGGGGGCAAGGAAGGTGTAGAGGGAGTAGGAGATGATGGTGGCCGATGTGGCGATGGAGATCATCTGATCGATAAAGGCCTGGGAGTACCCGTCCAGGGCCGGGCGGTGCTCCCCCGCCCCTTCCGAGAGGAGGAAAAGCTCGTGGCGCCGCTTTCCCAGGGCCAGGAAGAGGGAGAGGAAGAGGGTGCAGAGGAAGAGCCAGGGGGAGAGGCTGACACCGATTGCCGCCACCCCCGCCACCACCCTCAAAAGAAAGCCGGCGGCGATGGTGAAGACGTCCAGGAGCACCAGCTCCTTGAGCCGGAGGGAATAGCCGGCCATGAGCAGGGCATAGGTCAGGGCGACCAGCCCCAGCTCCGCGTTCACCAGGAAGCCCCCCGTTACTCCGGCGGCGAGCAGCAGGGCGGCGTAAGTTCCGGCCGCCCCCACCGGCACCCTCCCGGAGGCTATGGGGCGGTTCCTCTTCACCGGGTGCAGGCGGTCGCGCTCCCGGTCGTAGATGTCGTTGAGGACGTAGACCCCGCTGCTGAGGGCGCAGAAGACGGCGAAGGCCGCCGCCGTCCGCCCCAGCAGAACCGGGTCGCAGGCGCTCCGGGAAAACACCAGCGCCGCAAAGACGAAGAAGTTCTTCAGCCACTGTTTCGGCCTAAGCAGCCGGACGTAGTCCAAAAGTTTCCCCTCCCTCACCGCTTATCAAGATAATCCCCGCTCTGGACGACACCGGGCGGCAGCTGCGGGGAAAAGGCCTTTAAGTTCTCCTTCAACCGATCGGCCTCCGCCGGGTCGAAAAATCCCCCCGCAGGCAACCGTCTTTTGTCGCATAAATAAACTGCTATTCGATAGTTCGGGATTGATTTCCTGCCGGTTTGCAAGATGTCAAAAAATGCAACGCAAAAAGTTCTTACGCTGCTAGGCGGTACGCGGTTTCTATCACTTATCTGACAATGCGTTCCGGTGCATCCCTGCGCTTACTCCCGAACCCGGTTGAACAAGCGGCATGGGAGCAAACCATGATACGTCCGGCTGAAACAAAAAACCCGGCTGCGACAGCCGGGGCGGAACGGTTCTTCAGCTCCATGAGCACGAAAGCGATCCACGGGTTTGAAGAATACCTTCCTGGAAATCTTGTGCCGGCAGGTGAACTCGAAAAGCATCAGCTGCGTTTTTTATATGGTAACGGTGACCTCGCGCCTGATGTAGTTCCAGTTGAATTCGGCCCCCAGAGCCTCGCCCAGGTAGCGCACCGGCAGGAAGACCCTCCCGTCCTTCACCTGAGGTGCCACGTCCATCTCGACAACCCTGGTGTTCACCAGCATCACCCTGCTCCCTACCTTCATGGTAATCTTCCGGTCACCTTTCACCAGGGTGACCATCCCGGTCTTCCCGTCCCAGGTGATGTTCTCATCCGGTATCCCCAAGGCCTGTGCGGCATACCGCACCGGCAGAAATGCACGCCCATCTATTGCGTAGGGAGCGACGTCCATTTCGACATCCCGGTCATTAACGCGGAAACTCTTCTCACCCATGACAAACCTGACCACTGTAGGCTCCGGTTCCGTATTCTCACTTTCATCCCTTTTGGCCTGCTCTTTCCGTTCCGCGGCCAGCTCCTCGTCTGAAATGCCTTTGACAACCGGCCGCCCGGTCAAAAGGTTGAAGTTGGCCACCTGAATGGCGTGTTTATAGACAAGCCCGGCAATGTTATTCTCTACTTCGGCGCATCCGGCCTCGGCCTCCTTAAGTTTTTCCAGCGTCGTCATACCGCAGTCGTACAATGCCCTGGCCACGCGCAACTGCTCCTCAGCCGCCTGCTTTGCTGCAAGAAGGGCATTGTACTGCTCCTCTGTGGCACGTATATCCTGATACAGGGTGCGCACCTTTTCCTTAATGGCGCTCTCCGCCGCCGCAACATTCAACTCGGCAATATCCACGTCGGGCTTCTCCACATCGTAGTACTTATAGGAAACCCCTCCCGATCCAATGCCCCATGGATAATCCACGTCCAGCTGCTCGATGGCAACCAACTGTTTCAGCTTCCAGATGTCCTTACTGTTCTCAACGGCGCGCGCAGCCTCGGCGTCCAGGCTGTCTATCTCCAACGGCGTAAAACTGAGGGCGTCTGTGAGAACCGGGCGGTCTTCAGGCCAGAGTCCGACTACTTTGTTGAAGGATATATAAGCTTTTTCCAGCTCCGCCCTGGCGGCTTCCAGAGCCTTGCGGGATGCTTCGGCCCTGGCCTCGGCTCCGGTGACGGCAGCGCCGGTGACCGTACCCGCCCGGAAGCCGGCCCTTGCCACCCGAAGAGCTTCCTCATCCCGGGCCAGATCAACCTCTGCCTTTTTCAATTTATCCTGACAGTTGATCACCGTATAGTACTTGGTAAACACATCAACAACAATGTTGTCCTTTTTCTGCTGCAGGTCCTTTTTAGCCATCTGCCAGGCGATGTCGGCCTTGAGAAAGTTCGTCCAAATAATCGCAGCATTGGGATTTCCCGAGGGCCCAGAAGCCGGTATCATCTCAACAAAATGCGAGGCATCCTGGCGCTGTTCCTCCGCCTTTTCAACACCCAGTTCAGCCGCTTTTACATCTTCACTGTTCGACCAGGCCATAAGAACGGCTTCCTTGAGACTCAATTCCGGGCTCGCGGGCTCCTTCGCCCAGGACACAGGCAAGGCAGCCCCTGCGGTGAAACAAAGGAAAAGAAACAAGGCAAGCATAATGCTGCGCGGTTTTTTAACTAACAAACCGGCCATCCCCCTTCTGAATACCTCACCGTATATATTGCTCCATCCCAATATATCTTTCACGTCAAGAAATTGTCAAGAGATGGCGCAGATGGTATAGAGGCAGATAACATGATTTCAGGGCGCGAAGACGATTCACAGATAACCCGAATTCTTTTTTTACCTGTCTAAAAACAAAAACAAGGGTCCGGGTCGATACCCGGGCCCTTGCAGTTAACAACTTGCCGCCAATCACCTGTTAGAAGTTGAGGATGATGGTGTTCGGGTCGGCAGGATCCCAAACCACTTCTGCACCGAGAGCCTGTGCCAGGAAGCGGAACGGAATCAGGACACGGCCCGGAACCACCTTCGGAGCGACATCCATGTTCAGGGTAATACCGTTCACAAGGATCTGCTTGCTGCCGACCTTCATCTGGACGAAACGCTCGCCCCTGATGACGGTGACGGTCTTGCTGGCCTGATCCCAAAGGATGTTGGCATCGGGCACACCCATGGCGTTGGCCACAAACCGTGCGGGCAGGTAGGTCCTACCGGCCTCGGCTATCGGGGCAACATCCATCTCGAATTCCTGTCCGTTGACGGTGTATTTCTTCTCGCCAATCTTGAAGACTGCCACACCCTTGGTCTCACCCGGCGCCGGAGTGACGCACTTGGCCAGGACAACCTCTGCAGCAGCGTCGGTACGGAATTCGTTGTCACCTGTTCCATAATTCTCAACTACAGCTAACCCGCCGATCTTAACCTTCAGGTCACCCTCCGGCACAGTACGGTCGAGAGTCAGCTTGATGCCCGAGATCTTAATTGTGCTGGCCCTCAAGCTTTCGCTCTTAACCGGCACCTCGAACACGCGGTTCGAACCATACGTGACAGTGTTATCGCTGGTATAGACCGCATCCGTGACCCGGGCCTGATCCGCCTTTAATTCAAGATCTCCAGAAACTACCTCAACTGTAGGCGTCGCAGCAAAGGTGACACCCGACGGCAGAATTATGGCAATGCTACGATTTGTACCTTGCTTAATAGCGCCGCCCGCCGCTTCGGTGATCACCAGGTCAGGCGCGGCCTGGGCCTGCACGCCGATCTTAACGTCGGTTGGCGTAGCCGTTCCGCTCACCGCCGGCGCGGCCTTCGCCACGACGACCTTGGTCTCGGGCGCACCAGCACCGCTCACCGCAGCCTCGATGTCGCCTGCTCTACCGGCTTCTATGCTGAGCTTCAGCTTAAATTCATACTTCCTCGTATCACCTTTGTCGCCCGAAGGATAGAACGTCAACTTGTTGTCGCTCCAAGTTAAGCTTGTGGCATAACTGGTGAGATCCGAACTACGATCAATGCAATCCCTGATCTTGACCCAATCGGGCAGCTCAACTGTGACTTTTCTTCCATTGATCAGCGAGTCCTCGACGAGCTCTTCAATGGTGATCTTGTCGGTTTTTTCATCCAAGATGCCCGACAGGAGGGTCTTAACGCTAGCCACACTGACCTTTACACCGTACTCAGCGTACTTCGCTACGGTTATCTCAGACGGCGTGACGGTCGTATCATTGCCACCTTCAATGGTTGCCACAACGTCACCAGTCTTGGCCACGTCTTCATCGTCAACCTGCACTCTCGCAGAAATGTCAACAACGCTAGGAATTGAAGGATAGGTTGTTGTATCCGTGCTCACATTAACCTTAAGCAAGCGTGGCTCATCGGTCGTAACCGAGGCGGTTACAGCACCGCTGCCTGGACTTGGATTGGACCACTTGAATCCCGCCGGTAACTTGATCTTAACAGATTCAGTACCTCTTTTCAAGGAACCCGAGACAGCTTGGGTCAGCCGAATCGTTACGGTTCCGTAGGTATCTACGCCAAAGGTGGGTGCACTCCCAACAAGAGCGAGTTCAACCTGGCCACCAAGAGCCCTGGCGACAACGACTTTACCACCCTCAAGTTGTCCGCTCGTATTGAAGAAATTCAAACTTACGTCACCGGCAGCGCAATCTTTACCATAAAAATCGACAGTAAAATTAAATGTAGCTTTATCTTTACTACCATCTGGTGTAAATGTCAATTCAGCTTTCTTACTGTCTAATGCGGTTAACGTATACTGTCCTATGCCTGAGCTTGAAGAATAAACAACACTCCTAATGTTTAACTGTTTTCCATTAGCATCAAGCACTTCAATCCAGGCTTTTGACAAAATATCACTAACAGCCGGATCTACCTTCACTTGAACAGTTGCTGATGTAATAGTTCCTGCTGTTGATGGATCAAATTTTGGAACCTGTGTTACGGTATTATACGATGCAGCACCTGCGCTTGCCGGCCCTGCAAACGGCACCACAAAAGTCACGAGCATGGCCAGCATTACGAGCAGGCTGATCCATCTTTTGCGTGTCTTTAACAAGCTGTTTCCCTCCTTTAAAGTTTCTCCTCAAAGATTTGATTTGGTCGAGGTGTTCTCAGGCTTGAGGTGTTTTGAGGCTCTGCCTCACAGTTTCCTTGCAGGTGGTCGGCCTGCAGGTCACCTTATCCCTCCTTTCCTTTCTGGTATCGTATTTGGCGTTTCCTTTAATGTGAGTGTTCCCGGCTTCGGCGGGAGATCCTGAGGCCCCGCCGCCAGCGGCGCTCTGCCGGCGCTCTAACCAGGAACCGCCGAGAAAGGTATATTCTACATCTCCCGCCAAATTCCTGCTACATCTGGACGGGCCTTCCTCGACTCTCACGTTTTATTAGACACTAAAAGGTTATAAAAAGTTCCCGGTCGCGAAAAAATTTTTTTGCGGGCTTTTTACGAACGACGGGAAATCGGAAGGAATGTGATATATATAACGTGAACGCCATTACATTTTGGGTGAGGTTATGCCGGGCACCGCTGATTTTAATTATCTGATATAAGTATTACACAAAAAAAGAAAGAATAGGGGGTTAGACTGAGATGATTTCCTTTGCTCACCGATTATATTGAGCAAGCAATGAAAGTCGCCGACTTAAACACCCTCTGTCTGTTATCGGGAATGTTGATTTGAAACAGGAGCCATGCCACTAGTCGCTGAGCTCCCTGTAAATGCCGCGACTTTATCATCCGCCTCCTCAAACTGGGATTCCGGCTGCTTTACAGCGTGACAGGTCACCAATTCATGATTTATGGTAAACACCGTTTGGCATACCATCTAGCGTCAAGTACTCTGTGCCGCAGTTGAAATTATTGAAGAGAAACCTAAAAGTCGGTATAGATGAACCGCGCCTCCACTCCGGTTGAGAATAACACACAGAGGACGATCAGGAAGAAGAGGAAAAACCCCCATCCTAAATCGATCCCCAGGCCGATGAAAAAGTTCATAAAGGTGCGCACAGATCTCCCTCCCTCACAGTTAAAAAATGCTCTTGCACCAACGGAAAACGGCTGCGCCATTGGATGAAAGCTACGGCATCCTGAGGCATCACATCCGGCATCCCGCATCTCAAAGCACCCGCCATATTGCCCCGATGATCTTCTGAAAGGTGATCAGGGCGCTGCCGATCGAGGGGGAGGCAAAGAGTATCCATCCGGCGGTGACGAAGTGGAAGGTAATGAAAACGTTCACCGCCCGCAGCAAAACTCCTCCCCGGGGGATGCGGTCCCCGAGGCAGCGCCGCCAGATGCGGTACCCCGCCAGGCCGAAGCCGTGCCAGAGGCCCCAGGCCACGAAGTTCCAGGCGGAGCCGTGCCAGAGGCCGCAGATGGCGAAGGCGGTTACCAGGTTGAAGAGGGTGCGCCCGAAGCCCCTGCGGTTGCCGCCCAGCGGGATGTACAGGTAGTCCCGGATCCAGGAGGAGAGGGACATGTGCCAGTGGCGCCAGAACTCCCCGATGTTCGGCTGAAAGTAGGGCCTGTCGAAGTTCTCCGGCACCCGGAAGCCCAGCATCCGGGCAAGGCCGATGGCCATGTCGGAGTAACCGGCGAAGTCAAAGTAGATCTTCAAGGAATAGGCGTAGACGGCCAGGATGAGGGCGCCCGCCCCCGCCTGCTCCGGGGTCGCCAGCGCTGCGGTGAACTGCCCGGCGGTGTCGGCCAGGATGAATTTCTGCGCCAGGCCGAGGATCACTCTTTTCGCCCCTTCCAGCAGGTCATCCACCCGGAAAACCGGCATCCCCTCCGACTGCTCATGGAAGCCCTGGTAGCGCTTGATGGGGCCGCTCACCAGGGTGGGGAAGAAAAAGATGAAAAGCAGGTAATCATGGAAGTTCATCTGGTGGCGGCGGATCTTGCCCAGGTAGACGTCGGCCAGGAAGTGGATGAATTCAAAGGTGAAGAAGGAGATGGCCAGGGGAACCAGAATCTCCGGCTGCGGGAAAAGCGTCTCGTGGTGCAGGTGCCGGGAGATTCCGTTCAGGGTGGCCACAACCATCTTCCAGTACTTGAAGTAGCCGAGCACTCCGGCGGCAAGACAGATCCCCAGGACGGCCAGGATTTTCGCCCGGAGGGCCGGCCACCCCGCTCCGGGCGCTCTTCGCAGATCGCTGCCCGAACCATTCTCATCAGAAGGGAGCGCCTCTTCCGTTTCCCGTGCCCTCAGGATCCCCAGTGCTATTAAATAAGTGACAACGGTCATCACCAGGACCAGCAGCAGGTGCAGGGGGTAGGAGTAGAAATAGAAGATCATCCCCGCTACGGTCAGGAAGCCCTTGCGCCACCGGCAGGGCAGCAGCCAGTAGACAGGCAAGACCACCGCCAGGAAGATGGCGAAAACTCCGGTGGTGAAGATCAACTCTCCCCACCTCCCAGCATCGGCGCCAGATGTTCGGCCAGTATTCCGGCAACGTGTCTGTTCCCTGCCGCATTCAGGTGGACGTGGTCGGTGAACATCCAGGAGGGGATCTTCCCGTAAAAGCTGATGTAAGGCACCGGTCCCCTGCGGAGCAGGCCGTCCACCACCCGGACGTTATGCTCGTAGGCAGCGCAGGTGATGAGATCCCCCAGGATTTCGACGTTCTGGTCGGTCATGAAGACCAGGGCACGCTGACCGCTCCGGTTCAGGTGCTCCAGGATCTCCTTCGTGAAAAGATAGGCCTCATTGGTCGCCGGGTCTACGGGGGCCGGGCTGTACATGAAAGCCACCCTCTCCCGCTGCCGGCGGCGGGCTTCCGCATCCTCGAAGGGCTTTTCCGCCCCGGCGGCCTCATCCGTTGTTGCGGAACGGAGCACGGCCGGTGCAATGCTGCTCAGGCATCCCCGGACCAGCTCCTCCAGCTTCTTGCGGGGATGGCTGCCGAAGAGGACGGCATTGATAACCTCCCTCTTCCCGTAGAGCTGCCAGTGGCGCGCGAAAAACTCCCCGATGCGCTCTTTCCCCCGGCGGGGATAGATCCGGTCGACGGCCTTTGCCGCATCCTCCGGCAGCCCCTCGTCCAGGTAGAGCCAGTCGAAGGCGATGGGGTCCTCGATGCTGGCCTTGCCGTAGAAGATCATGTTAAAGTCGGCGACCACAAGGTCGGGACGGAGTCCCTCCACCCGGCGGAGCAGGCAGTAGAGATCACCGGGCTCGCTGCCTGGTACCGCCAGGTTCCAGACCCGTACTTTCCTGCCGGGCAGGCGGGCCGCCAGTTCTTTCTCCAGGTAGGCGGGGATGCTCTCCCGCTCCCCGGCACCCGCCCCGTACGCCACCGAATCCCCCAGGAAGAGGACGTTGACGTCGTAGCGTCCTTCATTCTGCCGGATGTAATCGATGGCACTGGGGAGGTCCAGGTGTATTCTCTCAAAGCTGCGGGGCAGGCGTTCGTGGAAGACGTAGCTCCGGCTGCGCCTCCGGTAGTATTCCGCCAGGAGGGATGGCGTGGCGATTTCAGCCAGCAAAAGCAGGGCCAGGGTGATGGCGAAGACCCTCTTCAGGCTGCGGGGCTGCAGAAATCGGCGCATTTTTTCCAGATCGGGCATAGGCGGCATCCTTTTCGGAATTTTTGATGTGGCGAACTTCGCCTGCGGGAGGAGCAAACTTCCCGCCGATTATTCTTCTGCGCAGCGGCAGGAAATCCTTTTCTACCGCGGCTAAAAACTCATACAAAAGGTAGGGTAAATACCCCGAGGCAATGAGCGAAAAACGGCAGGAGATGTCCGGACAGCAGCTGTGGTAATGGGCGGGACCTCTAGGAACAGCGGTTCAAGAAGCGGGCAGCGGGGAACGTAATCAGCCCCCCAAAAGTTCCCGGCCCCGGAAAAAATTTATTCTTTGCATTCCGAAATAAACAGTAATATAATCAAAGATAAAGTACGACTTTATGATAATAAATATGATATAGGAGTGAAAGGTATGAACGTTTCGCGGGTTTCACCACGGGGGCAGGTCGTGATCCCCAAGCACTTAAGGGATAAGTTTAACATCAAACCGAATTCGAAGGTGTACTTCACCGAAAGCGATGGGAAGCTTGTTCTGCACATCCTGCCTCCCGATCCGGTAGCCGCCGCCAGAGGAATTTTGCAGAAAGACATCCCCCTGGATGAACTGATCAGACAAAACAGAGAGGAAGAGCTGTCCTATGAAAAAGAGTTCCAGAACCGCTGATCCGGCTGTCGAGCGCTACACACTCGATACTTACGCAGTTTTAAGCTATTTGAGGGATGAATTCTGTGCGGATGAAGTGGCCTCGCTCCTGCAGGCAGGAAAAAGCGGCAGGGCGCTCCTTTATTTTTCCTGGATCAATCTCGGCGAGGTTTTCTGCATAGTGCAGAGGCGAAACGGGCATGATACCGCACGCAGTATTGTGGAAATGATCAAAGAGTGGCCGGTGCGGCTGGTGCTTCCCTCCCAGGAGGACATTTTGAGCGCCGGCGAAGTGAAGGCGAAATATCCGCTCTCCTATGCAGATGCCTTCGCGGTAGCCCTCGCCCGGAGCAAACAGGCCTATCTCGTCACCGGGGATATGGAGTTCAAGAAACCGGAGGAAGACGGGATGGTGAAGGTCCGGTGGCTGAAAAACGGTCCGAATCATCGAAGCGGACGGGGACTGGATTGACTTTGAGGAGATCGCCCTGACCGGGCCCGCCAGTTTCGCAAATTCCTGCTCAAGTGAGAAGGCTTTTAAACTCGTCAACGGTTAGTCCGGCCTGCCTTAAGATAGACCTCAAAACCCCCTGCTTTATGTCCCTGTTACCGTGATAAGGAACGACAGTCCTCCTGCCGTCTGGGTGGCGGAGAATGTAATGACTGCCAGTCGCACGGTCAACCTCAAAGCCCAGTTTTTGCAGGGCGGCAATGACTTCCCTCGCTTTAAGAACAGGTGGCTTTCCCATGTTTAGGCCACATCAACTGTGATAGTCTCTACTTCCGCTTTCTCAAAGCCAAAAGGGAGCGGCTCTCCATGTTTTTTCAAGCTCTCGATATACCCCCTGATGGCGTCTTCAGCCATAGCCAAAGCCTCTTCCTTCGTTTCCCCCTGGGTGACGCAACCAGGTAATGCCGGCACAGAAGCGATATAGCCTCCTTCCTCGGCTGGTTCAAGGTAGACAATGAAGCGGGCCATTTTTTCCCTCCTCAAGACGCATTTCAACCCTTACATAGTATGCCCTCATGGAGAAGATTTAGCTTTTCTGTGGGCAAAATCCTGCTGGGGTAATAGAGAGTTTTTACAAGGGCCTTCACCTTCCGTTTTTGCCGGCAGCGGCGGCCTTCGGGGCGGGTTCGGAGGGCCCTCGCCTTTCTTGCACCGTAAGGGCTTGAGGGTTTAGGTGCGGAGTTTCTGATTTTCGTTATTCGTTATTGACTAATAATGGCTGAATGTGTAATAATGAATGTGTAATTTACTGTAAGGAGCGACGGACATGCGTAGAATGCAGGTCGTAGTAGAAGAATGGCAGTACGAGGTCCTGCGGGCAATTGCCGGACGACAGGGGAAGTCGGTATCGGCTATTTTGAGGGAGATGATCTCCAGCCAGATCAGCAAAACCTCCGGCAAAGACCCTCTGCTGGAAGCTGCCGGGATAGCCCAGGCGACGCCGGAAAAAGACCTGGGTAGTGAAACAATTGACGAACGCCTCTATAAGGCGTGAGGTAAAATGCGACAGATATTTGTAGATACAAGCTTTTGGTACGCCCATGCCTTTGCCGGTGACCCCCATCACCAGGAGGCAGCAGCTTTTCTCAACCATATATCTGCTACCCTTGTAACTTCTAACTTCGTTTTTGACGAATTAATGACTATCCTGCGGTATGACTTCGGCCACCACGTAGCCGTTAAATACGGGAAACACCTGCGGGAGAGCAAGATCTGTACTCTGATACGCCTGAACGCCGATGATGAAGAAACAGCATGGTCGCTTTTCCTTAAGTACGGCGATCAAAATTTCAGTTTTACAGACTGCACCAGCTTTGCTCTCATGCGCCGCCTGGGAATTAACGAGGCAGCCGCTTTTGACGGTCATTTTGATGCCGCCGGTTTCATCCGCTTACCCGAGGTGCCGCTAAGAAAAAACCCCCGTTGATGGTAAGATCTACCCTTCGCCTTTCGGCGCAAATAAAAAGCCTCCCGAAACCTCTTCCGGGAGGGCCGCACCGTATTCAAAAATATGGAGCGGGAAACGGGATTCGAACCCGCGACACCCGGCTTGGGAAGCCGGTGCTCTACCACTGAGCTACTCCCGCCTGTGTACCATAATTATAACCGACGGCCGGCCGCCTGTCAAACACTTTGGGAGGTTTTTTCGGTTCGGACTGTTGGGGAATCAAACCCATAGCGCCTGTTGAAATAAGGCCGGGGCAGGAGGCGCTCCAACGGCCCCGCCCCGGCATCATCCGGTCAAAAACTCTTACTAAACAGCGATTATTCCCGGTTCCATTTCCATGATCCTGGCGACGACGTCATCCGGCAGCCGCTGCGGCCGGTGGTTCTCCAGGATCTTTCTCGCTTCCTCCTCGGCCTTTGTCCAGGTGTCCTTGCCCCCGGCTGCCTCCCAAGTTTCGTAATTCGTTCTCGTGGCGACCCGCGGATAGTAGAATTCGGTGCGCACACGTGGCGAACAATAAACAAAGAGGCCTCATGTTCTGTAGGGGGGGACTTGGCCATCCGCAAGGACGGCCGCATATTGAGGCCTCTTCTTCTTTTCTTACGTTCAGATTACTTTTAGGTTTGGGCGAAGCAGAAACCGTATTCGGCTCCACCTCTCAGCTAATCGAGGCTGAAAAAGCTCCATTCGCGTTTTTCGGGCGGCCTCCCGTCGTTTTCATCGCTCCCGGCTTCCCGGCGCTTCCTGTGACAGGTGATTTTCCAGAGAAGGCGCTGCTTCATGAGCTCCATCTCTTCGGATACTTCTTCCAGTATTCTCGCCAGTTCCCTGTCTTCCACTGCCATCACCCTTTCGTTAATTTTTTAAGCTTATGGGGCTGCGGCCGCACCGCCCCGCTCCTGCTGCTGTCTTGCCGCAGGGCTTCCGAGGCCGCCCGGAAAGTGTATCTTCAGGCGCAAATCGTAAGGTTCGATCTCGGGATTAAAAAAGATCCGGATTTAAAAATAGATGTTGGGAGACGAAAGAGCGTCTGTCAAACTACCAAGGGATGGGGACAGAGCTAAAGAGATGGCAAACCATCCCCTTACTTTGTTCGTCTCCCAACGGGGGGGCCTAATTCACACCGCCGGCCCGGAGCCGGCTGCTTGTCTTAAGATTTTATCACTAACAACTCCCTTTGTCCTTGTTAAGAAGTGCCATTTAAAAGGGCAGCTTTTATTGCCGCCTGACAAACGGGCAGGAAGAGTGGAAAAGAATCCGGCCCTTACTGGGCGATCTTCTTCCTCGCCCGGAGGATGCGGTAGACCTGAATCGCCACCACCACCCTGGCCACCTTCTGCCAGCAGCTGAAGTCGATTCCCGCCAGCTCCTTTATCCGGCGCAGCCGGTAGCGCAGGGTGTTGTAGTGGATGTACAGCTTCTCTGAAGCCTGCCTGAGGTTGCCGTCCGCTTCGATCACCGCGATCAGGGTCTTTAAAAGCTCCGTACCGCAGCTCTCATCATATCTAATCAGGTCCCCTAAGTGCTCCTCGCAGTACTTTTCCAGCTCCCTGGTATCCTCAACGCGCATCAGCAGCCTGCTCATACCTAAGTCGTCGTAGTGGACGACCGCACCGGAGGAGTTCATCTCCACGTTCATCTGGATGGCCTCCAGGGCCTCCCGGAAGGCGTCGGGGAGTTCGGAATAGTCGCGGCAGACCCTGGAGATGCCGATCTTGACGATCAGCTCCTGCTCGTCAATGCCCTTCTGCAGCTGAGGGATGAGGCGCCCGGCGATATTAAGGCACTCCTGTTTGACGGAAGCGGGGGAGTCCGCTTCCGGAACGAGGAGCATGACGTTGACGTCCCCCATGTGCGCCACCAGGTAGTCGTTTTTGGAGTGCTCCAGCATCACGCTCCTGATTCTGCTTTCCAGCCTGTGGAGATACTGCATCCTCCCTGCGATGCTGGGATGAGCAATTCCATATCCCGAAGGCGTCACGAGTTTGATGGCGAACAAGACCTGCGGCCTGGTGACGTCCCACTTGTAGATGTTCCCCCTGTGCAGAGCGGTGGCCCTCGTTTCGATCCTCCCCTCCAGCAGGTCCCTGACGAAGTCGTTCAAATAGCGGCGCTCGATCTCCTCGACAGCCCGGCGCTTTTGAAAGTCCAGCGCCGCCACCAGCGCCGCCTGCTCCACCGCCTCCTCATCCGGAGGGCAGAGGGCGCCCTCTTCTTCCAGAAGGCAGAGGAATCCAAAGAGTTCTGCACCCGCCCGGACCGGCTGCAGCAAGAGGGGAAGCGGCTCCCCGTCCGCTGCGACGACAACCCGGCTCCGGCCGGCGGTGGACGGATAATTCTCCAGCAGTCCGGTTTTGATCTCCCCCGCTTTGAAGATGGCCTCTTTATCCGAGGAGGCCAGCGGATTGAAGTCCCCGTCCAGCATCAAGACCGGCCTCTCGAGAAACCGCCCCAGGGAGGCTACCAGAGCTTCCAGGCCCTTTTCCTGCAGAACCAGGTCCAGAAGTTCCCGGTTCAGCGCTTCCCTCGTTTTGTTCATCATCACTGCCACAGTTTCACCCCCCATTGCCCGAAGTTTTATGCTCATACCTGTGCAGTTTCTTAAAATTATACTGCAAATCGGGGAGCTTCTCTGCACTTTTTCAACAATTTTCGCCCTCAGAAGATTCACAAGGACTAAACTGTTTTCCGGACCGACATCTGTTATAATCTAAATATAATCAAAGGTAACGGGCTCCAATCTGACGACGCTGAGGGCCTCCGGCGTTTTCCGCTTTTCGGCTAAAAGTTAGAAGCCGGCCGACGTCTGAAAAGACTCAGAAGTAAAGCCCCGGAAGCTTTTCCGGAAAGGAATTCATCTTCCGGCGGAGCCGGAGCGGAACGAAAGGAGAGCGCAGCCGGGAACGAGGCGGCTTTTCTTAGAAGACCGCCATGCCGCCACCGGCGGCACCAAGAGAGGAACAAAAAATCCCCAAGGGGCCCGCAGCATCGGCTTTCAAGACCGGGAGAGGGGGATGGTGGGTGAAGACGCAGTGGGTGAAGACCCTGCAGCCTGGTGCGGAGGTAGCGACGTATTTCGGCATTTTCGACGTCAGTCTTGCCAAGACCAAGAGCGGCGCCAACTTCTTAAAGCTCCTGCTGGGGGACCGCACCGGCAAGGTGGAGGGGCGCGTCTGGGATCCCGCGCTGGCGGAGGACCTCTACCGCTCCATCAGCCCCGGGGACATCGTCATCATCCACGGCGTCGTCACCGAGTTCAACGGGCTGCAGATCAACCTGGAAACCTGCACCAGGGTGAAGAAGGAAGAGGTGGACCTCAACGACTTCCGCCCGGTCACCGAAAAGGACATCCCCCAGATGCTCCGGCAGTTCACGCTGGAGCTGGAGAAGGTATCAACCCCACCCCTTAAAGCACTGCTCAAAAACATTTTCACCCCCGACTTCCTGGACGGCTTCGGTCGGGCCACCGCCGCCCGCACCATTCATCACGCCTACGGGGGAGGGCTGCTGGAGCACACCCTGGAGGTGCTGGCTTACTGCGAGCAGGTCTGCCGGGTCCAGGGGGAGATGATCGACCGCGACCTTCTGCTCACCGGAGCCTGCCTGCATGACATCGGCAAGCTCTGGGAATACGACCAGGAAGCCCTGACCTTCCGGCGCACCGAGGCCGGCCGCCTGCTGGGCGGGCACGTCATTCTGGGGCACGACTTCGTGCGGGACAGAATCGCCCAGATCGGCGGCCTCCCCGGGAGGCTGGAGCTGCACCTCAGGCACCTGATCCTCTCGCACCACGGGCAGAAGGAGTGGGGGGCGGTGGAGGAGCCCCACACCCTGGAGGCGGTCGCCCTGCACCACGCCGACTTGATGTCCGCCCGCTTAAACCAGGTGGAGCAGGTCATCAAGGCCGGGCGGAGGGAGGGTCACTGGACGGGCTACGACCGCCACCTGGGGCGCAGCATCTACGTTCCGGAGAGCCCGTAAAGCTTTTCTTCCCCGGCAGGGCTCGCGGGAAACCCTGCGGCAGGCCCTGTGCTGCACGGTGAAGCCGCTTTGATGCGCCTACCCCCCTCTAAGGGAAGGGCTTCGGACTTAAAACCCTCCGGGGAGGGGTGTTTTTTAAGCTTCTGATCCAGTATTTACCCAGGCACGGATGTCCCTGCCGCCGGGCTTTCGAGGCGGCCGGCAATGAGGAAAACCGCCCCCGGCAGGGAATAATAAATTCACATCCACTTACGGCAGGTGTCAATCATGACCTCTCTAGTCTGGCAGCAGGAACTGAATCTCTCCCCCGTTCTTCAAAAAGTGGAGCGCCAAATCCTCGAGATCACCGCCGGGCACAACAAAACCCTGGGCGGGCTGGCAGCCCGGATTATCGAAGCGGGCGGAAAAAGGCTGCGCCCCCTCCTGGTTCTCCTTTCAGGATGGAAGGAGCAGCAGGACTGGGAGCCGCTAGTCGACGTGGCGGTAGCGGCGGAACTGATTCATACGGCATCTTTAATCCACGACGACATCATCGACAACGCCGGAAAAAGGCGCGGTCTCCCCACCATCAACTCCACCAGGGGAAACCAGACCGCCGTCCTCGCCGGGGATTACCTCTTTGCCAGGGCCTTCTCCCTCCTCTCGGGCAGGCGCACCTGGAGGGCGCTTCCGCTGATGGTGGAGGCCATCGAGGCGATGTGCGAAGGGGCAATCGAAGAAATGGCCACCCTCTTCGACCACACCCAGACGGAAGAGGACTACCTCTCCCGCATTTACAAGAAGACCGCCTCCCTGGTAGCAGCCTGCTGCGGGGCGGGAGCAGAGGTCGGCGGGGCTCCGCCGGAGGTGGTGCACGCCCGGAAGGAATTCGGGCGCAACCTCGGCCTGGCCTTTCAGATCGTGGACGACTTACTGGACTTTTCGGCAGACGAACAAACCATCGGCAAACCCGCCGGCTGCGACCTCATCCAGGGCATCCTCACCCTTCCGGTGATCTACCTCCTGCAGAACCCGCAATGCGGGGGGAGCATCAGGGAGATCATCGCCGGGCGCAGGTGCACACCCGCCGACTTCGCCTACATCAAAAAGGCGGCTCTGGAAACCGCCGCCCTCAAGCGCGCCTACATGAAGGCCCGGGAGTTTCAGGAAAGGGCCCTGGCCTGCCTGGCCTCCTTCCCGCCGGGCCCGGTGCGCGCCGCCTTCGAGAGGATCGCCGAACTGGTAACCACCAGGAAGAGCTAGATCTTCCCCTGCCGGCGCAGGCCGCAGCAGGCGCGGTACAGCCGCAGGGCCTCCTCCCCTCCCGCCTCCAGGATCCTGTAGGCGGCCTCTTCCAGCCCCTGGTCCCGTACTTTGGGGTCGGAAAGGTAAAAGGCCGGAAGCCCCCGCACCACCGTTACGTGGAAGAGGGGGTCGGGGAGCCCGGATGCCCGCTCCAGGGCGTTCCGGAGGAAGAAGGAGAGGCGCTGCACACCCCTTTCGGCATCCGGGTAGTAGAAGACGAAGTTGAGGTCACCTTCCCGCCGGTCCTCCTCCTGGTCAATCAGATAGTCCAGCAGGATGTGCAGCCCGCAGATCCAGGGAAAGTAGCCGGCGGCTATTTCCCCGGCCGCCGCCGGGTCGAGACCCTCCCTGCCGGCAGCGGCCACCAGAGCGAAGATGCCCAGGGTGGAACCGGTAGCCGCCGCAAACTCCCACCAGTCCAGGTCGCCGCAGCCGTCCCGGTGGGCGGCAAACCATTCCTCCAGGTACTTCTCCCGCAGCGCGGCGTGGGTGTGCTTGTAGGTCTGCAGGTCGCAGTAGAGTGACGCCAGGCGCAGGGCGGCATCCTTGACGACGGGGTAAGAGGGAAGCCGCCTCAGCACCCGGCGGCATTCGGCCACCAGGGCATCCAGATAGCCCCCGTCATCCTTGAAGGGAAAGAGGTCGTAGTAGCCGGAGGTTCCACCCTCCGGTTCGAGGGCGTCCGTAAACGCCCTGTGCAACCTGCGGAAGGCCGCTGCCTCCAGGCAGCCGGTGCGGTCGCAGAGGTTGTCCAGGTAATCGCTGATGGTCTGAAAGGCCACGATGAATCTTAAGGTGTCCCTGTGCGCCCCCTCCATCAGGGCATAGACAGCTCCGCCCAGGCAGTGAAACTTCTTCTTTTCGATGCTGGCCAGCCCCTGCGAGCGCAGCTCTTCATCCCCCGCCCGGTCGAGAAAGCGGCGCCAGCGCCCCAATTCCCTTTCCACCCCCGGGAAAACCCGGGTGACGAAACGGGTAAGCAGGGCGATCTTCTTCGCCTCCTCCGCCAGGCTGCTGCGGCGGTGCCGATCGCTCGCCATTCCTTTCACCGTCCCGTATCCATATCCCGTAAGATCCTGTTTCGCATCGCTTTATTAAGGCCTCCGGCCTCCCGGAGCGGCATCTCCCGCCGCCCGGCTTCCGCCCGGTAGCGGGACTGCTCTCTGTTATTCTACCACAATTAACCGATGCACATTGCAGGTAGGGGGGCTGACCGGGAGGTGTTCCTACGCCCACCATCCGCCGCCCCTCCCGGCGGGCCGGAGGGGGTGTGGGGTTGACGCCGCCGAGGGCTTCGCTCCCACGGAGAGGAGGGGGAACGGTGCCGCCGGATGAAGGACAAGGCAAGTAAAAAGAAAGAAAGGAGAACGGCCTCTTAGCTGCGAATTATTCCTTAAAGGCTCTCTGCCGGTGAAAGGCCGGCGGAGGAGGCGGCCCTACCGCAGGCACACCTGCCGGCGCTGCCTTTCCCGACCGGCCGGACGGTCCTCCCGGCGGCAGTTGCCCGCCGGCGGAGCAGCCGTTCTCCCGGCAAATTCCCTCTGTCGATCGGCGACCCGGCCGAACGCCGGCGGAAATGCGCCGGGCCTCACCCGGCTCTGCCCGACGGAAGTGCGAGAACGGCCGGCTTTCGGCCGGCGTCCTTGAGAGCAAACCGTTGAGGCGAACTGTTGAAAGCCAACCACAGCCCATCGGAGACCTGCTGGCGGAGAAAGGGGCGGGAACAGATGGAAAGAAAGGAAAAGATCCTCATCGTTGACGACGACCGGAATATCTGCGCCCTTTTGGAGCTCTACCTGCGCCGGGAGGGGTACAGCCTCTTCTTTGCCCACGACGGGAGCGCCGCCCTGGAGGCCTTTCGGAAGGGCAAACCTGATCTGGTCATCCTCGACCTCATGCTGCCGGTGATCAGCGGCTGGGAGGTCTGCCGCCTGATCAGGCAGGAGAGCGACGTGCCCATCATCATGCTCACCGCCAGGGACGCCAGTGAGGACAAGATCGCCGGCCTCGACCTGGGAGCGGACGACTACGTGGTCAAGCCCTTCGACCCCGGGGAGGTGGCCGCCCGGGTGCGGGCACGCCTGAGGAAAGTGAGCGGCGACGGCTCTGCGGGAAGCGTTTTCACCGCCGGGAACCTGCGCCTCAACAGCAGGAGCTATGAAGTGACCTGCGGCGGGAAGCAGGTGGTGCTGACGCCGAAGGAGTTCCAGCTGCTGGAGTTCATGATCCGCAATAAAAATATCGTCCTCTCCAGGGACAGGATCCTGGAAGAGGTCTGGGGGTACGACTACCCCGGGACGACCCGCACCGTGGACATGCACGTGAAAAAGCTGCGGGAAAAGCTGAAGCCCCCTGCCGGTTGGCGGATCCGGACGATCTACGGCATCGGCTACAAGTTCGAGGCTTAAAGCCCCTGTCGATTGCCGGCGGCGAATAATGGCAAAGCGGCTTCTGAGGAAAAGCCCGCCGCCAAGGCCGATTATGAAGGCACTTCCTTTTAACGCTGCTGCCGCCGGGTTCAACTCCGGCAATTCCTGAAACCGAACAGGAGTGTTGCAGTTGTCCAGGAGCATCTTTCAGAAGCTGCTCTTTACCTATCTCACCATCGTCGTCCTGATCGTCGGGGTGCTGGCGGTCATGCTTACCCGCTTCTTCAACGACTTCATCTTCCGGCAAGAGCAGCAGCAGCTCCTGGCCGCCGGGAGGGAGGCGGCAGCCGGGGTTCTCTCCTGCAGCGCCGGCCGGATCACCCGCGGCGAACTCAACCAGATGGTGGATGCCCTCGGCGCCGCCACCGGAGCGCGCCTTTTTATTTACCAGGGCGACAGCGCCCGGAAGCTTCTCAGCGCCGAAGGGGGAAGGGGGGTCAAGGAAGCCCCTCTTTTGGCCGACGCCAAGAGGATCCTGGCAGGGGAGACGGTAATCAGAAAGAAGCACTTCTCTCCCGGCCTCAACACCTACGTGGTGTTCGTGGGAATGCCGGTGAAGAGCGGAGGCGAGGTGTCCGGGATGGTGCTCCTCTTCTCCCCCATCGATCAGGTCAACAGGACGCTCTTCCGGGTTTACGGCATCATCTGGGGCGCCGCCCTCTTCGCCCTGCTGGCGGGGGGAGCGGTGATCTATCTGACCTCCCGCCGCCTCTCCAGACCGGTAGTGGAGATCACGGAGGCGGCCGCAGCTCTGGCGCAGGGGGACTTCGACAAGGAAATCCGGGCATCGGGGGATGACGAGATCGGGCAGCTTGCCGCCTCCTTCGACTTCATGAGAAAGAGGCTCCGGGATCTGGAGCGGTCGCGCCAGGAGTTTATCGCCACCATCTCCCACGAGCTGCGCACCCCCCTCACCTCCATCAGGGGCTTCATCCAGGCCATCCTGGACGGGATCATCCCCCCGGAGGAACAGAAGAAGTACCTGCGGCTGGCCGGGGCGGAGAGCGAGCGGCTCACCAGGCTCGTCAGCGACCTGCTGGAACTGGCCAGGCTCCGGGCGGGAAGCATCCGCCTGCGGCGCTCCCCGGTGGACCTCCTGGAGGTGGCCGGGGAGGCCGCGGCGGAGTTTCGGCTCCTGGCCGGAAGGAGGAAGATCGCGGTCGAACCCCATCCAGGCTCCGGTCGGGTAATGGTGTCGGGGGACCGCGACCGCCTCCGCCAGATACTCCTCAACCTGCTCAGCAACGCCGTGAAGTACACCGGCGAAGATGGGGAGATCCTGGTCATCATCAGCCGCCAGGGGGGCCAGGTGGTGCTCACCGTGCGGGACAACGGAACCGGCATCCCCCAGGAGGAACTTCAGCGCATTTTCGAAAAGTTCCAGCGCGGGTCGAGAGCCGGGGACGCTTCCGCAGGGGGCAGCGGCCTCGGCCTGGCCATCGTCAAAGAGCTGGCGGAGCTGCACGGGGGAAGAGTCTCTGCCTGGAGCGAACCGGGACGGGGGACGGAAATCTCCGTCGAGCTGCCCGGGATTGAGACTTAAGGCAGGAGATACCGGCCGCGGAGCTTTGGGGCTGCCGTCTTGCCGGCACCGGGCACGCCGAAGCGGGCAGGGACGCTTACCCCTTTCCCAAAATGGTCGCCCGGACGGAAGGCCTTGCGTTCGCAAGTCCCGCAGGTGCCGGGGCAGACAAACGGAGGCCTGCCGGCGGCGGTCAAGAGGTCCGTCCGGAGCGTCACCGGCCGGCCGGGCAGCTCCGGAGGCGGCGTTCCGGCTTCAAAAAAACGGCTGCTGCCGTGCCCGAGCTGCGCCGGTCCGGTAAGAATTGACATTCTCTTTACATTTTTCATATAAGCTGTTGACGATCCTCAATTACGATCCCCTCGGAAAGGGGGGATCGCATATGAGAGGTTAAGGCGCCTCCGACGAGGTGATGCCCTTTGAGCGAGAGAGTTTATTGGAATAAATTCCTGAAATTCCTGCCGGGAATTGCCCTCGCCTGCCTGCTGGTTTCGGGCGCTGCTTGCGGGCTGCGGGGGGATGATGCCGGCCCCGGCGGCAGCCCCCCGTCAGCGGTGCAGACGGACGAGAGCGCGGGGAGCCCGGGGGCAGCGGATAACCCCGGCGGGGCTGCGGAGAAGAAAGAGGAAAAGCAAGAGGAAATCGTCATCAAAAGCAACAACAGGGGATCGGGTGAGGAGGCCGACGAGATGCTGAAGGAGGTCGACCGGGAACTGGACGCCCTGATCAGGGCGCTGGACGCCCTGGATGCCGTGGACACCGGAGAACTGGAGGAGGGGTAAAAGTGCTCAGAAAGAAGTTCATCCCGCTTCTGCTCGCCGCCGCCGTTCTGGTAGGGGCAGGAACTGCCTATGCGGGGCACGGCTTTGCCGTCAGGGCCGGGGAGAAGAACCAAAAGCAGGTCCAGTCCCAGAACACCTCCAACGGCAAAAGCTGGTGGCAATCATTCTGCCAGACGACGCCGAAGAGGATCGGAAGCATTATCCACAATGAAGGGGAGACGAACCGCCTCAAGGCCCAGGTCAGGCAAAAGAGCCTAGACGTAAAAAGGGAAATCCAGCAGCTGCGCCTGCAGGGAACCCCCCTCACTCAAGAACAGATGGAGTGCATCAGGCAGGCAACCGCCCTGCTCCGGCAGAGCAGAACCTCCCTCAGTTCGGAAGAACTGTCCGTCGGGCAGGTGATGTCCCGGCTGCGGTCGCACAAAAAAATGCGGAACGCCGAGGGCTGCATTAGGGAAATGGACAGGATCATAAACATCCAGCAGCAGAGAAACGCCGTGCTGAAGGGGACCCTCCGGCAGCTGGAGGAGCTGGAAAAAACGCTGAAAAGCGCCTGAAGAAACGCCCGGGGGACACCTCGCTGGCGGCTTCAGCCTTCCCCCCGGAGCAGGCGCGATCAGCCCGGTCCCTTTCTTGACCGGAGCGCTCCGGGCAGCATACCTGCCGTTCCGGTAATACGCGGAGCAATAAAGGCCGGAAGACCTCTCATGAGCAGGCTCAGCGCTCCAAATGGCGGGCTTCTGACCCGTCCGGAAGCTTCCCTCCCCTGTCGGAGCAGAAGGCGCTTATGGAGTAGAAGAGTGCCCATAACGGAGCTGCCGGGTCACTCCCCTGGGGAAGGCCGGCAGCCGGAAGTAAAAGGAAGGAGGTTTATCTCTTGAAAAGAAAGGTCATTTCCGTAACGCTATCCCTGATTCTGGTGCTTTCCCTGTGCCTCACCGGGGCGGCCGCTGCCCCACCGGACGGAGGGAAGGCCTACGGGAACGTCAATAAGGAACTGGACGTCGACCTGCTGGAGGAAATGGACGAGGATGAACTGGAAGTCACCCTGAGAGACGCCGGTCCGGAAACCAGGCGCCCCCTGTCCGCTCTGGAAGAAGAGCACCCGGCGCCGGATATAGCCGGCAACCCCGATGAAGAGGGCGGGCCGGAGCCGGAGCAGAGGGGCCTGGAAAAGGCCGTCGCCCAGGCGATTTATCTGGATGAGGCCATAAAGGAAACCGTCGGGGGGAAGGTTTACGGGACGAACTTCGCCGCCCTGGTGCGGCAGATAGAAGGTACCGGAGAGAAAAACGCCGCCCGGCTTTCCGCCGTGGTGAGGAAGCTCTATCACTTCACCTGGAGGTACCAAGAGATCCTCGCCGAAAAAGAGAAGGCCGCAGAGGCCCTGGTGCTCCTCACCGACGAACTGGTGCGCCTGACCTACCGGTACGAGATGAACAACCGGGTGCGGCTGAACATCTACCAGGACGCCGCCCGGATCTACTCCCTCATGGGCTGCTACCGGAGGGCTGCCGGGGCGCTGGAACTGGCAGCCGAGACTGCTCCGGACAGCGAGGAGGTCTACAAGCACCTGAAGCACCTCTACAGGGAAAAGTGGGAGAAGAAGATCAGGGTCTACGTGCGCGGGAAGCGTCCCGACTTCGGCGGTGTCGAGCCGGTGATCAGAAATGGCCGGACGCTGGTACCCGTGCGGGGGCTCGCCGAGGCCCTGGGTGGTAACGTCGAGTGGAACGGGAAAAACAAACAGGTGACCATCGTCAACGGGGACGTCAACATCACCCTCACCATCGGCAGCCTCAACGCCACAGTCAACGGCAGAAACGTCAAACTGGACGTGCCCGCCGTCATCGAGAAGGGCCGCACACTGGTGCCCCTGCGCTTCGTCATGGAGAACATGGGAGCGAAGGTTGACTACGATCACGAGAGCGGGCTGATCGTGGTGCTGTGAGGCCGTGAGAACGCCGGGCGCAGCTCCCTTTCCCCGGCGCCCTGCCCTTGCCGGGTAAGATCGGAAAGCGGCAGCGGCGGCACGGGGGATCCATTTTTCCAGGCACCGTACCGGCCTACCGAACCGGATTTAAATACGGGGCAACCGATACCGGCTGCAGGCTTACCGCCGGTCCCCCCCGATTCCATAACCGCCGCAAACAGTTAACAGGGGCAGGCTTTTAACAAGCCTACCCCTGTTTCGTGCGCACGAGAGCGCCGCGCAGTCCGTTCAATCCCGGCCTTTTCTTTTAATCCTCCAGCGCTCCCGCCCGGTACGCCTGGAGATACTTCCGGGCAAAGCGGTCCTTATCCAGCAGCAGGTCGGCCGCCGTAACCGCCGTCATGATTTTCTTGTCGAGGGGATCCAGAATGGCGGCGTCCATGCCGCAGCTCATGCAGATCACCAGAAAGTACCTGTTGATGAGCCGCCTCAGCGGGAGGGAATGGGAGACGTTGCTGAGGCCGGAAACTGTTTTCAGGTGGAATTTTTCTTTGATCCCGGTCAGGCTCTGAAAAAAGATGGAAGCGTTGCTGCTGTTGACGGCAAGCGGCAGCACCAGCGGGTCGACGTAGAGGTCTTCCAGGTTGTAATTGTTTTTCACGAGCACCTCTACCAGCTGTTCCGTGATCCGCATCCTTTCGTCAACAGTTTTGGGTATGCCCTTTTCGTCGGAGGTTAAAGCTATCAGAGGGCATTTGTATTCCACTGCCAGCGGCAGAATGCCCTCCAGGCGGTCCCTCTCCATGGTGATGGAGTTGATCATCGGCCGGGTCTTGCACACCTCCAGCCCCCTTTTGACGGCAGCCGGATTCGTGCTGTCGATGCACAGCGGTGCGTCCACAACCTCCTGGATGCACTCCACAACCCACTGCATGTCCTCCACTTCATTCTCCATTGCGGTGTTTACGTCCAGGTAGTCGGCGCCAGCCTCCACCTGCTTCCGGGCGAGCTCCTGGATGTACTCCTTATCCTTGTTGCAAATGGCCTCCCGCACTTTAGGAATCGTGCTGTTGAGCTTCTCCCCGATGATTAACAAGAGTTTCAACCCCCTCACGGCCGTGTTACCGGCAGTTTTCCACGCAAAAAATTTCCGCCCGGCCCGAACACAAATCCTTCTATATACTTTTCAAGTCATACTTTACATGTTTACCATAACGACAGCATAAAAAGCGCTCAGAAGAGAGTAACAATTGAGGGCCGGGCAGCTCTGTTATTCCACCGCGCAATCCAAGGATACCGGTAATGATTCTTTTGCCTTTGTTCCTCTCCCAGTGCCGCCGGCGTCGACGGATTGTCCTATATGTAAAATTATATTATTATACTTATGTATATACAAATATTAAAATCAAGATAATTTCTCCAGAAACATCCATTTATCTCCCTCTTACTCCCTTACTCCTTCTTGTTCGTTAAGTAGCGGCCGGAACCGGATACCGGATAGCATACCGGCCTCAAGCCCTAAACGGCCAACTTTCCTTTTTCTCTTCGGGTATAAAGCCCCGAAAAATCTCCATCGCTTTCACAGCGTCGTTGGCGTAGTAGTCAACACCGGTGTACTCCTTCACCAGGGCATCTACGGGGTAGCCTCCCAGAACAACGGTGACCTTGTCCCTCAGCCCGCACTCCTCCAGAAGGTCGACCAGCTTCCTGACGTAGCCGATGCAGAAGGTCAGCAGAACGCAAACGCCCAGGATGGAGGCACCCGTTTCTTTCAAGGCGTGGATGAATTTTTCCGGCTTAACGTCCACGCCGAGATCGTAAACCTGAAAGCCTATCGACTTGAGAAGATAAATGACGATGTTCTTCCCCAGGTCATGAATATCCCCCTCGATTGTACCCATAACAACCTTGATGCCGTTTGTTTCCATGGTGTTTTGGGGGAAGTAGGGCTCGATCATCTCCATGACCTCTTTTAAGATGGCCTCCGACATAATCAAATCGGAGAGATAATAGGAGCCCTCACTGTACCTCTTGCCGACGACCTCCACCCCTCGCCTGCACTGTTCGACTATGGAGAAAGCGCTCTTACCGGCCTCGATCTCCCTTCGCACCAGATCGAGGACCCTTTCCTCTTCGAGGTTGGCCATGGCCATCACCAGCTCATCCTTGTCGATCGCCAAATTATGCACCCCCGGTCTACCCCCTTATATTTTACTCATCCCCACTCAACCAACCATCATAGATGGTCAGCTTGTACCGGTCTCCTCTGTAGAGCGTCTTCCCCCAGGCTATGGGCTTTTTGTTCTGATCATAGACGGTTTGCACCACCAAAATGACGGGGGTATTGCAGGCAACACCCAGGATCTCCGATTCCTCCTCGGTCGTTTGGGATGCCATCAAAACCTTTTTGGAACTGACTGGCGTGCTGTCGCTGTGAACGGCAGCCAGCCGGGAGAGAGATGAATCCTTTAATTCCGATTCCAGGATGGGCTTTTGCTTTGCGTAGATGGTGTACTTGGTTTCGTATGCCAGCGGCTCTTCATCCGCCGTGATCACAAAGCGGAAGAAGAGGCACCTGGTGTTGACATCTATCTGCAGCCTCTTGGCCGTCAACGGGTCCGCTTTGATTATCCTCGCCTCCAGGAGCTTGGTCCGGCACTCCAGCCCTTTCTGCCTGACCTCATCGTAAAAGTTGTCCAGGTTGAAGACGACGTTGTCCAGCTTCGGCCTGGCAACAAAGGTTCCCTTTCCCTTCTGGGTGTAGACCATGCCCAGATTGGCCAGCTCCGCGATAGCCCTGCGCACGGTCATGCGGCTGATTCCGAAACGCTCGGCTATCTCCATCTCCGTTGGGAGGGCATCTCCAGGCTTGAAGTCGCCGCTGCGGATCCGCTTCTCAAAGTATTTAAATAACTGATAGTAAATTGGGATTACCGAATGCTTATCAATTATCATGTCTTCTTGAACCATAAGCAGCACCCGTTGACTTAATCAACTCTGTCCCATTTTAAATCATGTTCATACAACTAGATTAACATACAGCGGCCGGTTGTCAATCCTTTTTACGGTCGGTTGTCACCGGGAAAGGCCGGTTTTTCTTTTCCTTTCACCGGAAAGCCGGTTCCGGCTGCCAGGCTGCCACCGTTTCCTGGAAATTGCTTCCGGGTTTACAAAGGGATTAAAAAGTAAGAAAATATCTTTCGGAGAAAGGTGAAAGAACCGACAATCACCGAGAATATAAACTTTAATGGATTAACCCTTTCAGGGCAAAGGATGGAGGTAGAGAAAGATGAACGATGTCGAACTAAACGGTCAAAAGGGGTTTCAGATACAGTGGTTCCGGGTGGACTGCGATTCCTGCGGTTGGAGTTGGTTTGAGAGCATGGAGTACAAGACAGCCCGCTTTTTCTATTGCCCAAAATGCTTAAGGAAAATCCAAAATCCGAATAACAAAAGAAAAAAAGAGCGGATCGCCAATGAAGAGGACATCGCCTCGCTCAAGAGATACTTTGACCGGATCAGCCTGGATCACCGCTCTTAAGCCTTACTCTTCCCTTTTGTTTATGGCTTACAGAGGTCGATGTAAGTGGGTCCCAACCGGGCCTTAAGAGCTCGTGCTTTCATTCGTCCTCCGATAGGGAATCATTGAGATTTCCAACCACAAACGCAGCAACCGACTGTCCTGCAGCCAGCGGTGGGCTGCCTGCAGGCACATCGACTAAGAGGTTACAGTCTATCGAGGACTTTAAGACATTGCCTTGCTTTCCTGCAAGCTCTATCAGGCCAAGCCCGTTCTGCCTCTTCCACCTGGCCATCAACAGCCGCCGCCGGGGGCTGGTGCTGGGGAAGCCGCCGGCCAGGATCCCGGTAACCACCGGCAGCAAGGGGTCTTCCAGACCGGACATCCTTTTTATTGCCGGAACAGCTACTAAATCAAACGTTACCATGGCAGCGGTCGGATTGCCCGCAAGCGAGAGGATTATCTTCTCGTCTTTATGGGAGGCGATGACCGATTTGCCGGGTTTTATGGCAACCCTCGAGAAAAGGATCTGGGCTCCGATTATTGATAAAGCCTCCTTAATGACGTCATAACGGCCGGCCGATGTTCCCCCGGTGGTGATTACCAGATCGGCCTTTTCCAGCGCCTTCTTCAAAGAACCGGCTATGGCTCCTTTTTCGTCCGGAACCCCCTCCAGGTATACCGGTTCCGCCCCCACCTCCCTGCACCGAGCTTCAAGGAGATAGCGATTGCTGACATAAATCTTGCCCAACTGCCGCTTTTCGGACGGATCGAGAAGCTCGCTTCCGGTATTGATGATCGCCACTCTCACCTGATCATAGACCGGCACCCTGGTAATGCCGAGAGAAGCCAGGACACCTATCAACAGCGCATTAACCCGCCTTCCGCGGCGGGCAATGACTTCACCTTCCAGCACATCATTGCCCGTTGGGATAACCCCGCTCCCCGCAGCCAGAGGCCGTCTTATTACGATCGAACCCAAAGCTTCCTCAACATCTTCAAAGGGCACCACCGCATCCGCCCCTTCAGGAAGGGGTGCCCCCGTCATAATCCTTATCGCACATCCGGGGACAACCTTTTTCACAGGCACACTTCCTGCAGAGACTTCCTCGATGACCTGCAAAACCACCGGGGAGGCAGAAGACGCCGATCTAGTGTCCCCGGCCCGGACCGCATAACCGTCAAATGCTGACTTATCAAAGGAAGGTTCGCTAAAAGGGGCTATGAGATCCCGGCTGATGACGCGCCCCAAAGCAGCGGGCAGGGAGACGACGGTTTCGCCCACAGGGTTGACCATGCTCAAAACCAGTTCCTGAGCTTCTTCCAGAGAAACATTAATCTTCAATTTAATCCTCCTCAAGACCCCCCTCCGAGGAACAATCCCGGCAACGAAAACGGCGCCGTGCGGGTAAAAGCGGCCGCAACCGGTTTGGATAAAGTGGAGATAGCAGGAATTTTCTTAGCTGTTAGCGTAAGCTTCGATGTACTTTTTTATTTCTCCTGCTACCCCGTCGATGTCGTCGAGATGATAACGGGGGACTTCGAGATCGTCCCACTCCACATCGCTGACGATGGCGATAAGCTCCTCGGGGGAGCAGAGCCGCTCTTTATGCACTTCCGACCTGAAGACCTCGATCTTCGGCTTGTCGCCACTCTTATAGCCTTCGGTTAGCACAATGTCTACATCGGGAAGCATCTCAATAATTTCATCAAGGCTCTTTTCCCGGGGAACCTTTTCGATCATGGCCATTTTTTCCGACGAAGAGATTACCACCACATCAGCCCCTGTCTGAGCCATCCTCCAGGTGTCCTTTCCCGGCTTATCCATATCGAATCGATGGGCGTCGTGCTTGATGGCAGCAACCCTAATTCCATCTTCCTTCAGCCTTTTGATAACCTTTTCCAGCAGCGTTGTTTTACCTGCACCAGACTTACCCACAATAGAGATTACCGGCTTACAGTTTTTCAATTTGATACCCCCTCATCGCAATGTTCTTCTTGCCCCTTCTGTCGGCTCTGTCGGCGCTCCAGCAGCAGCCTGTAATCTTCGGGTGTGTTCAGATTGTAGAACAGCTCTTCGGGATTACCAATGTTTTCGATTTCTCTACGCCCTATCGTTAACACCCTGACCTGGGGAAAAAATAAGATAATTTTTCTCACCCCCGCCTTTAAACAACTTTCAATCGGCTCCAGACATTCCTTCGAGTAAACTGCACAAAGTGGTTCCAAGTAATCGTTTATTTGAGGAACAACCACATCGTAGCCGGGGCTGAGTTCTAAAAGATATTTCGCCAGTTCGGCCCTAAAAAGCGGCATGTCACAGCTGATGACAAAGGCATATCGGTGCTTGATCTGCTTCAGTCCGGCATGGATCCCGGCCAGTGGCCCCATTCCGGGGTAAAGGTCCGGAACCTCAATAACCCCGGGAATGCTGTATTTAGAGGTGTTGTTGCTGGCTATAACTATTTCATCCACGACCTTCCGCAGCTCATTCACAGTCCGTTCTATCAGCGTTTGTTGGTTGTATACCATGAGAGACTTATCCCTTCCCATGCGCGAGCTGCTTCCACCGGCCAGGATTATTCCGCTCGCCTTCATTAATGCATTCCCCCCAGGCCGAATACCGGCCAACAGCCGGCTAAACCGGCATATTAATTAAATCAATGTTCCAATATCCGCACCAGATGACTGGCATTGAAGCCTACTGCCGAAGACCCTAAAATAGCGAGGCCAAAGAGTCAAACATTAAAGTTTTTCGTCTACTAAGTGCTGACCGCCATTGTATACCTTGATTTGTCCATACCCAAGCCCACCGACCAAAATCAGGTCATACCGCCTTGCCAGCTCTATAGCTTCATACGTGGCAACCGACCGGGCAACCAGCATGGGTATACCGCCCTTTATCACTTTTCTCGCTATCTCTGTCGGCACTCTCCCGCTGGTCACAATATAGGTTCCCGACAATGCTATTCGCTTTTTTTGCGCCATTCCGATTACCTTATCAATGGCGTTATGGCGACCGATATCATTAATGACAAATATAATCCCATCCTCATTACATAAAGCTGAACTGTGAACCGCTCTCGTCTTTTTATACATCTGAGCTTTCTCAATAAAACGTTCAAAATTTCTTAATATCTCTGAAATGGAAAAAGATATAGAGCAATCCGTTCTTTTTAGCCCCGGCTGCTGGAAGGCTGTTCTTCTATAGTTTGGATGTTGTCTTCTGTTATCCAGGTTGCTCTCTCCCGTTATCGGTAATTGCATGCCTTTTCTAATTGACACATCTACCTCATGCCCATCTTGAGAAAAAGCCACTTTTTCTACATCCTCTATCTTTTCCACAATTCCTTCGGTGAGCAAATAGCCTAATATCATTTCTTCTAAATACTCTGGGGTACAAGAAAAGGTCGCTCGTTTCTTGCCGTCTATTAAAAGTGTAAGGTAATGCTCGCACACTACAGTATCCTCAATCACAGTTTTAAATCCATCACTGATATACACTATTGAAACTTTTTTGGTCAAATCAAACAAAATGATCGACGCTCCTCCGAAATTTTCTCCATCAACAAACCCTTTCCCATTTTGATACTCGTTACCCTGGATTGTTGGGAATATTGGTTTTAAAAAAAGTAATATAGCGATTCTGGTGCAAAAACCCCAAAACAACTAACCCATACAAGTACACAAAAGCTCTTTGACAACAAAAAATGGTATTTTATAGGTGATATAGCGCATTACAGTGTGCCTAAAACTATTGTTCCACTCCGTTTTTCCTGGTTATTCCATTAGATAGGGACACCAACCCCTGGCAAAGATATTTTGGGTTTAACAGATATTTCCCTAGCCTCTTTGCGTTTAATGTGAAACCAGTTCTTCAGCTGTTGAAAGTTGTGAGCAATACATTTAAAGCCCATTACCAAAGCACTCTTTATTTGACCCCTTACGGTTAGCTTTTGGGCACCGTGACCGCGTTTTATGGCCGAGACAGTTCCTTCGATGGCTGCCCGTTTGCTGGTATTTTCCCGCCGGCATTGGCTATCGGCCATTTCTTGGCGGGTTTCTGCTGCTAAAAGAGCGCTTTGATTAAATTGCAACAAGGCTTTTTTCTTCTGGATCTTCACCGGGCACTGTTCGTGGAGGGGGCACTCCCGACAAATTTGGGGGTCAAACCAGGCTGTAATCTTGCGCTTGGCTTCGTCATAAAAGGTATGGGTAGGGGTCTGCTGTTGCGGGCAGGCTAAGACCTTTTGCCGGTTTTCGATTTTAAAAGCAGTCAGGGGTATTTTACCTGCCTCCGGTTGCCGCCCGGTTAGATTGGTATAGTGCATCTTTACATTCAGTTCTGCTTCGGCCTTACGGTGGAGGTCTTCGCCGTAATAGCCGCCATCGGTGTAGAGGTCCGTTACGCCAGTGCGCTCTTTTATTTTGGGTAGGCGCTCGGCAGCCATCTCGACATCGGCTTTAGTATTCTTTTCCAGCACATAGTCAGTAATGAACTGGACGTCATTTTCTTCGCTACAGGTCTCGGTGAGGTTGCAGACGTAACCCACCTGCTCTTTATTCCCTTTCTTGCGAAAGGTGGCGTCCTGGTCGTAGGCCGATTGTAAGGAGTCGGGGCGGATGTCTTTGTTTTCTTTGACAATCCTCTTCTTTTGTTCCGGGTCATAGGTGGTTTGTTCATCAATAAAGCGCTGGACGAGTTTTATCTCCGGCTTGGCTTGGATTTCCGGCAGGTTGGAGGTTAAAGCCAGAAGCTCTTCTTGCAATTCCACTATCTTTTCTAGCCTGGCCTGGACGTCCTGGCTGCGGGAGCGATAGAGGACCTCAGTTTTAAAGGCCGGCTCTAAAACCTTTTGGAGCTTTTCCGGCAACAGCTCCTGGGGGCATGCCGCTACTCCTTTTTTTAAAACGTCAAAGGCTAAGGACAACCTGCCGGCGCGTTTGATATTGGGCATGATAGCGGTGGAATCCATCCGCTGTTCATTCGTCTTGATTTTGGTTATGGCAAGAAAGTGCTCTAGGAGCCCCTGAAATTGCTGAAATATCAGGTCCTCTTCTTCGGGGTGCTGGATGGTATATTCGTAGAGCCGCCGGCGGAAGTCATAGAGGGTCCTTTCGCAGATATAGAGTTCGCCCAGGTTACGTTGGCCCAAGGCATAGGCTATCTGGTAATTAAAGTAATATTGCTCCAAAAGTTGCTCGTCGGTATAGTCGTAAAGGTGCTTGATAAATTCCAGGGAAAGGAGGATGTTCACCGGTTTATTGGGGCTGCCGTTATTCTCGCAATAAAGGTGCGCAAACTTCTTTTCGTCTATCCGGCAAAAAACGTGTTCATAGTAGATAGGCGCCCAACTCTTCTTTAACTGCGCTATTGTTCTGGGGTGCATTAAGGTAGTGGTATTGAATAGTTCTGTTTGCAAATGTGATTTATTCTCTCTGAACATGACCTGTCACCCTAAAATTAAATTTTGATTACTATTGCTTCTTGTTTTTTGCTATATCTCTATGATTCGTTGTTATGGAAAGATTTCCTCCTTCTAATGTCGATTTACAAGGTGTTTTTGGGGGGTTTTTGCAGCGAAATCATATAGCAAATATCATGCCATTCTGACGGTAAAATCCCCCAAGGGTACAGCACCACTAAACCCAGATAACGTCGGCGATAGTCTGCAGATACCGGCTCAGTCCACAGCAATGGTTTCAAAATGAGACTTGGATTAAACAGTTTTTTATTATTATTCCTTTCAGGCCTCATTCTCGGTAGATACGATCTGACCGTCGAACACCGGTAAACTAAGAGCACCTGAACCAACCGTATCAGGTGCTCTAGCAAATGTCACTCTCACTCTTTTTCTTTTGATTTTTTTTTGTCCTTTGAATCCAAACTGGCCTTACATTTTATACAGTTTTTTGCAGTGGCAGGATTAATGGCTCCACATTCAGGGCATTTTACTGACTTGTTAACCCTTGGAGGCCGAAAACACATATCTATCCCTCCTAAAACCCATTACACTATAAATTAAGGTATGAAAATCGATGCCTTTTTTCCTTTAGCCTCCAACTTTGCAGCAAGCTCTTCCACTGGGCCATATTCAATGGCACTAGCAAGACAGTGTAAAACACAAGAAGGTTGCTCTCCTTTAGCTACTCTATGCTGGCAGAGATTACAATATGAAGTAGGAACTGGTATATAACGAAACTCCCAGTGCTTGCCATCCATCAGCTTCCACGGGCCAAGTTCTAGCACTTTAATGCCCCATTGCCCTAAGGGCAGATCGTTCTCATTTTTACAAGCAACTTCACAACTGCGGCACCCGGTACAGTATTCATTATCGATCAGCAAACCATATTGTGCCATCTTCATTCCCTCCTATTCCCTGCGCTATTCAGCTCTGTAAATTTTACACGGCATACACTTATAATGCGTACCAAAACCAAGTTTGCCAATTTCCTTGTGTGGAATTAAACTATTAATGCTGGGTTCCCAAACATCAAAAAGTTTTTCTGGGTCTCTTTCCGGATACCACCATCCGTGATCCACGGATACAACATTTTCTTTAACAATCGGAGTCACGTGAGCAACAACTTTTGCTTTTCCCCAAGGATTTTCAATATATATCCAAGAACCTTCTGTAATGCCTTTTTCCGCAGCCGTTTTCGGATTGATTTCTGCCGTTGGCCATGGGTGGATTTCTCGCAATTTACTAATCTGACGATGTTCTGAATGGAAATAGGTAAACCGTCTGGCACCGGTAGTCATAATCAATGGATATTCCTTGGCAATATCTGGTCTTGAGACCGCACTGAACTTGGGCTCGATATAATAAGGTAGGGGATCTTCATTCAGTGACGCTAGTATGGTGCTATACAATTCAATCTTACCGGTAGGGGTATTGAAACCAGGTTTTCCATCCGCTCGTAACAGACCTTTTTCGTATTTACGGTATTCAAGCTCATATTGACCTATTACGCGCTCTTTAAGTTCGGGGAAGGTGACACCAATACCGGGTATTTGCACCATGTCATGTGTCAGATAGCTTTCTGGATCTTTCCATCTAGGATCATTGCTGTCTGGATATAAGCGATGATACAAATCAAGAACAATTTCCAAATCGCTCTTGGTTTCACCAAAGTCATCAATGATTTTGACGAGAGCACCAAACTGGCCTGGTTGAGAAGCCATACTATTCATAACGATTCCATCGTGCTCCAGGGAAGTAGAAACAGGCAAAACCAGATCTGCTAAAGCCATTATTGTTGGATTCATAAAAATATCAGACGCAACTATAAATTCCAATTTTCGCATCGCTTCATACCATCGCTTGGGTTGGACTACTATAGAAGAAGCAAGGAAATTTGTGCTCTGGATAAAAGCAAATTTAATGGGATACGGTTTACCGGTTTCTAAAGCTTCCAAGGTACAATCGGGATGTGTAGTGTTTACTATCATGGGAATTGCAGGGAATTCACGATAGCCGATACCTTCAAACTCTTCTTCGTCTTCATTAGAATCTACAGCAGCGCCGGCAAAAAACTGCGGCTGTCCCATAAACAATCCACCAGGGATGTCCAAATTGCCCGTGATAGCAAAAATACTGTAAAGCGCATGGGCAATCTGAATGCAATTGGGGTTTTGGTCAATGGCAACACCAGTGCAGGCACTGGAAGGTTTTTGAACAAGGCACTCAGCAGCAGCATAGATATCTTCAGCAGGCACGCCGGTAATCTCTTCCGCCCACTCGGGAGGATATTGGGCAACTCTCTCCGCCAGTTTGTCAAAGCCATAGCACCATTTTTCCACAAATTGCTTGTCGTATTTATCGGTTTTGATGACAGCATAAAGCAAGGCCAGGGCTAAGGCCCCATCCGTTCCCGGGCGAAGTTGCAGATGGTGTTCCGCTCTAGTCGCCAACCAGTTGGCACGAGGGTCAACAACTATCAGCTTCGTACCTCGTTTCATTAATGGCTAAAAGGCGCTTTTTTGAAGAAGATGAAGACCCTAGAAAAAACCCCGACATTTGCCCGGAAGTGGCCGAATCATGGATCCGGTCAAAGAATTATGGCGTAAATCCATTTGATATTAAGAGCCAAAAGGCACCGGACGAAAATGTAATTAAAAAAGCCTTTCATGACAATAAGCTTTTAATCCAAACGGCTGTTCCATTTATTAAAAAGTTCATGCCTTTTTTGACGATATCTGATTACATTTTGGGGCTAACTGATAGGTATGGTACAGTTTTGTACAACGCAGGCAATGAAAATGCTTTTAAATATATTAACCAACGTAAACGAAGTATAAAATTTCTGTCGGCCGGCGAGGAGTTTATTGGTACAAATGCAAATATATTGTCTATTATCCATAAGATACCTGTTCAACTGATCGGTCCTAATAATTACTTGGTGATTCACGAACATCATATTGCTTCAGCAGCGCCTATTTTGAATAGTAACGGTGAAGTTATTGGATCATTAAGTGTTATGCAGGACTACGGAGATCTTAACAACTCCCAAAAGATTTACGCGCATACGCTTGGATGGGTGACTTCTATGGCGGAAGCGATTACCAAGCAGTATGAAATTCAACGCAAGACTTTGCAATTAGAAACAGCTTATAAAACGCTGGAGAAATCCTTATCAGTTGCCGAGCAAGGCTTTGTAACTTTGGACGGCAACGGAATGATCACCCATATCAGTAAGAAAGCAATGGAGATGCTAGGTATTACTGATACCCATGCTATTAACCAGCATTACACCAAATATTTTGGTGTAGATGCAAGCATTAGGGACGCTTTATTGAACGGTTATAATGTTCACGATCTTGAATTGTCAGTAGGCTATGATTCTCATGACAAAAAGTACCTGATCAGCATTGATCACATTTGGGATGATAAGAAGGTAAGTCGACAAGGTGCAGTGATTTATATGACAAAAGTATCTCGAATGGACAAGATTATTGCGAAACGTGGCGGTACGAAGGCTTATTTTGCTTTTGATGATATTATTGGTGAAAGTGAAGAAATAAGGCGAGCCATAAGTTTCGCTAAACAAGTTGCTTTAACAAATACTAATATATTGCTTATAGGAGAGAGCGGTACTGGCAAAGAGCTTTTTGCTCAGGCGATACATAATAGTTATTGTCCTGATGGTCCTTTCGTGGCTGTTAATTGCGCCTCCATGCCTCGCAATTTAATTGAGAGTGAATTGTTTGGTTATGAAGGAGGGGCTTTTACCGGTGCTGATAGAAAAGGCCGTCCTGGGAAGTTTGAATTGGCTAACGGCGGGACGCTTTTTTTAGATGAAATCGGAGACATGCCTATTGAGCTTCAGCCGGTTTTGCTGCGTGTTTTAGAAGAACGACAAGTGATGCGTATCGGTGGAACAAAATACATTCCTGTCAACGTCAGGATTATTGCAGCAACTAATAAAGATTTACTTGAACTGATAAGAAAACGGCAATTCCGAGAAGATTTGTATTATCGTTTGGCAGTACTTAAAATCGAGATTCCTCCGTTAAGACAAAGAGGAAACGACGCGCTTATACTGGCAAAATATTTTGTAGAAACAACGTGCCAAAAGATTGGCAAAAAACCACCTGAAATTGGAGCAGATGCCCGCAAGGTGATCTCCACATATCATTGGCCGGGTAATATCAGGCAGTTGGAAAATGCAATAGTACATGCTGTCTATATGTGTAACGGTAAAACAATTACTGCCAATGATTTACCATTGGAGATAATTTGTGAAGAAAAAAGTCCGGAAAATAGAAGAGAGCTCCTCAGTATTGCAGAATTGGAGAAAGATGCAATCATTAAAGCCATGCGCCTTACCAAAAAAAACACGGCAAAAGCTGCAGAAATTCTTGGTATCGGACGAACCACTCTCTACAAAAAATTAAAGGACTATAAAATTGAACTGTGATTAACTTCTTCAATCGGTACATTCGTGTTCGGTTAAGCCCGAAATATACCATAAACCACCAAAGATAGTGTATTATTCCTGGTAAAATAACTGATGAAAATTGTTGTTTAAAAAAAGAGGAAAGGGCCCCTCCCTGTGTGGAATTCTCCTCCAAACTAATAATTTAGAGGAGGTTCAACATTGATTCCACTTCCCGGTAAGATCGAACCGCATGAGATTGAAAAAGTAATGAACAAAATGTTCCCTCCGGAGTGGCTGAGGGCTACGGCAGCCAAAGTCGGCTGCGTGAAGCGCAACCGGAAGATCGACCCGGTGATCCTGTTCTGGGTCCTGGTGCTCGGTTTTGGAGTTGGAGCGCAGCGCACCCTCGCCTCGCTGAGGCGGGCTTACGAGGCGGCATCAGCCGAGACCCTCGTTCCGTCCTCCTTTTACGAGCGCTTCAACAGGCGGTTGGTTGCCTTTTTGAAGGAGTGCCTGGCGAACCAAGAGCGGAACTTGCCAGTCACACCAGCCTCGTGCTCTCGGAAAAACTGAAAGGGTTCAAGGATTTGGTGATAGCAGATGGCACAATCGTAAGGTTGCACGAGAAGCTGGCCAAACAGTTCCCCGGGGCAAGGGGCAAAGCCGAGCTTAAGATACACACCGTGCTCGGGATCACGGGCAACACAAAGAGCATCAGGATCTATCCCGGCAAGACCGCCGATATCAAGACCATACGCATCGGGTCCTGGGTAAAGGACAACATCCTCCTCTTCGACCTGGGTTTCTTCAAGTATCAGTTGTTCAGCCGGATAAAAAGAAACGGCGGCTACTTCGTGAGCCGGTTCAAAAATACAGCCAACCCCACCATCGTGTCGGTATTGCGGACCTACAGAGGCCAGGCAATCGACCTGGCCGGTAAGAAGCTTAAGGAGGTACTCCCCCGTTTGAGGCGGGATGTGCTCGATGTCCTGGTCGAGGTTTCCTTCAACCGCAGATCTTACAAGGGCAAATCCTCTAAGGCTGTTGAGACCTACCGCCTAGTGGGAGTATTCAACCAGGAAACCAGGGAGTATCACCTCTACCTCACCAACATCTCCCCGGATCAGCTTGCGGCAGAGGATGTGGCACTCCTTTACAGGGCACGCTGGAGCATTGAACTGGTTTTCAAAGAACTGAAGCGCCTCTATAAGCTGGATGTGATCTCAAGCGGAGAGGATGATGTAGTAGAGGCGCTGGTGCTGGTGGCCATGCTGACCCTGGTGGTCAGCCACCGGTTATTGAACCACATGCGGCTTCTGGTTCCGGAGAAGAGCGAGCGCTTTACACATCTGCGCTGGGCTGAGACGTTTTATTCTGCCGCTCCCTTTTTGCTGAACCGTGTGCTTGATGTTGCCGAAGTTGAAGATGATCCCTTTTTGGCTATCTGCTTCTTTATGTGCGAAGGGGTCGACCCTAACGTCAGCCGTAAGCGGCTATTATCACCTTGGGTGAAAGCGGCTAATTCCCAGGAATTTAATGGCACTGAATAACATTAGCTGGTAAACCGATCACGGATGTCAATCGGTATAGTTTATCAGATGACCCTGTTCAAACCCGCATGAAACCTGAAAAAGTTTTTTAAAAAGCGTGCATTTTTCCACTACATTACCTAATCATGGAAATCATCAGCAGCTATCACATTGTTCGGTTGTTTATGCGCAGCAGGCGCAGTATCTTATTGCTCAAATCAACTCCTTTGGTTTTAATGTAGTAAGCCCTGCCGTCAATCTCGACTCTGGCGAAGTTCAGGGAATTGCGCTATATCCAACGGCACTCTTCCGCTGGTGAGAATGCAGGTGCCCGACAACGCTATCCCCTTTTTGTGCGCCATGCCAATGACCTTATCTATGGCGTTATGACGGCTGATGTCTTTAGCTGCAAATAAAATCCCACCCTCATTACATAGAGCTGAATTATGCACGGCTCTCGTCTTTTTATACAGATGTGACTGTTCAATGAAACGCTCATAATAACTTAAGATTTTACTAACAGAGAAAGATGGAGCTCCCTCCAGACTTTTTAGGCCTGCCTCTTGAACGACAGCATCAAAGTTTGCAAGTTGCCTACCGCAATCAAAGTTACTTTCAATCGGTAATTGCACACCGTTTTTTATTGAAACATCCACTTTATGCCCATCTTCAGAAAAATTTAATTTCTCCACATCTGACGTCTTTTCCACAACTCCTTCGCTGAGCAAATAACCCAATATCATTTCTTCTAAATACTCTGGGAGACAAGAAAAAGTCACCCGCTTCCTGCCGTTGATAAAAAGTGTGAGATAATGCTCTGAGACTAAAGTATCCTCAACGAGTGCTCTAACCCCGCTTTTAACATGGAGTATCGAAACCCTTTGGGTAAGATCAAATGACATGCATCGACGCTCCTCTTTCGCCTTACCGGACCAGCAGCTATACCTCGATTATTTTATTATTTTAATCCACAGCCCGGTATCGTCTCTGTTTATTTCGTAAGTCAATATCCCTGCTTTCCGTAAGTTTTCATTAAGAGTTTGAACGTTATTTTTTCTTCGCCCCTCCATCAGATCGCACCACTCACTATATTTCACACGCATCTCTTTGAAAATTCGCTCTTTAATTTCAGAAGAGCCAAGCCCCCCTCCGACATAACCCATTCCCCCAGGAGCGAGCACTCTATAAATCTCTTCGAATGCCTTTCTTTGATCATTCCAGAAGCGGTATGACCCCCTACTCACGACTAGGTTGATAGAGCAATCATCCAAAGGTATTTGATGTACATCACCGTGCAGTGTTTTTGCTCTACCGTTCAGCCCGTGATCGGCAATATTTTTGCTGGCAATGGCGAGAAATTCTTGAGAACAATCTAGTAGATAGAAATCTAAATCGGTAATTTTTGCTAAAGCAATGGCCAGATATCCTCCGCCGCTGCCGATATCCAGGCAGATCCCCTCTTTTATACCGGTATTTTGTACAATCTGTTCTGCAATAAGCGGGTATACAGGAGCGAATACTTCTCTAGCAATCTGATCATATTTCAGAACGTCGATTTTCTTCATTCAATCCCTCCATAACCATCGACAATCATTTATTAATCCGCAGACCATCATGCCGCCACGGCCTACCCCTCCACCTCTTCCTCGTGACGCATCCTGGCGCACTCATTCCCTCTTCCCTGAATGGTCTCCAGAGCATGGGGTAAGACAGGAATAATAACCCTGAGATTCTCCCTCACAGCGCGTGGGCTGCCCGGCAGGTTGATGATCAGGGTTCTCCCCCGGCTCCCGGCCACCGCCCGGGAGAGCATGGCGTGAGGGGTGTGCTTGAGCCCCTCTGCCCGCATGGCCTCGGCTATGCCGGGGATTTCCCGCTCGATTACGGCCAGGGTGGCTTCGGGGGTGACATCCCGCGGTGCGAGTCCGGTGCCCCCTGTGGTGAGGATGAGGTCAGCCCGCTTTTGGTCGGTATATTCGAGCAGTTTGGCTATCAGCTGTTCCTTTTCATCTGGTACGATGTCGTAGGCGATGACTTCCGCACCGAGGGAAACCAGCATCTCTTTGATGACCTGGGCACTGCGGTCTTCCCGCTCTCCCCGGTACCCTTTGTCGCTGGCTGTGAGAATGGCCACCTTCATTTTTCCGTCACTTCCTTTTGGGGTGTTTCGATGATCTCGATCTCGTCTCCGACTTCGATGGGACCTCCCTGGAGTACCCTGATGAAGACCCCTTCCCTGGGCATGACGCAGTCCCCGGCCTGGTGATAGATGGCACATCGACTGTGGCATTCTTTTCCGATCTGGGTGACTTCCCCTATGGCTTCTTTCCCCAGCCGCAGTTTTGTTCCAAGAGGAAGGGCAGCGATTTCAATCCCTTCTGTTGTGATATTTTCGGCAAAGTCACCGGGCCCTACGTCAAGGCCTTTGTTTTGCATTTTCCGGATGCTTTCTATGGCCAGGAGGCTGACCTGCCGGTGCCAGGGGCCGGCATGGGCATCCCCTTCAAGCCCGTGTCCGGCGATCAGGGTTCCCCGGCCGATGTTCTTTTTGCGCTCTCCGGTGTTCCGGCTGGTGCATACGGCTACTATTCTTCCCATTCTTTCTCCCCTTCCCTTCTGTAGGTTCCGCTTTTGCCCCCGGTTTTTTCTATTAACCGGATTTCTCCGATGGCCATGCCGCGGTCTACGGCTTTGCACATGTCGTAGATGGTGAGGGCGGCTATGCTTACGGCGGTCAGAGCTTCCATTTCTACTCCGGTTTTTCCCTGGCATCTAACCCGGGCTTCGATCTCTACGGCGCTGCGCTCCGGGTCGGCCCGAAAGTTGAGGTCAATGCCGCTGAGGAAGAGTGGGTGGCACATGGGGATGAGTATAGATGTGCGTTTGGCTCCCATGATGCCGGCTATCTGGGCGACTCCCAGGACGTCTCCTTTGGCGATGCCTCCGCTTTTGATGAGTTCAAGGGTTTCGGGTTGCATGAAAACCGTGCCCCGGGCTACGGCTTCTCTGGTGGTGGTCGGTTTTTCTCCTACTTCGACCATGCGGGCTCGCCCTTCCCTGTTGAAGTGGGTAAGGTCTGCCATTCTTTCAGCCTCCTATCAAGGCCATCCCCCGCCCGGCAGCGTGCGCCCTGTTGCCTGGCGGTAGCTGGCCGGTTTGAAAAATATATCCAGGCTCAGCCAGGCGCCGTAAACATCATCGCTGAACCTCTCCAGGTCGCGAATTACAGGAGTGTTTACTCGATACCGTGAGTGATCTTCCAGTGCAGGGCTTAATCTCCCCTTTCTAAGATCCTCAAGATTTGGCGCTATATATTGAAAATGATTATCGAACAGCGCAGGGTTCGCCAAAAAAGCGGCGGAGGCCCATAGTCGCCTCCCAGACCTCGCAGGAGAAGGAATTCTCACCCGGAGTGTCTGAAAGCCGCACGAATTAAGAGCGAATACCCACCGTCACCCACTGCCTCTGCCGACAGACGAACGAAGCCCTGGCTCGCGCCCGCACTTTATCACTTATCAGGAAAAACGTTTATTACCTCCGGGGGGATAACGCAAAATACAGGAGTTCCCGGGTTAAGAGCATACATGCTACCATTGTTTGAGGCCAGTAAAGCCACCACCCCAACTCCTTCCACCTCTACCACTACCCTAGTAAACAACCCCTGCCGCGCTATAAAATCAACAACACCTCGCAAACAATTAACGGGATGCCGGCTAGAAGATAACACAACATCTTCCGGTCTGAAAGAGAAGTTAACTGTTCCCTCTAAGTCTGTTTCTACAGCCAATTGACTTTTCCCAAACTGCACGAACTTTTTTCCATTCTGATTAATCACTTTACTCTGAAAAACATTCTGTGTTCCCACAAATTCGGCTACTGCTCTTGACTGCGGCCGGTTGAAGATCTCATCCGGATACCCCACTTGAGCTAATGCCCCATCAACGATAACTGCCGCCCGGTCTGCTAATAACATAGCCTCTGTGAAATCGTGAGTTACATGAATCATAAGCATCCCCGTCAACCGATGCAGACGTTTCAGTTCGTCGCGCAGCGCCTCCCTCATTGGCACATCCAGAGCCGAAAGCGGCTCATCAAGTAAAAGCACTCGGGGTTTCATCACCAAGGCGCGGGCTAGAGCTACTCGTTGCTTCTCCCCACCACTCAGAGTAGCAGGGTACCGCTCAAGTAGATGAGAAATGCCCAATAAATCCACTATATCATCCAGTTCTTTCTGTACAATGCGGGAGTACAACCTTCTAACTTTTAAGCCAAACGCAATGTTGTCCTTTACATTCAGGTGTGGAAACAGGGCACAATCTTGATACACAAAACCAAACTGCCTTTTTTCCGGCGGCCAATGGGTTATGTTGATTTCTCCAATCCATGTTTCACCCTCATCTACCCGCTGCAAGCCGGCAATGGTTTCCAAAAGCAGCGTCTTCCCTGCTCCTGAAGGTCCGAGAATAACAAAATACTCTCCTCTTTCTACGCCTAACGAAATATTGCGGAGTTCAAAATTTCCTATCTTCCTGCTGATACCACACAGTCTAAGATAACCTGCATTCATCCGCATCATTTTCTCATAGCACCCGAGTCCTCTCCCAATTTTCTATTGCTAGAAGCTCAAATGCTACCAAAGCCGCAATACCAATCAGAATCAGTATACTGGTAGACGCCATAACAGCACTCATATCCCCAGTAGCCATATTGAGATAGATTGATGTGGGAAGTGTTTCAGTTCGAAATTTTGTAGCCCCGGCCACCATAAGCACCGCTCCAAACTCACCCAAAGCCTTACCCCAGGTCAGAACCAGTCCGGCAACTATGTTTTTGCGCATGAGCGGCAGGTCGACCCTTAAAAAGGCCTCGAGGGCGCTGCACCCCAACGTTCTGGCTACGTAATCTAAGCGGACGTCGATATTTTCAATTGCCGCCTTCAGCACCGTAATTAGCGAAGGCACATTCACAAAGAACTGGGCCATAATTATGCCAGGGACGGTGAAAATAAAATTTATTCCTATTCGAGATAGAGCCTCTCCGAAGACCGTTGTTCCCAAAAAAAGCAGAAGGCAAACCCCACTAACAATAGGAGGCATAGTTAAGGGAATTCTGATGATACTGGCTATTACTCCCTGACCCGGAAATCGGTAGCGTGTAAGTGTATATGCAACTGGTATGGCTACCAATAAACACATAAAAGTAGACACCACTGACGTCAAAAGGCTGAGCTTAAGCGCAAATAGCAGTTCGGAATTTCTCGTGTGATCGATGAGCTGCGGCAATCCCCTTATCAGCACCGCTCCCACGGAAACCACTATCAAACACAGCAAAGCACCTGTAATCACGAAGTTAAAGAATTTGGTCAATTGGTCCCTCACGGCGCCACCTCCTAGCTGGCGACCGGTCTGTAACCATACTTTTCCCAGATCTCCATTGCTTGAGGCGAACCCATAAATTCGGCAAGCTCTCTTGCAAGTTCGTTCTCCTGTGAGCAGCTGAGCACAACAGCCTTCGTTATTTTGACGTACTCTTCCAGCTCGGGGATTTTGATTACCTCAACTGTACCTTTGGCGCTCCTGCAGTTTTCTTCCCAAACAATAGCTGCATCAACCTGCCGCGAGCTTAAGTAAACCAGCAACTCATTTACTGTTGCCGTCCTTACAACCACGTTCTTATTTACCGCTTCCAAAATTCCGTTTTCCTCCAACATTTTGTCCGCTATTTTACCAATTGGCACCGCACCAGCGTCCCCCAGAGCTACACGTACTCCTTGCCTTGTCAGATCTGATAACTTGTTAATACCGCCAGGATTCCCCTTAGGTACTGCCAAAACAGGTGTATGGTAGACTAAACTTCTCTCCCACGCTACCAATCCTTTGTCCTGCAGCGGCTTTAGTTCCTCTTCATCGCTGACTGCGTAAACATCGCCTTTCTGCGTTAACAGGATCTGGCTATTAAGCTGGGCTGAACCAGCGATGCTGTAATTGATGTCAAGCCCCTCGTAGTGACTTTTAAAGGCCTGGCAGATCTCTTCCACCGGATCCTTTAATCCCGCGCTGCAGTATACTAAGAGAGACTTTGGTTCTCGGGGTTTCATTTCCGCCGCCGTCTTACCGCTGCACCCCGAGACGAATAGCACTCCAACCAGTATTACTGTAAACAGAAATCCGGTTTTACGGATTAAATTTGCCGTTCTCATTTTCCCTCGCTGCCTCCTTATAGGCCCTTTTGTTTAATGACCAAACGGACAGAACCTTTCCAACCCAGCTAAATAGGCTATGCTGCTAATGGTAACACCGTAAAAAACTACCGGCTTCTCGCTACCCACTATCGAGGACAATGTGTCATTTACGGCTGTCGTTCCTGTAGCCAACACAACGTCACTCCACTCGAGCACCTCCCGGGTAGCGCTAACGTCTTCTATCTTCACCCCACCCTTTACTTGACCTACGTTCTCCGGATCTAAATCGGTGACCCTAAGCCTGAAATGTTTCGCCAAGGCAGAAACCATAGCCGGTTGTAAGCCGATAAATGCTATCCGCGGGTTCCCAAATCGTGTCCACACGTACTCAACCAACCGTTCAGCACACAACCGCGGTTCTTCATCGCGGCAGTGGATCGTTTTTTCTATTCGGTTTAAATACCTCATCACCGCATTCAAGGACGCTATCAAGATTGCTCTGTGATCGTTGCGGTCAGTTGACAGAGATAGTATTTCTCCGAGCGTTGCGGTAAAGCTCCTCGGCATATCGGTAAAGGCCTGACCGCTGCACCCCCTGAATCTCGCCTCGATCATAAATTCCTTCCCTTTCAGAAGAGGAAAATCGTCTCGTTCCGGTCTCCCGATAGCTTCCTCTGGAGTTAAAGGTCGCGAGCTTATCACTTCGGCAACTTCATTTAGTGATACACCCTCGTTCCTCAGATGTTCAACAAAGCGTTGCTTAATTTCATTTAAAAAACTCATCGTTTAAAATCCCCCTGCTCATGCGTTTCGTGATTTATCCCCCTATTTGGACCATCGACCGCCCACCTTTGCCAGCTCGCGCAGCCATCTGGTAGTTTGCCGCCTTAAGTTGCACGGCCTTTCTAAATAGCCGTTGCAGTTCTTCTCCGCCCGCTCCTCTCCGGATTGCTCCTTTCAGGTCGATCTCCCTTCGGTCAAAAAGGCAGGGCCGCAGTTTACCATCTGCTGTAAGGCGCAGTCTGTTGCAGCTCCCGCAGAAGTGCTCGCTGACGGCATGGATGAAGCCGATCGTACCAACCGCTCCCGGCAATCGCTGATATTCGGCAGGGCCGTTTCCCTCGACGTCAATGACCGGGGTGAGTTCGCCCAGCTCTCTTTCTATCACCCCCCTAACCTGCCGGCAGGAGGCGTAGTTCTCTCTCGCCATTTGCCAGCCTGCGCCGATGGGCATGAGCTCGATGAAGCGAATGTGTAAAGGCTTGTCCATAGTGAGGCGGGCAAAATCCACCCACTCTTCGTCGTTTATACCCCTTAGGGCTACTATGTTGATCTTTACAGGATCAAATCCGATTTCCAGGGCTTTCTCTATCCCCTCCCAGACAGCCCTTAAGTCTCCCCCTCTGGTAAGCTCCCGATAAGTCTTTTGGTTCATGGTATCAAGGCTAATGTTGATCCGTCGGATCCCCGCCTCCTTTAACTGTCCAGCCATTTGGGAAAGCAAAATTCCGTTAGTGGTAAGAGATACATCTTCTATTCCGGGCAGCATAGATAAAGCGCCGATGAACGGGATAATCCCCTTTCTGACTAAGGGCTCGCCACCTGTCAACCGGAAGCGGTTAATACCCAGCTCCAGAGCCACCTCCGCTGCTACTAAGATCTCTTCGAAACGAATGATATCGTTATGTTCCTTGGGCTTTACCCCTTCCGGCGGCATGCAGTAGATGCACCTCAGGTTGCAGCGGTCGGTTACCGAGACACGCAGGTAATCGATTCTTCTTCCATAAAGATCCTCCATCTCATTTCTCCTCCTTCAATTTTCAACTAAGCAATCTGCCCTGAAAATACGTCAAGTTCACCCGCCGGTCTACCGCTCGACTCCCGATTCCAGGCCGGACAGGACTACGGCTCGCTTCGGGACAGCTCTGGAATGCTGCGTAACAAGTTGCGAATTGCTTCTGCCAATTGCAGCGTTTGGCCTCGCAGCGAATCCATTCCATCGAAACTCTTCAGGTGTCTGTACTCGCATCCCGACCTGTCATCCTCGCTTCGCCTGTCCTGTTACCCGGCCTTCCATAGGTCGCTCGCCGGTAGACCCGTCGGGTATTTTCATGCTCTGTTGGTGCCGCCGCTAGCGGCATGGGTGGTCTGCAGTCAAATCAGAATCCGGCATCCTTAAGGAGCTCTTTGACATCATCATCTGTTAAATCCACATGATAGAAAAGCTTATAAAATTCTTTAACCTCTTTTACAAGGTTCACCTGATAAACATCCGGATACAAAATGGCAGCAAGCCATTTCAGACCCAGGAACCTGTTCACTGAAGGCGGCCGGTCAAACCAGTTAAAAGGATAATTGGGTATTTCATATACTTTTCCGTTTTTTACTGCTTTAATATTCTTCCAGTCGGGACTCGTAAGTATTTTGTTACAGGCACCTCCACGGTCGGTACTCCATGTCAGAATTACATCGGGGTTCCATTTCAAAACCTGTTCCAAAGACACATTGCTCATTCCGCTCCCACCTTTTTGCTGAACTTCAGCAACATTTTCAGCATTCACGATATCCAGCAGTATGGCGTGGCTTGATCCCTTGGGTTCAGTGGCAAGTCCTTCGGGGCCTTCGGCATAATATACCCTCACTCTTTTTTCTTTGGGTATGGATTTGGTCTTTTCGACAACATCCTTCATTGTCCGGTTACAATAATCTATAAGTTTTTTTGCCCTATCCTCAACTCCCAGAATCTGTCCCAAAAATGCATATGCCTTTTCAGTACTATTTATATCCCCGTCCACAACAACTACCGGAATGTTTAGCTGCTGCTGGAGTTTGTCGGCCTCGCTTTTAGTTGTATCGCTGATGGGGTCGGGTCCTACTGAAAATATGACATCAGGTTTTACCCTCAGTATTTCTTCGATATTTAGCTTTGCGCTCATTTGCTGACCACCGAGATACGGCAGCTCCTGGTATTGGGGAGGGATATACTTTTTCATCTTATCCGTCAGCTGCATTGTCCACCCAGCCATCTTCTCGGGTGCGAGGGTATACACCATAATTTGAGCGATAGGGCTTGTGAAATAAACCTTATCTACCTCTGCCGGAATTTTCACAGTTCTTCCAGCATGGTCGGTTATCACCCTCTCCCCAGACCGCTGTTGGGAGGTCTCTACACTTCCGGTATTCTTCTCGCTTATCTCTCTGGAACCGCAACCAGTTACCAGCGAACACAACAGAACAAACACCAAGGCTGTTACCATAAAATTCTTAATTCTGTTCAAGCGGATCACTTCTATCCCTCCAATCGAAACAGGTGTATTTTAGCAGGTCTTCAAAAGACTGGGTACGGGCACGCAGACAGTTATCGTTCTCTTCTCGGAGAGCTTGATTCTGGCCACTCTTACATCTGTTCTATAGATCTCCCTCATCGTGTCTCCTTCAATCGTTGTTTGGGGAGGTCCCATCTTCACAATTCTTCCGTTTTTCAGCATTACCACCTTATCAGCGCAAAAAAGCGCATGATGGGGATCATGGGTCACCATCAGAATGCTCATGCCTTTATCGCAAATAGTTCGCATATATTCAAGAAATAAGCTCTGGTTTCCGAAATCAAGGCTGGCAGCAGGCTCATCCATGACAAGAATCTTGGGCTTTTGCGCTAAAGCCCTCGCAATAAGGACAAGCTGCCTCTCTCCGCCGCTTATTTCGGTATAAGGTTTGTCTTTCAGCCGCGTGATGTTGAGCTCTTCCAGCGATTCATACGCTATTCTTTCATCCTCATCACTTGGTACGGATAGGCTCGTCAGATAGGGTGCTCTACCCATGAGAACAACATCGAAAACCCGAAAGGGAAAGGGCGGCGTATGCGCTTGAGGAATATACCCAATTATCTTTGCCAGCTTTGAGGGGGGCATTTTCCGGACATCCTCTCCCTCTATAAGAACGGTACCGGTATCGGGAGTTAGCAGGCCGAGTATATTTTTAAGAAGCGTAGTCTTTCCTGAACCATTTGGCCCTAGGACGCATACAAACTCGCCCTGTTCAACTTTAAAAGAAACATTGTGAAGCACCTCATTTCTTCCGTAACGATAATTTATATTTCTTACCTCCAGCATTACCTCCACCCCGCTATGTTTTTTCTAAGAACTATTAGAAATACAGGAACTCCTAATAATGATGTTAATATTCCCAACGGCACTTCTACAGCGCCCAGACAGCGAGCCAGATCGTCAACCAACAAGAGATAAGAAGCCCCTATAATAAACGTCACCGGAATAAGCGTTTCATAGTTAGGGCCTGCAACAGCTCGAGCCAGATGGGGAATAACCAGACCGACCCATCCGATCATGCCAGATACCGAAACAGAAGCAGCAGTTATTAAGGTAGAGCCCAATATAATAATCATTCTCAACCTTTGCGTGTTAATTCCTAAAGCACGTGCCTCCTCTTCGCCAAAGGCAAGAATATTTATGCGCCACCTGACAAGAAAGAGCAGCAAAAACCCTGCAACCATCGGAAATATAATATTTAAGAGGTCTCTTTTATCTACAGCTGACAAACTACCCATCAACCAAAAGGTGATTTCGGGCAATTTATCATTTGCATCAGCAATATACTTAATTGCAGCGGTACCAGAAGAAAAAAGTGAACTGATAAGTATGCCGCTTAAGACCAGACCCAGCGTAGGCTCATAGTTGAGCTTTGTATTTATAAGCTTTGTATTTATTAAATACACCAGCATTACAGCTAACGCTCCCCATACAAATGCACTAAGCTGGATCATAAACACTGATAATGAAAACAAAATGGCTAAAGCGGCACCAAATCCGGCACCAGCAGATGCCCCCAGGATATCCGGAGACACAAGCGGATTTTTGAACATACCCTGGTATGAAGCTCCGGCTATCGAAAGAGCAGCCCCTACCACCATTGCCGTTATAACCCGCGGCAATCTGACGTTAAATATCACGGTTTCCAGGTTCTCCGAGTGCCCCATGCTACTGCCAAAAAAGTAAGAATATACTGTCGACAACAGCTCGGGTATAGTTATCGGATACCGCCCGACAACAATTGAAAAAACAAAGACTGTTACGAGCAACAAGGCAAGTATGAGCTTCGCGGAAGCCTTCAGGCGGCGTGGGCAAACTGCACTTCTGTGAACTAACTGCGTATGCATACCATTTGTCCACCCTGCTTGAAAATGTTCATTTTACCCCCTTCTTGAGCACACTTCCAAAATACTGCCTCATCTCTAACGATCATCCCCGCAATCGCATCTACACCATATTTAAAAAGAATCGGCGTTATCGGAACGCTGGGACCAACGACGACAACCTTGGCATTTTTCGAAAGCTCAAGTAGCCTTGGCATGGTTTTGTTGGTGAAAGCAGTGCCAGTTATAAAAACAAAGTCCTGATACGGAAGAATGTACTCACACGCCGGATCCGGATAGTCGCTGCCCTGCGGCTTTCTTTCCAAAATCGAGAGATGGCATACATCATTCAGGAAATCAATGTGCGGAAAATGCCCGATGACCGCAACCTTCTTGCCCTTCAATTCCGGAAGGAACTGCCTGAAGGCGTTGTTATCATCATTGCTCCCCAGCTTTCTGGCATCCAGACCTGTAATAGCCGCCAGATTGTCATAGACATTAAATGCCGAGTTTATCGCTGCCTGCCCCACAGAGGCCTGCACCATATTCCACGACTTAACATGAGAAGCAAGTTTTTTTAGGGGCATCCCGACAATCCCTGTGAGTTCAGACTCTGCTCTGCCTCCTTTCAGCGTCATAGCGGCGCCCACACCTCTTTCAGAGCGAACGAGCGTCCAGTGTAGTCCCACCAGGCATTCTTTTACGGTAAGGTCCTCAGGTATCGCATTGATCAGGTCGTCATAGATCTTCCACATCCTTATCACCGCTCTCCTCAGATTCTTTCGTAATAAGCTCCATTAGCGCACGCCTTGCACAATATCCGGCCATCGACAAGCACATCTCTTCCATCCATTACAAACTCGCCGCATTCCTCGCACATTACCCTCCGCAAGGGTTTTCCAGGAAGATCCTCCTTTTTTAACTTAACAACTATAGGCTCAATTTTGAGCAGTTCTTCGTCGGGTATTGAACCCCAGAAAGCAACCATATCCGCCCCTTCTGGAGCCCGCCGCTTTGTGTTAACCACAATCCTGACGCCTTTATTGCTCTCGATATCTACAAATGATGCAGCCATTTTCCCATAATCAACCCATTTTAGCCGTCTTCGTCCGAGCGAGCATCTGGTAACTGCGTAAACTGCATCGGCAATACAGCGGTCGGCCTCAACAAAAACTATAAAGTCTTTATTTTTTAAAGGGTCTTTAATGCCAAGATAGTTTAATCCCGCCCGGGCGATCCTCACCCCGAACACAATACCGGTACAGATACCCCCATGAAAGTCACGGGCAACTTTAAGATCCTGCTCAAAACAATCAGTCATTAATTCGCCCCTCCTTTATGATGTCTCTGCAAAACCCTCCGCTGCGCCCGTATTTGACGGCCAGGACTTCTGCCATTACAGCAACAGCTATTTCAGGGGTCTTTCTGCCACCAAGGTCAAGGCCTATTGGGGTATACACCCTATTCAGCAGGTTGTCCGGAATACCTTGAGCCCTAAGATTATCGAAATAGGACGCGGCCTTACGTCTGTTGCTTAGGATTCCTATGTATCTGGCCGGAGAGTGAATAACCGCCTTCAACGCCGGCTCATCGAATTTGTGATGGTGGGTGGCTATTACGATAGATGTATTCTCATCAATGTCACACGAACTGAGATTTTCGACTATATCCCCAAGAAGCAGCTTATCGGCTCCAGGAAATCTATCCTCTGTTAGCGTCTCCGTCCTGTTATCCACAACAGTTATTCTGTAGCCCAGAACCATCGCAACTTTATAAATATTTAAAGCAACGCTCCCCGACCCTACAATTATCAGTTTGTCAAAGTAACAGAAGGCATTGATAAATATTTCCACCGATTCTCCCTCTTCAGTCAGAAGCACTTTCCGGGAAACCCCCCTTTCTATGCATGTTTGAGCCTCTTTAATCGCCTTTTTCTCAAGCTGTCCTCCTCCTATACTACCGCCCAGTACGACGCCGTTTTTATCCACAAGCATCATGGCGCCCAGCCTGCAGTGCCATCTGTTTGAAGTAATCACCGTAATAAGAGCAGCCTCTTCATTCTTTTCTACCTTTTCAGCTAAAAGGTGCATCATTTCCGGCTCCATCCTTTGAATTACCCCCTCATAACCATTTGAATAATCTTGAAACCAACAAAAAAGGCATGTTCCTGTATGGAAAGTGGCCACAGAAACATGCCTGAGCATCTCCTCCTTTCCATACAGGGAGGCTGTAGGATTTCTCCTACAACCCTGTGGGGTCGTAAGCCCCAGGCCACGCCCCCGTAGCATCTGCCTTAGGAAGGCGGGCTCGGAGTTTTATTTAATTAGAAACATATCGCTTGTTCGTTATTAATCTAGCACTTCAATTCCCCAACAAGGGAATCGGTCAAGTTGCCAACTACATATGCAGAAACATGCTGCCCGACAGCCAGTGAGGGAGTTCCCGCAGGGACATCGATCAAGATGTTGCATTCTACCAGAGATTTCAAAACATCGTTGCTCTGCTTACCCGTAAGCTCTATCAGGTCGCTCCCATTCTGCTTTTTCCACTTTGCCCTTAACATGCGCCGCTGCGGACTGCGCTTTTGAAAAGCATTAACCAGAATGCCGGTTATTGTCGGCGGAAGCACCTCTTTCATGCCCGACAACTTCTTCAAAGCCGGCACAGCGAGCAAATCAAACGTTATCATCGCCGCAGCCGGGTTTCCCGACAGGGAAAAGATAACTTTCCCATCTTTTCTGGCAACAGCAGTAGGCATACCGGGTTTTAGGGCAATTTTCCAGAATAAGATTTCGGCTCCGACCGCATTTATAGCGTTCTTAACCACATCATACTGGCCAACCGAGGCGCCCCCGGTAGTGATCACCAGATCTGCCACTTCCAGCGCTCCTTGGAGAGATTCGGCAACAGCCGTCTCTTCATCGGGAACGCTATCGAGATAAACGGGTTCTGCCCCCAACTCCTTGCACCTTGCCTCAAGAAGATAGCGATTGCTGTTATAGATCTTGCCGGGCAGCCATTTTTCACTTGGATCCAGAAGTTCATTACCCGTATTAATGATCGCCACCCTCACCCTTTGATAAACAGGTACACTGCTAATACCTAGAGAAGCCAACATGCCGATAAGAGGGGCATTGAGTCGGGTACCAGTGCTCGCAACTACCTCCCCCTCCGCAACATCATCCCCTGCCGGGATGATGTTGGCCCCTGAAGCCAAAGGTTGGCTCACTTTGATCGTATCTGCCGCTTCCTCGACATCTTCAAACCGGACAACAACGTCTGCTCCTTCGGGAATTGGAGCGCCGGTCATAATTCTTATCGCAGAGCCCGGCTCCACCCTTTTCGTCGGAACACTGCCTGCCGGCACCTCTTCGATGACGTGCAAAATTACGGGGTTGTCAGACGCCGCCATTTTGGTGTCTTCAGCGCGGACAGCGTATCCATCAAGAGGAGATTTGTCAAAAGCAGGAACATTAAAAGGGGCTTTGATATCTCGGCTGAGCACCCGGCCTAAGGAATCGGGCAGATGAAGGATGGCTTCTCTCTCTATGGGTCTGAGCATGCCAAGCACTATTTCCTGAGCCTCTTCTAACGAAACATTCAATCTCATCGTCTTCTCCTCCTAAAAGCCGGTCCCAAAAGAACATTGCGGATACCGACAGCTCTCACAGTTCAAACAGAGCCCTCCTAAACCAAGTCTGGCTATCATCGAGCGGGTAATCTTCTGTCCGCTCATAACCAGTGGGAGGAGCAGATCAAAGATAGTGGTCTTATAATACATCACGCATCCTGGCAATCCCATAATTGGTATCTCATCTAAATAGGCCACAAGCATCATGGCACCCGGTAAAACGGGGGCACCATAGGAGACAATTTTTGCTCCTGTCTGTTTGATGCCTTTAGGAGTAACATCATCTGGATCGACCGACATGCCGCCGGATGTCATAATCAGGTTTGCTCCCCGGGAAATCATTTCTCTGACAGCGGCAGCTATTCGTTCCGCATCGTCCGGCACTATTACCTGACTAATCACTTCACTACCATAATCTTCAACCTTCTTTTTTATTACCGGGGAGAAACGATCTTTGATGCGCCCGTAATAAACCTCATTACCGGTTATAACCATGCCTACCCGATACTTCCTGAACGGCAGCACAGAAATAACTTTCTTCCCTCTTGCTATTTCCTCAGCTTGTCTTAATTTTTCGTTTTCTATCATCAAGGGAACGACACGTACTCCTGCCACCACATCCCCTTTTTTAACAGGTCTGTTGTTGTTTCTGGTTGCAATCACCATATCGTCGATCAAATTGATCTGAAACAGCAGATCTTCATCAATATTACACATACCATCATGTTCAGCCACCAGATGAACCTTACCCTCGGCAGGTTCAGTTAAAGAGACTCCTTCCCCTCTTACAGCCTGTGCCAACCGCATCCCCGCTTCATCTTCGTGCACTTCATCACCGTTCTTCGTATCCCACACGTAGATTCGATCTTTTCCCAAACTCAAAAGCATGGGAACATCTTCAGGCCGGATAATGTGCCCTTTCTTGAATGCCCTGCCTTTGAATTCACCAGGAACGATCTTCGTGATGTCATGGCACAATACCATTCCTACCGATTCTTCAACCCTTACCGTCTTCATTTTCTGAACCCCCTTTTGGGTAAAAGGCTCATTAATTGCTATCGTAAGCTGCGATATACCGCCTGATTTCATTAACAACCCCGTCGATATCATCCAGTTGATATTGCGGAACATCGAGGTCATCCCAGACCACATCGCTGACAATCGCCAGCAGTTCGTCGGGGGAGCAGAGCCGCTCTTTATGCACTTCCGATCTGTAGACCTCGATCTTCGGCTTGTCGCCGCTCTTATAGCCTTCGGTAAGCACGATATCTACCCCGGGAAGCATTGCAACAATTTCATCAAGGCTCTTTTCCTTTGAAACTTTTTCGATCATGGCCATCTTTTCAGAGGAGGAGATCACCACCACATCGGCCCCTGCCTGGGCCATCCTCCAGGTGTCCTTTCCCGGCTTATCCATATCGAATCGATGGGCATCGTGCTTGATGGCAGCCACCCTAATTCCATCTTCCTTCAGCCTCTTGATAACCTTTTCCAACAGCGTTGTTTTACCTGCACCAGACTTACCCACAATGGAAATTACCGGTTTATCTTTTTTCACTGCGCCTAACCCTCCTGATTATTATTCAACATTTTCGGTTATCTTCCAGAGATCCATCCGTATTCTGCCGCATCATGAGCGACCAGTAATCCTCGGGGGTATTCAAATTGTAGAACAACTCCTCGGGGTTGCCGATTCTTTCGATCTCATCCCTCCCCACCGTTAAAACGCGGACCTGAGGGTAGAACATAATTACTGTTCTCAATCCAGCCTTCAAGCAGTTTTCAATAGGTTCGATACAGCCTTTTGAATAAACCGCGCAAAGAGGTTCACCATAACCATCTATTTGAGGAACAACCACATCGTAACCGGGGCAGATTTCTAAAAGATATTTCGCCAGTTCTGCCTTAAACAGGGGCATATCACAGCCGATAACGAAAGCGTATTGGTGTTTGACCCGCTTCAGCCCGGCGTGGATCCCGGCCAGCGGCCCCATACCGGGGTAAAGGTCCGGAACCTCAACGACCCCGGGAATGCTGTATTTAGAGGTGTTGTTGCTGGCTATAACGATTTCATTCACGACCTTCCGCAGCTCATTCACAGTCCGCTCTATCAGCGTTTGCCGTTCGTACACCATGAGAGACTTGTCCGTGCCCATACGCGAACTGCAGCCGCCGGCCAGGATTATCCCGCTTGCTTCCATTTGACAGCTCCTCTCAGCTCAACTACCCATTAGAATCCGTTAGAATACCGGCCAAGTCACCGGACGCATCTTTTATCCCTCAGAGCAATAAAAAATGTGCGCCTGTATGGAGGTAGAAAAATATGCAGGAGCACATTTAAAACCTATTTTTCTACTTTCCATAACAGGGAGGCTGCAAGATTTCTCCTACAACCCTGTGGGGTCTTAAGCCCCAGGCCTCGCCCCCATAGCACTGCCTTAGGAAAGCGGGCTCGTAGAAAATATCCTATTCAATTTTCAGTACTTTCATATGTTTGCGCAAAAAACTTATCGCAAGATCTATGCCAAAAAACAGCCATCTCAAAAAGTGCTTATTTATCGGATTTTTTAAATTCCTTTTGCAGGTTTCCATCCAACACGGTCTCAAAATGGTATTCTAAAGTTTCAAATTTGTAGAGGAAGCAGTTACGATATAATGGACCCAAGATTTTAGACCCCATCTTCCGCACCCTACCATATCATTAGGAAATATTTTTAAAATATAGATTTCTTAATCCTAATAACCAGTTATTGACATGCAGAGAGAGCGGGCTACACCATTGATTTACTGCAAGATAAGATAGCCAACCGGCCAAAAGGTTGAAAAAAAACAGGGCGCTCATGAAATTCGGTTCAAGCGTCCCGTTTCAAAATAAAATAGTCCTGATATTCATCCATCTGTTTCCAGCAGCGAACCATACCCGTCAGGTGGCCCGGCTTGCGTCACGCCATCTCCTTGCCTGCCTCAGCGCCCGGGGTGAGATTGTAAATCTGCAATACGTCAACGATCAGCGCTGCTTTGGGAGTTAGCTGCGGCATCGTCGATTTTACAATCTGGACTCCTTCATCAAAAATCTCACCGGATGTCTCAAAGTGCGCTGTCCCTTTAAACTGGTAGCCTTTGAGCGTTTCCATGTCCCATACGGCAACTGCCACATTGGGGTTAGCTTCAATATTTGCCCTGGTCTTCTTCATAAAAACATCCACCAGCAAAATCTGACTTTCAGAGATCAATTTACCAAAAGCGACGGCAACAACATTCGGTATTCCATCTTTGGTTGCAGTTGCCAGTGCCCATCCCCTGGTTTTAGATGCTACTTCTTTTATTTCCTCGGTAATTTTAGGCATTCGAAATCACCCCCTTGTAGTATAAGTAACAGGTTAACGCTGTTCGCGTCACTCTTTTTAGTTGTTCGACCAGGTTCAAAGCAAAATCCATGCCAGACAGACAACATCTCAAAAGGTTGAGAAAAACAGAGCTCATGAAACCCGGCTTTAAGCATCCCGTTTCAAAATAAAAATACAGTATCAGAATGGGTAAAGTTAAAGGTCTCCGTTACCTGTACAAACTGGCCGTAAAGGCATGTCGGGCATCCGGAGCAATAAATCCAGTAGGGCAGATACGCCGGCATGCTCTGCAGCGCCCACAACCAACTTCCTCGCTGCCTCCTGGAACCAGCCCTACCCGCAGGTTTTTCCCTCTCCCCAAAAAAGTAAGGCGGCTCTTACCAATTTTCTCGCAAATCCTAACGCAGAGCCCGCACAGGATACATCCCGCTCCAAGAGGGCTGTCCTGACCCTCGGTGGTAACCCCCGAACTGCCGGGCTTCCGGATCGATTCTTCATCCGCTGCCCCTTCTCGTACCAGAGCAATCAACATTTCCTCTACTTCTTTCCTGGGGAACGGTCCGCGATGCAAAAGCAGCCGAGCCGCCCAAGAAGCGGCAGTACAAAACCCCGGTAGAAAGAGCCATCTTTGCCATGGCAGCGAACCGCGCCCTTGACCCCATGTCCAAGCGCGGAGTGGAAGAATGGGTGAAAGAGGACGTGGTGATCCCGGGCGTAGAGGAAATACCCCTGCAGCAGCTCTACCGGGCGATGAACTTTCTTCTGGAGAACGAAGCCGAACTGCAGAAGCAGGTTTATTACTCCGTGGCCAACCTGCTCAACCTGGAAGTAGACATCCTTTACTTCGACACCACCTCCACCTACTTTGAGATCGAGGACGAAGATGGGGATGGTGGACTGCGGCGCCGGGGGCACTCCAAGGACCACCGACCGGACCTGCCGCAGGCCGTGATCGGCCTGGCCGTCACCAGGGACGGCATCCCGGTGCGCTGCTGGGTATGGCCGGGCAACACCGCCGACATCTCTGTGGTCGAACAGGTAAAGAAGGACCTCATAGGCTGGAAGCTGGGCCGGGTCATCACCGTGCTGGACCGGGGGTTCAACTCCGAAGACAACCTGCGCTGTCTGCAGCGGGCGGGCGGCCACTACATAGCCGGGGAGAAGCTGCGCAGCGGCAAGGAAAATACCGTGCAAGCCTTAAAGCGGGGAGGCCGCTACCAGACGGTGCGGGACAACCTGGAAGTCAAGGAGATCGTCGTCGGAAACGGCGAGGCCAGGGAGCGCTACATCCTGGTGCGCAACCCCGAAGAGGCTGCCCGGGACAAAGCCAGGCGGGAAAAAATTATCAAGGAACTGGAGGAACAGCTTCCCCTTATCAAAACCCATGCCAAAGCAGTCTGCGAACTCATGGCCCACCCGGTCTACGGCCGCTACCTGAAGGTGGACTCCCGCAGCCTGCCGAAGATCGACCGGGCCAAGATCAGGGAAGAAGAAAAACTCGACGGCAAATACCTGCTGCGCACCTCGGACGACACCCTCTCCGCCGAAGATGTCGCCCTGGGCTACAAACAGCTGCTGCTGGTGGAAGACGCCTTTCGTACCCTTAAGTCCCGGTTGGAGCTGCGCCCGGTCTACCACCGCCTGGAAGACCGCATCCGCGCCCATGTGCTCCTCTGCTGGCTAACTGTCGAACTCCGGTCTGATAGAAACAACAAAGGCAGTAAAGGATGCAATCACATTTCAGTTGGAAACAGGTGGGTATACTGTAGGCAGAGAGAGCTCTGGGGGCACTTTAATCCTTTATAATGGCTTCTAGTGCCCCCAGAAACTAGCCACACCATACTTTATTTACTTTTTATCATCGGTTTTTCCTTTATTATCAGTTTTCTTCTGTGTTATTTCAGCTCCACACTTGCTACACTTTTTATCCCCCTCATTAGTTAAGAATCCGCATTTAGGACACCTAACTCTCTTTTTTACTTGTGGTGGCCGAAAGCACATAAGCAATCGCTCCTTTCCATTTGTGCTGTATTGATCTTATTGAATTTGTTTCTAAAAATCTTATTCATCTTTTTATTTCTTTTTACTCCATCATATTATTACATCATATTTTACATCATCCCTTCTCACTTTCATGAAAAGGCAATCGTGCAGCATATAAAACCTTTCTGAAATAAACCATTGATGACGCAAAAGGATTCAAAACACAATGAAGCGCCATCAGCAAACCCCAATTAAACTTGAATTATGACACATTCCAATCCTTAACTTATACATTGATGAACACTGGCAGTGGAAAATTGATAAATGCATGAAACAAAAGAACTCATTTTCCCACTGCCAGGTAATTTAAGGAGAAGCTATTTAAAAATATCTATCCAAAAAAATTATTATGCAGACGCTCCAGCTCTAATCCTCATTAACAAAGCAGCCACTATTGCCACCGCACACCCTATAACTACCGGATAAGTCCCCATAACCCATGCTCCACCAGCTGCAGCTTTGGCAATTACCGGCGGCCCCACGAGCATACCAAAGTTCTGACCTATACTTACTACTCCTAAAGCCACCCCAGCCAGTTCAGGGCGCGGAGCTGTCTCAGGTGCCAATGTAAAGGTGCTGCTAGGAACGAAGCTCGAAATTAAGCCAATACCAATCATGTAGGGAACAACAATAAAAGTATCTAACTTAAAGCACCAAATAAGCACAACAGTGACCGCAGCCAAAGCTATTGTTAAAACTGCCTTACGGTTCCTCGTGCGATCGAGCACCCAACCGGCAAATATCCCCCCAGGTATAAGCACAAGGGAAGGCAAACTAGCATAGAAATTGGCCGCTGCTGTCCCTACTCCTGGGAATTCACTCAGGTAAGACGGCGCCCAGGTGCTATATCCGATTAAAGCGAAGTTAAAACCACAGAAGGCAAGTGCCAACAGCCAAGTATTAAGGCTTAACAGCCCTTCACCCATCGAAACAGGCGCCCCTTTCTGTTTCTCTTCTCCGGCTGCCCCTTTATCAGGCACATCAACTACCGCTGCGTACGCTACAAATGCAACTAAGGCTACTGCGGTCCCTAACCACCAGATTCCCTGCCAGCCAAAAGATTTTTGTATTGCATCGGCTATGTTATACATAACAAAAGTTGCCACCGGCACCCAAGATGACCAGATGCCCATCGGCAGCCCTCTTTCTTGAGGCTCAAACCACATACTGATGACCGCCGGGGCCACGACTGCAATCAGAGCCAATCCTATACCCTCAATAATCCTTCCGACCAACAGCACACCTGCTCCCTGAGCTAAAGCACCTATGACAGAACCTACGATGGTGCACCCCAGAGCTACAAGTCCGCTCGCTTTGGGGCCAACTCGACCTAAAAGGAAAGCAGCGGGAAGCGCAAACATTACACCCGCCACAGAAAAAACAGACATCAGCCAACCGCCAGTTGCCATGCTCACTTGTAAGCTATCGAGCAATACCTGCATAACCGGGGGGACTTTAAACTGGTTCAAAGCTATGGCCACCCCGGCGAGGTAAGCGACCCACATTACTGCCCAGGCCTTTCTTTTCACAATAACACCCCCTGTCGAATCTTCCGCAAATTCTATCCGAGTTATAAAAACTGCTGGTGGCAGAAGCCGCAGCTGCTGCCACCAGCACATGCAGCATAAGCAGCCTTTATTTAAGTACCATAACAGTTTTATATCAATGGTTACGTAGCAAATTCTACTCCCGCTCAAGGGATAGACTGCCGAGGTTAACGCTTTTATCCACGGCGATATCGCTGATTTGGATGGGTTTATATCCGCTCATCTTAATGTCCAGTGAATACTGGCCGGATTTTAAGCGCTTGAACCAAAAGTCCCCAAAGTCATCAGATTTCGTCGTCCAACTCTCCCCAGTCTGTTTGTTATTAAGGGTTATCTCTGCGCCTTCAATTATTTCATCGCTTACTGGATCATACACATCACCCGCCACAAAGAAGCCCGGTAGGTTAAGATAATATACTCTTGGTCTCAGTCCCAGTTCAGGCTGCATAACCTCAGCTTTAGCAATTAGATCGGCCAGTTCCTCTTCTTCTCCGAACTTAATCGCCTCATGTGCACATGCATCTACACAGCGCGGCACTTCTCCTTCATCTACTAAATGCGCACAACCAGTGCATTTCTGTGGAATGTTTAATTCCTCGTTCCAATATATCGCACCATATGGGCAGGCCTCTACCAGTTGCTTTTGCCCTTTCGCTTTTTCAGGATCAATAATTACTAAGCCATCTTTTCTCCTATATACAGCTCCATCCTTAGCAGCTTTTATACAGCTGGCATCGTCACAATGCATGCAGAGCGTCGGGCGATATTCCACTTTAACTTTAGGTATGCTACCGTGCTCCGTTTCCTTTATTTTCATCCAAAAGTGTCCTGTCTGCGGCTGAGGTTTAGCATATGGTGTCCAGTCTTTACCTACATGTTCATTTTTACACGCCAGTTGGCAAGAATAACAACCGGAACACTTAGCAACATCAATGACAAAAACTTTCATTACTCATCACCCCCAATAATCCATGCAGCCTGATCTACACCATATCTGGCATCATACGGGCGATTGAATACCTCCGGATACTGTTTCTTGAGAGCTTCCACGTCAACTTTTTCTACACCTACAAGATAGCCACTTGTAACTTCTCCGGCACAGTTTTTAGAGGTTGTATTTGTAGGGCAAATCAAGTTATTCGAGCCGCTGCGGTCGCTTTCTCCAGGCACAATCAAATCCAATCTTGCACCGTGATCCTGATAAACTACTCCCGGCATTATGCGCTCCGTAACGTATGCCCCACCGAGTACCCAACCACGATCGTTGTATATTTTCACTACATCTCCGGTTTTAACCCCTAAAGCCTTTGCATCCACAGGATTAATCCAAAGCGGTTCATATAAATACCCATCCGGTCCCTTAACTTTGCAGGTGGGGATTTCCCTCAGCCAAGGAACGTCGTCTAACTGGGCATGCACCCGCCAGCGAGGGTGATTGGAAACGATAAGGAACGGATATTTCTCAGACCGCGGATGCTGCAGACTCTCCTGATGGCTTTCCCCATAAGGTATCCAATGCGGTACCGGCGGACGCTCTTTATCATCTGGGAAGTGTTCTGCCAGCCCCGTTGCATAAAACTCAATCTTTCCAGTTGGCGTGTCGAGTGGTTTATTTTCTGGATCCTTGTAGAACGGACTAAAGCCTGGTTCGTCATTTTCCCAATCTTCTGCAGGAGGAATGATATAGTACCCTTTTTCAAGCCACTCCTCGTAACTTATTCTGTCGCTTATGCCTGATTTCTCGAACCCGGTCTTGATCCATTCTTTTACGGTCTTACTTTGAGTATACTGCTCATATAGCCCCAGTTTCTTGGCGACTTCTGCTACGGCTTCATAATCGCTCTTAGATTCGCCAAGCGGCTCAACGCACTGTCCTTCATACAGTACCAGGTTGTAGTTGCCGTTTAATATATCAACACTGATGTCTTCTTCCTCAAACTTGGTGTTAATAGGCAGTATAATGTCAGCAAACAGGCAGTCATTCTCAAACCAAGGATGCTGTACTACCACACACTCAATTTTCGGGCTGCGCAGGGCTTCTATCCACTTATTGCCACCGTTCCAGCAAACGGTCCAGCATGGGGTGTCACTCCAAATCATATGAACTTCTGAACAGCCAACCTCAGGATATCTGTATTCATTAAACTGGTCTTCCTTAGGCATCCCTGCCAGCGTTACGCCATACCAACTAATCGGTTCATCACTCAGGATAGCTTTGGGGATGAGCGTCTTAGGTATGAATTGCCCCTTCTCGGGAGGTTCTAAAACGGCACCGCGATATGCACCCTCGACGCTAGGCAGAACTTCACTGCGAGGCAGTGGGTTCTGATCGTGCAAGCCAAATAGCTGCCACTCGAAGAACTTGAGCTGGCCGGTGCCTGGCTTGCCCAGCCCCTGCATAGCAAGAAGCAGTACCTCGAGGCGCCCTGGCTCTGTAGAGTAACAGGATCTTATATATGATCCACCATTGCAGTGAGCTATAGTTACAGCTTCTTTCGCCCATTTTCTTGCCAAAGCCTTTATGATCCTCGCCGGCACTCCGCAAAGCTTTTCTGCCCACTTCGGCGTCTTAGCAACGCCGTCCTCCTCACCGAGGACATACTTCTTAAACTCCTCAAATCCGTAGGTATGGGTAGCAACGTACTCCTTATCATAAATATCTTCGGTTATCCAAGTATAGGCAATTGCTAATTGCAACGCCGCATCAGTGTTGGGCAGAACGGGGATCCACTTATCAGCATGCACGGCTGCTGCATAGTTGAGATCAGGACAGATGGATATTATTTTGATGCCTAATTCCCTAAACCAGAAGCACAACCGACTTGCCGACATCCCTCCCCAACCTAACGGAGTTGTTTCTGGATCACAGCCCCAGAAAAGCATCATAGTTGTATGCTCAGAAATATCTTTTATTAAATTAGCCTGTCTTCCTTGGCCTACTGGATCCTGTCCCCAAGCATGCTTGGCTCCCCAATACCAGCCCTCCCAGCTGTCTGGCTGGCGAGCCTGCACAGTGCAGCCTCCAAGTAGATTCATCAAAGCCAAATGGCAACCATGAGGCCCGTGTACCGCTTTAGTCTCTCCATGACCATCTCCTTGCACCAAAACCGCAGTCGGGCCATACTTTTCACATACTCGCTTTATCTCTTTAGCTATCAGTTCAGCGGCCTCATCCCAACTTATCCGCACAAACTTACTCTTCCCACGGTTTTGTGGGTTGCGCTCACCGTCCGGATCCCAGTCCACCCTCTTCAAGGGATAAAGAATGCGATTGGGAGAATACACTCTGTTTTCATAGACATAAGAAAAAGGACCCAGCGGAGTCTTCTTGCACGGCTCAAATGTTTTCCCCCGAGCTGTAATCTTCCATTTTCTTATTTTTCCAGTATCGTATTTACTATCGTAACGCAACGGACGAATACGAAGAATCTTTCCATCCTTTACCTCAACTTCTGCCGCTTCGGAACCTATTCCAAAGGAACAAAAGCCTGTACTTTTATAATACTTCTTTACGTTACTTTGAGAGCTACGCTCCTTATCAGACATCGTACCCCTCCTCATATTCACAGGAATTTTGCGTAATTTTCTACATTCTTAACAAAACAAAAACGATAGCGTTTCTTTTCGCTAATTCCACCTCCACTCTTATCCTTAATGCCTCACTAATAATGTTGAATACGCAAAATCTATGCCAATCTCGTATTGGTTTCTCATAAGTCTTAAATAACCTTTAACCTCAATGAAACCATGGTTTTTCTAGTGAAAAATAAGAATAAATCACACTAAACAGACGTCCCAAAATAGGCCTAAAAATCTCAAAAAAAAACTTACAAATTATCAGATGTGGTCAGGATGTCGAACACTGGATTGTCAAGATATGATGGATTAAATTTTCACCCCCTTGGAAGCTAGATATTCCTTGATCTCCTGATGATCCCGGTAGTGTTCCCGGACCAGTTTCAGATGCTCATTTATCAAAGAGATCCACCTTTTCAAGAGGCGTGCCATAAGCTCAGGTGGAACACCGAACAAATACAAAATCAGGACTGCTTCGAAGGTTCCGATGTAGTTATCCACCGCCCGTGGTGAGTGATGAGTCATCCGGGCAATGTCTTTAACCGTGTAGCCCTGTAGATGCAGGCTGACGATCACATCCTTGTGTGTCATACTTCTCCCGGCATCAAGGATAGTCCCCGGGGTGGGCACTACCAGGTTATGTTCCCGCTGCACGCTGCGAATCAATTCCGAGATGCGGGCAGAACTTAACTGGAAGATCCACTGCAACTCCATCAGAGTCAAGAGGCCGTTCTGGCGGTAGGCCTCGAAGCAGACCCGCACGATACGCCTCTTAAGTTGCTCCAGGAATCCCGGCACGGTATCCGGCTGCTGCTCAAGCTCCTCGGGCTTCCAGACGGTGATAATCACCGGCGTCAACTGCCTGAAGCGGGTACTGATATCTTCCAAGAGGCGGGCGCTGACATGGGTCACGATGACCGGAGTCCGACACTACCAAGGCATTCAGAGCGAAATTTTTGAAGAGCGATCCTTTAACCCGCTCTCCGCATGTCAATAACTGGTTATTGGGATTAAAAATCTTTAGGTAAAAGCTAAAATTTTTTAAGGAAGAAGGAGGGGTTTTAAGATAAAGCGCGAATTTACCTCTAGATACAAATACTGGAGGTAAACAGGATGTCGAATAACCCATATGTTATGCCTGATATCACAGCAGTCAGTCCGGGAGCCGTTCCGGTGATCACCATGCTCTGCCGCACAGCGAAGATCGGCGAAATCATCAACCAGATGGTCCAGTGGAACGAGAACAACTCCAAAATCACGCCGGGTTTGCCCATCGAAAGCCTGATCGTCTGCATCATCTGCGGCCGCAAACCGCTCTGGAAGGTGGAAGAGTTTTGGGCGAAACAGGACCTGAAGCTGCTTTTTGACGGGACAGACATTACTTTAGACCAACTCAATGATGACGCCTACGGGCGTGCCCTGGACAAACTATCCGAAGTAAAGATGGAAGAACTGGTCAGCCGCTGCTCCCTGGTCATGCTTGCAGCCCATGACCTGAAGATCTCAACCGTCCATTTCGACACCACCTCCAAATCAGTCCAGGGTGTTTATGAAAACGGCGCCTTTGGCGACTTCCTGATCACCTACGGCCACAGCAAAGACCGGCGCCCTGACCTTAAACAGTTCAAGATCGGGGCCGCAGTCCAGGAAGACGGCCAGCCTGTCATGGGCCAGATCCTCTCAGGCAACAAATCGGATAAAGAATGGAACCCGGAAGCAGCGCTTAAAGTTTTGAGTTCTTCGATAAAAAGGGATTCAAAGATGTCGTCTTTGTCTCCGACTGCGCCATCGTATCAACAGATTCCTTAAGTAAGCTGGCCGGGAAACACATCCAGTTCATCTCCCGGCTCCCGGAAACCTTCACCCTTGCCCAGGAACTCAAAGACCTGGCTTGGCAAACCGATAACTGGAATGAGATTGGTCCCTTAAGCGATGCCGGGAAAGCAGCAAACTACAAAACCTTGATCCTAAGCGCCGGGAGCTTGACGGCAAGAAATATGACTTTGTGGTGGTGCACTCCTCGGTACTGGAGGTGAAGAAGGAAAAAACACTGAAAAAGCGCATTGCCAAACAAAAAGAAGAACTGGAAAAGTCTGCAAAAGAACTGGCCCGGCAAAGGTTTGCCTGTATACCCGATGCCGAAAGAGCCCTCAAAAGTCTGCAGGAAAAGGCCGAAGCAATGGGGTTTGCAACTCAGGACGAAATAAAACTTGAAGAAAACGTTCCTATTCCGGCAAGGGCCGCCCCCCGAAGGGGGAACAACCGGAAGTCTCTGTTGCTTACCGGTGTCAATGCCAAATTGGAGAGATGAAACAGGAGTGTTATGAGCATCTCCGCCAAAAAGAGTCAACCTTTGTCCTGATTGCCAATGTCAGGGATAAGCAAAATTGGGATGACCGCAGGATTCTCCAGGAATACAAAAACCAGACTTCGATAGAGAGTAAGTTCCGGTTCTTTAAGAGCCCGGTCTACCTCGGCCCATGTCTACCTGGAAAAACCAACCGTGTTCAGGCTCTCGGTTATGTTTTTATCCTGGTGCTTCTAATTGCTTCCTATCTGGAGTACCGGGTGCGCAAAAGTTTGAAAAAGAACAACCAATACGTGCTGCTGCCGGGCAAGAAGAAAACCGACCGGCCTTCAACCTTGTCAACCGCTATTTGGTATATTAGCAGGCAATTTTACACCTCCTTTACGCAGGTGATCGCGCATGGTGTTAACATCCTTGAGGAGTGTAGCGATAAGATCCAGGTATTCGTCGATCAAGGACTCACCGCGGCCGAGGACGCTGGCCATCAGTTTGGGGGAAAGCCCGTAAAGGTATAGAATAAGAACCGAGTCAAAGGTCTTAAGGAAGCGTCAACGGACCTGGGGTTATGGCAGGTCTGTCGGGCGATCTCCAAGACGGATAAACCTTGAAGGTGGAGGCGAACTACCATGTCCTTGTGGGTGAGCATGCGACCCATGTCCAGTACTGTACCGGGACAGGGCAGGATGACATGGTGCCGCCGTTGGTAGTAATCTACAGTCCGGGAAACCGTACCTGTTGAGGCCAGGAAGATCCACTGCAGTACCGCAAAGGATAACAGCCCATCCTGGCGGTATGCTTCGGTCAGAACCCGGGCTATGCGCTGCCCGTGGAATTCGAGGAACTCCTCATAGGAGCCGGGTGGACTGTATCGCAGGACACGAGCCTCATCGCCGGCCAAGATGCTTATCACCACAGGGGCCATGGGCTGATAGCGGGTTGGCTGCCAGAGCGTCCGGCCGGAGCTTACATGCATTGCCGCCAGGGGCATCTGGCCTGTGGCCAGCATGGAGGCCCGGGGGCAAAACCTTGCCCTGAAGGCCATAAGGTCCAAGATGAGGGGTTCCTGCACTGCAGGGGGGATTCCAGCCTGGGTTCCCAGAAAGTGGGCCAGTTGTCTGAAAGTTTCCGGCAAGTGCCCCGGACGGGGTGGGCCACTGTTCAGCCGGAGGCGGCCTCGGGCGGCATCCAGCTCTGTCAGAGGTTTGCCGTCACTTAGGTTTGTACCCCAGGGGCGCTGCCGGCGCGGACCGTGGAGAGGACTGGGGGCCGTTCCCGGGGGTACCCGGCCTTGCCAGATGGAGCGCAGGAAACGGGTTACCGACGCAGGGGAAGCTTCCGGGAACAGTTCCCGGTATTTCGCCGCGCAGCGGTCAAGGATATCACGGCGTACCACGTCCCACCGTTCACCGGCCACAACGCGGGAGACGTCTTCCGGGGTACGAAGAGGCAAGATAAGCAGGCCTCGCCAGGTTCTTAGCAACAACTCCCCCGGCCGTACCCTGAGAACCTGACGGCGTTTCTCTTCGGCATCCAGGACCTGGTTGGTATGCTTGACGATGGCCTGGGCCAGCCGGGAGTCCCGGGAAAAGTCGTAGTGTTCTGCCAGGTGGCGGACCTGGGCGTTTTCCAGGGTGTGCGCCAGCAAGGGGCCGAAGACACCTTCCTGCCAGTTCACAGTCCGGCACCCCCGGTAGGGGAACGGAAAAGCCGCCCCTTTTTTTGCCCCGGCGTCTCGTCCCGGGCAAACACGTTTCGCAATTGAGCCAGGCGGAAGTAGTAGTCGGGCTGGTTATAGCGGCGGTAAAGGTCGAGGTACGCTTGTACCAGGGCCATAGACCGTCCCGTTACGCGCCGGATCATCACCGGTTTCAGCCCCTGGTCGGCCAGGGTGACCACCCGAGCAAACTCCTTCAGGTAAGCCTCTACGCTCTCGTAGGTGTGATCGGTACGCTCGACGATTTCCGTCTCTGTGTGCATCTCGAGGTACAGTTCCACGATCTTGGTCTTGTGGGTAACTCCCCGGCCAATGTCCTTGACCCTTCCCCGGGTGGGCACGACCACCTCGGGATGGGCTAAGAGTTGCCGCCGGATGGCGTCGACGTGGATCCCCATCAGCACCGCCAGGTCAGGCAGGGTCAATAGCGCTCCCTGAGCCCGGGCCTCGGTGGCAAAGCGCAGGATGCGGCCGAACTTCAAACCGGCTACCCGGTGGCGGGAGCCCCCGTAGGGCCCCTCCAAGGCGTCTTCCGTCGTGAAGTACCGGAGGCGCAGTGGGATGTGTTGTGCCTCAGCCAGCTTGGCCCTGGCCCCCTCGTCGGCAGAGATGGCCAGGAAAATTATCTCTCCAGGCGCCAGGGGGCTCTTCCCTATGCGTGCCGCGAATTCTACCAGCCACCGGTGGTAGAGGCGGGCGGCCACGGGCGAGAAGCCATAATGCCGCACCAGTTCGGCTTCGATCTCCGATGGTGGTAGGGTGTTTACTCCTTCGGGTCTACCGTAGCAGGCCTGGAGTTCCCGGAATAACCGGTGCTTGCGGTATTGCCGGGCCATCTGGAGAAACTGGCATACTTCCAGGCAGCTCAATCCGAATTTTTTTGCCAGGTGGGCTTCTCCACTAGGCGTCTCGGCTTCCGTAACCAACTGGGCAAACCGGCGTAAGACAGCCTCCCAGGAGCCTGTCGTGAGGCCTAACACGGCCCGCCAAGGTTCTATACCGCCTTCTTGAAAGTAGGACTTTACAAGCCATGGCTCCAGGGCCAGGTGGTCCTCGTGGGTGGGGGGCCGCCTACGTGAGGCAGCCAGATCCCCAGCTTACGCACGGGTGCCAGGCGGTTACCGAGAGCGGTCGGGGTCAGGTTCGCCCAGGCGGCCAGTTCGGTGAGGCCGGCCCACCCGCCCTGGCGGTGGATCTCGTATAACCAGCGCAAAAGCCGGCGGCGCTGCATGGCAGCGAGCCCAAACTCTTGCCAGACCTCGGTATCCTCCCCCGCATTGACAGCGGTGATGGTAACCTCGCACCGGTGCGATAAGGCATACCTTCGTGATATCGTTGAGGGGACCGAGAGGCGCATCTGCCCGGGTACCACCGGGACGTCCAGGGCGTTTAACCAGTCAATACTGCGGCTGGCCAGAACCTCTGATTCCAGCCTGCTACGGCCGAATTCCTGCTGCAGGGTATGCATGATTATGCCGTGCACGCTTTTCAACTTGACGGACTGCATTTCGTATTCAATTCGTTCTCGGTACCGGCGAAGTCGCCCCATCAGTCCCAACTCCTTTTCTGGATACTATCCAGTTCTTGGGCTTATCATACCATATCACAGCTATCCGGAGTTCGACAGTCCATAGACAAACAGAAGGCCGGAAGCCGTACGGAGCAAGGGTTTCAGGATTGGCGTTTTTAAAGGCGTGTTACTAGGCGTTTTTCTTAGCTGTGGGGTTAATGGAGAAGAGAAGTGGCGGTTCTTTGACGGCTAACGCCTTGAATATTTGCTTCTGAGCAGGGGTGGTTTCGGTCCTCTGCCTTACCTGACCGGCTGTTCCGCTGAACTCTCCCAGATGCATCCTCTGCAGGGTGGCCCTGAGGCTGCACCAGGTTTGCCCCGTCCTGTTCTCGGCAATCCTGATCAGCAAGAGCGCCAGCCAGCAGAGGAGCACATGGGCGCGGATGCGGTCTTCCAGGCGGTGGTAGACCGGGCGCAGCTCCAACCGGGACTTTAGGGTACGAAAGGCGTCTTCCACCAGCAGCAGCTGTTTGTAGCCCAGGGCGACATCTTCGGCGGAGAGGGTGTCGTCCGAGGTGCGCAGCAGGTATTTGCCGTCGAGTTTTTCTTCTTCCCTGATCTTGGCCCGGTCGATCTTCGGCAGGCTGCGGGAGTCCACCTTCAGGTAGCGGCCGTAGACCGGGTGGGCCATGAGTTCGCAGACTGCTTTGGCATGGGTTTTGATAAGGGGAAGCTGTTCCTCCAGTTCCTTGATAATTTTTTCCCGCCTGGCTTTGTCCCGGGCAGCCTCTTCGGGGTTGCGCACCAGGATGTAGCGCTCCCTGGCCTCGCCGTTTCCGACGACGATCTCCTTGACTTCCAGGTTGTCCCGCACCGTCTGGTAGCGGCCTGCCCGCTTTAAGGCTTGCACGGTATTTTCCTTGCCGCTGCGCAGCTTCTCTCCGGCTATGTAGTGGCCGCCCGCCCGCTGCAGACAGCGCAGGTTGTCCTCGGAGTTGAACCCCCGGTCCAGCACGGTGATGACCCGACCCAGCTTCCAGCCTATGAGGTCTTTCTTTACCTGTTCGACCACCGAGATGTCGGCGGTGTTGCCCGGCCACACCCAGCAGCGCACCGGGATGCCGTCCCTGGTGACGGCCAGGCCGATCACGGCCTGCGGCAGGTCCGGCCGGCGGTCCTTGGAGTGCCCCCGGCGCCGCAGTCCACCATCCCCATCTTCGTCCTCGATCTCAAAGTAGGTGGAGGTGGTGTCGAAGTAAAGGATGTCTACTTCCAGGTTGAGCAGGTTGGCCACGGAGTAATAAACCTGCTTCTGCAGTTCGGCTTCGTTCTCCAGAAGAAAGTCCATCGCCCGGTAGAGCTGCTGCAGGGGTATTTCCTCTACGCCCGGGATCACGGCGTCCTCTTTCACCCATTCTTCCACTCCGCGCTTGGACATGGGATCAAGGGCGCGGTTCGCTGCCATGGCAAAGATGGCTCTTTCTACCGGGGTCTTGTACTGCCGCTTCTTGAGCAGGCTTTCAAGTACGCCTTTGATCCCCAGCTCTTCCCAGAGCCTGTCCAGGACCCAGGCTCCTCCCAGTGGGCGGCTGGTGATAAATTTGAGGGGTGCTGCAGTTCTTTCCGCTTCATAACGCAGGGTCTCCTCGGGCCCCAGGAACCGGTTGATGCTCTTTACCAGACGCTTTAATGCCTCCCGGTCGACCTCCTCTTCACGCCCGAAGTTGAAGAGCACTTTGGCCTTGGCGCACCTGGCCTGGGGGTCCCACTGATTATGGGCGAGCTGGATGTAGCGGACGACGGAACCGTCTTTGTTCTTGCGCTGGATGGTTCGGATGTACATGCCCACATTATACCACATGTACCATCCATACAACAAGAGATATAACACAAATCGTGTGCCTATGCTTTTTTCGTTTTTTCTTCAGTCCCAAACTTGCTAACCCTTGATATTAAAGGATCATCCTTCAAAAATTTCGCTCTGAATGCCTCGGTAGTGTCGAACTCCGGTTCAATCAAGACTATTATGGAGATCTTAAGCCTTATCGTGGTGGTTATCGTCAACGGTAAACGCTATTTCCCACGTAATCAAAATGAGCAGGCTTTAAACATGCTGAGGTGGGCCGGATATGATCCTGTGGATGTCTACCTTAAGCCACTGCCCTGGTATCCGGAGCGTGATAAATGAGTTTTAATTGTCGTCGATAAATAATAAGAAATGGAATATTCTGGCACGCGGAATATCGGTAATAAGATAACTAATCTGAACACCACACTTTCAATTTCAAAATCAAAATGTCCAGAATATATCTGGACAATATCGATAAGAAACACAGCTACATCTTTTAACAATTTAACTAAGTTAGACTGAAATATTATACTCTTTTAGTTTTCTATAAACAGTTGATTTACTTATTCCAAGCAACTCTGCTGCACGAGGAATATTGCCTTTGGTCTCTGAAAGAGCTTCTACTATTGCATTCTTTTCCATCTCCGTTAACAATAACACTCGTTTATTGCTCTGATTATGATTGCATATTCTGAGATGATCAGATGAAAAATCACTTCGGATCTCATCAGGTAGATCTCTGACTTCAATAACATCACCTTTTGAAACATTAATTGCAAAAATCACAGCGTTTTCCAACTGACGCACATTGCCGGGCCATTTATACTCATAGATCAACTTACGCACAGTAGGACTTATTTGAGGAGTTTTCCTTCCAATCTTTTTACAATATTTTTCGATAAAATAACGCGCTAAGATCTCTTTATCTTTACCTCTATCACGTAGAGGAGGTATATCAACCCTTAAAACTGATAAGCGATAGTAAAGATCCTCCCTAAAAAGTTTCTCTCTTACCATTTTATTGAGATCACTATTTGTTGCTGCAATTACCCTAAAATCAACCTTCTTGAAACGTCTTCCGCCTACACGCATAACTTTTTTGTCTTCAAGTACCCTCAACAACACTGCTTGAAGTTCAATTGGCATATCACCTATTTCATCAAGAAAAAGCGTGCCTCCTTCGGCTAATTCGATTTTACCCGGCCTACCGTGACGGTCAGCACCGGTAAAGCTGCCACCCTCGTAGCCGAATAGCTCGCTCTCGATGAGTTCCCTAGGCAATGCAGCACAATTGACAGCCACAAAAGGCCCCTCAGGACAATACCAATTATGGATTGCCTGGGCAAAGAGCTCCTTTCCAGTGCCACTTTCCCCAATTATCAAAATGTTTTCTTTGCAGCCAGCAAAGCGTTTTGCTTTTTCTTTTGCTCTAGTAATTGCCTCACTCACGCCAACAATATCATCAAAGGAAAAACTCGCTGCAGCCCCAGAACGGCTTGTAACCAAGGCATTAACTTTTTTAGCACGGGAAAACTCGAGAACAGCGGCATTTATTTGCTTGTTCTTGTCATTGGTATAAACTGGACGAATACTTATTATATAATTTTCATCCTTATTTTTAACTACTTCTTCAATAGCTGCACTTTCGCCTTTTTTAAGTAAATCCATAAAGGAAGAGGTGTTTTCCACGAATTCAGTGATATTTCTTCTCCCTATGTCATCTGGTTTCAGATTTAGTATTTGAGCTCCCTCTTGATTAACGCATGTTATTTTCCCATTGCGATCAACAGTTATTATTCCATCATCAATCAATGATAATGTAGTTTCCAACATTCTATTGGTCATTGCAAGACTATCATTTGCTATTTTCAGCTCTTCATAACTCTTTAAAAGCCTTAATTGGGTTTCTATTGCCACCGCAATAGACGTAACCAAACCTAGCATGTGGGAAAAAAGACGCTGAAAATTCTCATTCCATGGCTCACAAACCAGCCACTGCCATAGTAACAGCACTCCTCCAACTTCCCCGTCTTCTCCTATTATTGGTGCTGCTGAAGCCATAGTATTTGCTAATTCATCCCAATAATTTTCTATTCCTATTAATTGTACAGGACGCCTTAAAAGTGCGCACAAAGAATGCGAATTTGTACCAATGTTTTTTTCATTTAGGATAATGCCTTCTTTTAAACACAAACCCTTTGTTACATTATTTTTTACCTTTATAACCTCTCCGTCACCAAGAAGAATTAACCCATTCTTGTCGTACAACTGAAATCCGTAACCAGATGCTTCAACAAAGTTTTTGAAAATTTCCCGTAATGGTTTTACGATTTTAATAAGTGCTTCATTTCTCTTTAATTTTTCTTTAAATTTCGATTTTGCTTCACATCGCAAAATGACTCTCTTATGATCAACCCCATAATTACGCGATCTAATCCATGACTTCGCTACCTCAGGTTCCAAATATGAACAAGAAAGCAACTCGTCTTCGCCAATTTCATTTTGTAAAAATTTTTCCTTGACCTCTAATATTCCTTCCCATCGCTCTTTTGTCATTTTCCTAATTTCTATTCTTTTATGAGTTGCTTTATCCACTAATGAATAGTTCACAGACGAGAAAGGCATGTTAAATCCCCCTTCTGAACTTTAGATTAGACTTTTTACTTAAAGCCACACTAGATATGGCACGATTTTTGCTAGCCTACAGTTCAAAAAAGAATTATCGATTTGAGCACTCATATAATAATGAGCTTTGACCAAATCCCACTCATCTAATAAGAAAATAAGAAACCTTAAAAGAAATTACAGCAAAAGCTGATAAACCATTTTTCAGAAAGAAATTCCATACCGAAAATAATATGTCTTTTTAGGTATTTCTTTGAGGGATAATTTACAGTTAATGCCTTCCTCTTCTAAATGTTTTAGTGGGTTCGTCTTGTTTTGCGCGATGAAACAATCACAATTAGCGATTCGAATGCGCAAATTCCCACCCATGCAGCAGTAGCCAAATTCAACTTCCCGTTACAATAATAAGTCCCAACAACCCGCACAGAAATGGGTTGGCAAACGGCATGATATCTAACGATCTTTTCATCTTGATGATCATTCTCTTAGTTAAACTTTTAATCCAATCACCCTTTTACCATCTGTTTAGACCCAGAAGCTGATTTTATCATCAAGCGAAATTTGCGCAAGGAAACGCCGGAAGCCTGGCTGGCCATTGCCAAGGAAAACGGTACTGCCATTGTAGGACGGGAGGGAAAAACCGTCTATCGGAGGCACCAGATGGTGAAAATCGATGGTGCTGATACCCCTGTCCACTACCACGACCACAGCAAAAAGCTGAGCAATTCCACAGTGAAATCAAAAACGATTTAGAGCTGGAACGGCTGCCCAGCGGCAAGTTTGCCACCGATGACCTGTTGCTGCACCTGGGCGTTTTGGCCTATAATATCTTGCGGCTGTTATGGCAGTTTATTTAGCCTGCCGCTAAAGGTAGTGCCTCTGGGGAAGAAGGCCCAACGCCGCCGGTTGCGCACCGTCATTCAAAACCTGATTACCATAGCTTCCCGGTTGGTTAACCATGCCCGGCAGGTAAAATTACGGTTTGGAAGGCACAGCCCATGGTATCCAGCTTTGCGGTACCTATATGAAGCTTTAGCTTAAATAAAAAGAACTTCTAGCCCTACAGTTTAGCTGTATAAACAGGCTCCAAGCCACTTAGGACAGGAGGCTTACTTTGCTATTCCCCTTTCCATCAGGGTCCCCTGTTAAGAGTGAATAGTTTTCGTTCCCATAATCAAACTTAGACCCATTTCATTGTATCAGCAAATGCTAATTATTACCGTTATAGCCATTTTCTGTTAGAGTACATCCCTCCTCTGCCCTATTCGTTCATCCCCACCAATCCGAACCTTCATTTTGATGACTATTTAATTTCCATCTAAGATCAGACATTTACCCGTACTAACCGCAATCTCGACATTCGATACATTTATTCGATATAGTTCGCCAATATTCCTCTTATTTTTTGTTCATCAGGCACAAACCTATGTCACCGAGCAACAATACTTCCCTACTGAATAGGCCTTGCCGAGATATTTACCTACTCCGTAATAAGAAGCGCTGCCCGGTATCAAGACCAGGGGTTTCAGTTTTTCCACATCGGGGGTGCCGTCCTCTTTCAGCATCTCCTCATCCATCTTTACGTCGAGGATCTCTCCTATGAAGGCAGTATGCGAGCCCACATCGGTATGGCCGAGCAGTTTGCATTCGATCACGCAAGGAAACTCCTTTAAATAGGGAGCATCCACAAGATCGCCCTTCACCGGTGTGAGCCCGGTTTCCGCCGTCTTATTGTGCCTGAACCCGGATGTCAGCCCGAAATAATCCGTCTCCTTAAGGTAGTCTTCTGAAGGAATGTTTACGGTAAAGGCCTTTCTGTCCAGGATGTTTGCGTGGGTGTACCTTTCTTTCCTCAAGGAAACACAGACTGCCGGCGGCTCGGATGCACAAATACCCACCCATGCGGCAGTGGCCACATTCGGCTTACCCTCCCGATCATAAGTGCCGATCACCCATACGGGAACCGGATAAGCTATTGACCGGGATCCTAACGATCTTTTCATTCCAACTCATCCCTCTTGTTATATATTTCACATCTCTGGCGCTACAAAAGCCCTTTCGCGTCGACGCAGCCAAAAACTTCCGGGAATTTTCGAAATCCCCCCTTTCCACGAAAACCTCGTTTTCCACCCGACCTCTTATAAGAGCTCCAGCCTCAGGCCATCCCGGGCCACATCGACATCCGGGTGCTCCGCCAGTTCTTCCTCAAGCTCTTCCGAGGTCACCGCCCGGCTGTAGTGGATGGAAAGATGAGTCAGAATCGTCCTTTTTGCCTCCACCTTTTTTCCGAGTTCAATCGCTTCATCGACCGACATGTGGGACTCCGGGAACCAGTTCTCACCGTAAAAGGTGGCGTCGCAGATCAGCAGATCCACACCGCGCACCTTTTCGGCACTGCTTTCCGGCAGGCCTGCTGTGTCGGTAAAATAGGCAACCCTGCTTCCACCCGATTCCACCAGAAGACCTGCGGTTTCGACGCCGTGGTTGGCCGGCAGCGGGGTGAGGGTGATCCCGTCAAAATCATAACCATTGAAGAACCGCCAGGGAGTAAGGCTAAACACCTCCGCCAGATTGGGGAAGGCACCGTTGAACTGCTGCACTGCACTGGGGGGCAGGTAAAGGGGCAGCCTCTCCCTGCGCTCCAGCTTAACATAATATTCGAGCTCTCCGAGTCCGGCGTAGTGATCGTAGTGCCAGTGGGTCAGGAAGACGCCGTCAACAACTGATATTTTCTCTCTCACCAGCTGTGCCCTCAGATCCGGTGAGGCATCGATCAGCAGTGTTCGTTTCCCTGTTTTTAACGCGGCGCCGCTGCGCGTCCTGCTGTACTCATTTTTCTGCCATGCTTCCCGGCAGCCCGGGCAGCTACAGAAGAAAGAGGGAACACCGGGGCCCGCCCCTGTCCCCAGAAGGATAAGCTCCGGCATGCCTTAAAACCTACCTTTCTTTTTCCAGAACCATCGGAAGGGGTCTGCATGTTTCCCGATCTGGACAGTCATCGCATTGAGTGTTGTAAGGAGGGGGGAGGGCAGCAAAACTAAATGCTCGAAAACCATGTTTTTCATAAAAGCCCGCCGCGCCTCCCCTGGCCACAGTTGTTAGCCGGTATGACTTATAATCTCCGCCCCCCTCTGCTTCTCTGCAGTACTTCCAGGGTCTTTTGATGATCTCCGAAAGGAGGAGTCCCCCTATTCCTCTCCCCCGCAGCTCACCCCTGACCCCGAAAACCTCAAGATGGAAGCAGTTTCTGCCGCTGAGCACAAGTCTTCCCGCAGCACACAGGCGTCCATCTATCTTCAGCACAACGTAATCGCTCACATCCCCGCGCACTGCAAGATCGTGCTCGGCCAATATTTCTTTCAGATCAGCTTCATCAATCTTACCGGATAACGCCACCTCAGTCTTGCCCTTCAAACCTCTCACCTGTCTCCCCCGTACAGCCAGGCCTCCTTCTCTTTCCAGCGCTGCTCAAGGCGCAGCCCCAGTTCGGCTTCTTCCTGTACGTTCATCCACTCGTTCTCTTCGCCAGGAAGGCTCCTTCTCACCGCCGCCTGCAAGAAGACACACCGGAAACAGGCGCAACCGACGAGGATCAGAACGGCTTTGACCGCCGTGAGGGCCGGGTTGTTGCCGCAGAGGTAAATGATCAGCGGCACTGCCAATCCCGCCGCAACGACCCCCCACCAGAACTTCGTCCTCAAGGAGCCCCGCAAAATTGCAGCAACCGCCCTTTTGGCCTCTTCAGCTCCGGTATTGCTGACGCCCATCAGGTACCCCGCCAGCAAGACCGCTTGAGCCGCTATGAAGCCGAATAAGACGCCGCCGTTAAGTCGCAGGATTGCCGGGTCCTGAGCCTGCCCGAGGATCATCGAGATGAGGAGCACACCGGCTATGCCGCTCGCGGCACCATAGACCAGAAACAGCGGCACAAGCCCGCTTCCGTTCCAGAAGGACCTGCCTCTAGCCTCCCCAAGCTCCAGCCCGGGATAGGCCACCAGAACCGCCGCCGCCACAATGCCCAGCACCGCAAGAACCTCCCGCAGCCCGTACGCAGGGTACCAGGGGATAAACTCAAAGAAGGTCGTGGCGTAGACGAAAGCGATGACCATAAAGGCGCTCATAGCAATTGAGCCAAGGCTCATTATGGATGAGGGCTTTGTCATTACGAGATAGAACTTCATTTTATTCCCCAACTCTACCGTCAGCAACATGGCTCCTATACCTGCAACAACCACAGCCGCCAGAGATACCCATCCATTTATCAGCTGTGCCACCGCAGTGCCGGCCAGATCTAAAACCCCAGCAATGATAAACATCATAGCTCCCAGTGCAGCCAGGAAGAAGTTACCGGCCGCAAGTGCCCCCCAATACTCCTGTTTGTTCTCCACCGATCTCACCTCTTACGGGAAAATGTAGTACACAGCCGGTTTCGTCCCCAATTCTTCGTGCAGCGGATGCGCATTCTTCTTCCTTATCAACTGCGCGATCTCGCTATTGGGGTCATCGAGATCACCGAAGTAGCGCGCTTTTACCGGACAAGTTTCGACACACCTCGGTACTTCCCCTTTATCCAGTCTTTCGAAACACATAGTGCACTTCTCCACGATGCCTTTTTCTTCACTGTAAAACCTTACCCCGTAAGGGCAGGCAACCATACAGAATTTACAGCCGACGCACTTTTTTTCGTCAACTACGACAATTCCATCTTCACGCCTGAAACTGGCTCCCGTAGGGCAGCCGTCGACGCAAGGCGCTTCTTCGCAGTGCATGCAGGGCACAGGCAAAAAATAGGCCGTTAGATTGGGAAATTTCCCATCAGGTCCAACTCTGAGCACCCGATTCCACTTTTCCCCTAAGGACAGTCTGTGCTCCTGCTGGCAGGCCACCGTGCAGGCATAACAACCGACACATTTATTGAGATCTATCAACATTCCCCAGCGCATTAGCTACCCTCCACTTTCGAGATCCGGCATCTGACACCCCTGGTACACCAGCTGCCGCAGGCCTCGTCGCAGGTATCGGGGTCGTCATCCAGACAGACGTTGATATTGGATTCAAATACCCCCATCAGCTCGGGGTCGCTGATCTCCTTTTCCGGATACCACCATCCCCTCTCCGCCTGAACGGTATCCGGGGCTACTGCTTCGGTCAAAACCGCCCTCTGTTTCACTTTCCCTGTTGGCGTTTCGATCCAGACCCAGTCACCGTCCTTAATTCCATATCGCTCGGCTAAGCTCGGATTAATGGCAAGTCTGGGGTAGGGACTCACAAGCCTTAATCTTGTAATTTCGCGGTGCTCCGAATGGAAGAAGGGATTGAAGCCGCCCCCGGCGATCAGGGTGAGCGGATAGTCTTCGGCCAGCTCCGGCCTGGCTTCGGGACTGAACGGCGGCTCCACATAGTGCGGCAGCGGGTCGTATCCCAGCTTCTCCAGTATGGAGTTCTTCAGCTCCACCTTCCCCGACGGCGTCGCAAAACCCCGCTCCAGATACTTCCTGTATTCCCTGGGCGCAAAGTCGTACCGGTAGTTGTGAACGAATTCTTCGTAGCTCTCAATTTCATAGCCCAGCTTCTCCAGCCGGTGCTTGAAGACTTCTTCCTCCCTCTCCCACGGCCAGTATTCCCCCTGCCCCAGCCGCAGCCCAAGTTCCCTCCAGAGTTCGTAGTCCGTTTTCCGTTCGTATAAGGGTTCAATCGCCCGCTCCGACGCTATCAGCCAGTCCGATACCCCGTAGGTGGTCGTCAGCACCGGCCTCTCCAGCCAGGAGGCCGCAGGCAGGACGTAGTCCGCCAGCACCGCCGTCGGCGTCATCCAGTATTCCATGACTACCAGCAGCTCTAAGCTCTTTAAGGCTTGATAGACTAATTTCGTGTTGGCGTAGGATACCAACGGGTTGTCCGCCAAAACTATCGCCGCTTTGACCGGATACGGTTCCCCCGTCGCCATCGCCCGAAACAGTACCGGAGGATTCGCTTCGCAGAACCATTCGGCCGGTATGCTCTTCCCCCACACCCGCTCCAGGTTCTCGCTGATCAGCCGGTACCCCGGCCAGCTGTTGAGTTTGAACCGGTCCGACCCCAACTGCTTCGCCCTCTGTTCTTCCGGCAGCTTTTCGTTGAGTTCCATTTCCCAGTCGGTGATGAAGGTGGGGTGCGGCCCCGGCATGACGTCCCCTCCCGGTACGTCCAGGTTGCCGCAGATCGCCCGCAGCGCTACCCTCGCCTGCGCCCCAGCCGTGCTCCCCCTACCCAGCTGGTCGGTGGCTACTCCCCACATGAGACAGGCCGGCTTCGATGTGGCGTACATCCTCGCCGCTTCCGCTATCAGTTCCGCCGATACCCCCGTCTTCTCCGCTGCCCATTCCGGAGTGTATTCCTCTACCCGCTCAGCCAGCTCCCCAAAGCCTACCGTCCATTCGCTCACGAATTCCGCATCGTACAGACCTTCGTTGATGATAACGTTGAGCCACGCCAAGGCTAAGGCATTGTCGCTGTTCGGCCTGATCGGTAACCATAAATCCGCTTTCGCCGCAGTCTCGCTGAAGCGAGGATCAATAACGATGATCTTGGTGCCGAACATCTCACGAGCCAGAAGCAGGCCGCGCATCTCCGGCAGATAAGATGCTCCCGGATTGTGGCCCCACACCACCACGCAGCGAGAGCCGTTCATTACTTCGGCATCAAAGGAACCCCATCCATAAGAAATAGTTTCCGCCAAAAAATTGGGTATCCAGCAGACCGGAGCCGTATGAGTCACATTGGGGCTGCCCAGCAGGTTGAAGAAGCGTCTCCTGGCAAAATCATCGGTCCGGTTGGTTCCGCCGATAGTGGAAATAGTCTCAGCACCGTATTCAGAGATCAACCTTTTGATCCGTGCAGATATGTCATCCAGAGCCTCATCCCAGCTGACTCTAACAAACTTGCCCGAACCCCTCTCCCCTACCCTTTTCAGGGGGTAGTTGATGCGGTTCGGGTGGTATAAGTGGTCAAGGGCGGATACCCCCCTCGCGCACTGAGTCCCGGCGTTGGTGGGGTGCTCCGGATCTCCTGTTACTTTAACGACAACCCCATCCTCTACGTGGGCCAGCATGCCGCAATTCATATGGCAAAAGTGACAGGCAACCTTCTTAACCTGACTCATTTATGAATCCCCTTTCTCTCTCTCCAGGCCAATCCTGTTTTTCTTCTCTTACTCAAATTAAACACCTTTGCTTTAACTCACCTCTCTAACTTTTTCGCTTTTTAAATAATTTCTTATACCCCTCTGTGCCTTAATTGAATGGCCTTGTGGGGGCACTGACCGACGCAGGTGTAACAGGCACTGCAGCGCTCCACAAAAGCAGGGTAGGCTTTTTTCGCCCTGTTTACAGTCTTCATTTCAAAGACGTTTCCCGGACAGAAAGCCTGGCACAAACCGCAGCCATCACAGGCTTCCCAGTTGACCTCCAATTCAACGGCGCCGCTCGCCTCTTCAGAGGGCTTGGAGACGTTATCCATAACAGGATGGATGTAGATCTTGTTCCTCTCCTCGGGTATGCTTTTAAGGGCCAACTTTTCCAGCGCTTCGACCAGCAATGGCAGCATCCCGTAAGGAACCGAAACGTAAAGCTCAAAGTCGTCTATTTCGCTGGAGGCCCTTGCCCCATAACAGCCGAAGGATATGTTCATCTTGCCGCTCTGCATCACCTTAACCGTAAGATCGGCGCAGGTAGAATTGTAGCCGGATGTATAAAAGACCTGCCTTTCCCCGCTCGTATAGGTCTGGGCACAACACAGCCACATCGCCTGTTCCGGCCACAGCGTAAAGATAACCACATCGGGGACAAAAGCGGCCGTTTCCAGCGGGGCCAACGCCGTTGCTGCATAACTTCCGGGGGCAAACTCCGGCCTTCCGGCGATCATTTTCCTGGCGCACTCCAGGTTCGGCAGCTTCTTGAAGAGAAGATAGAGTTCCCCCGATCTCAGCTTCGGCGACATTTCTACCAGCCCCAGGATTCCCGCACCATCGGGGCAGGCGTGCTTCCGAGGGGGGAGGTAGAGGGAGTTCCCGCGCCTCGCCACGATAATCGACTGGCAGTGGCGAAGGGGCATAGGTGGCTCTACCAGTCCTTTCGGTATCTCTTCACCCCTTTTCAGCAGTCGCAAGGCTACAGGGGACCAGCGCAGTCCGAGTGTCCGCCGCAGCGCTTCTGCCATTCGTTGGTTGTCCATTTCAGCAAACCCCTTCCACTCTCCCCTACCACTCCTGCTCTCCGGTCTCATCCCGCATTTTCGAGGATTTTCAAAACCTTTGTTTTAACATCAGAATAGTCTTCGTCTAGTCCGAGCAGCAGGTTGAGAACATGCCTTACCTTAACCCCAGAAGGCCTCGTCGCAAAATTGAGCACACAGCTGAGACAGTAAGCAAGCAGAACCCTTGCGCCGCTCTTTTCGGCCTCCCGCAGCCTCACTTCGATGAGCTTTTCTGCCAGTTCCGGCCTGAAATGCGATACCTGCCCGCCGCTCCCGCAACACGGCGTATCACCTCTGTTGGCAGTCATTTCAACGACGCTAAATCCGCTTTTTTTCAGAGCCGCTCGCACGCCCTTGGAGAAGACCCCCTTAAATCTGTCGGGGCACGAGTCGTGCACCGTGCAGAGAGGCGCATTTTCAGCAGTTATTTCTGTAAAATCCAGAACCTCATAAACCGTTAATATTTCTATTTCTTCCTGCCCCAGAATCTCGTACAAATAATAATAACACCCGGGACAGGCAACCACGATTCTCTTGACACCTAGGCATTTCACCTTATCTACCAGATTGCGGGACGATTCAGCAGCTCTCTCTTCCAGGCCCATCTGGCTCAGCGGTTTCCCGCAGCAGTCCGTCAGCATCCCCCGACATCCGCATTCGTCCTCAAGCCTCTTAAAAACCTCTCTGGTCAAAACCGGTGAATAGGTCATCAGGGTACAACCCGGGAAAAAACAGATTTCTGCGCCTTTCTCCGCTTCCAGATCGCCGTAGTCGATCCCGCAATAACTGCGGTACAGCTGCATGACGTGCTCTTTTCTATCCGGAAGCAGATAGTTATACTCTTCCGGGTCTATTTCCCCTTTCTCAACCGCAGCCATTCTCCTTGCTGCAAACAGAGCGGACGGCCTCAACTCAAGGGGACAGGCAGCAGCACACCTGTCGCATAAAAAACAGCTGTAAGCCAGATAAACGTCTATTCCCCTTCTCGCCAGCTCACCCGGCGAGTCCGTCAACTCAGCCAGCAAATCACACACTTCAGCACACGCCCCACAATCCAGGCATTCCTGCTCCAGCTGGGAAAGTGCGCTTTTGATGCCATCTCTCATCTCTCCCTGCTCCCTTCCATCAGGGAAGGCGCTGCTGAAGCCTCCAACCCCATTTCCCGGATCATTTGAATCGTCCTTTTTGGGATGAAGACCCCGCCATCGAAACGCGCTGCCAGCTGAAGAGCGTTTAACGAAGAAAGCATGCTCGCCAGGTCCAGCGGGATGTCCACATCCGGGATCATTTCGACCATGCCGAAGGGAATACCCTGTTCAGTTGCCTTATAAACGAGCATATCCAGAGCAGTAACGCCATCCTTGTTGTAAAATACCCCTTCGAATTCAAACGGGGTATTGCAGGTATAACCTACAAGAGAAAAACCGCCCTCCTGGCAGGCGCCCTCCACAATGGCAGCACCAATGGCGGCACCGCTCCCCTGGGCGTTCTTGGCAGCCTTTTTGCCGGAATCGCTTGCCGCCAACCTCTCCATTCTACTCACAGCTTCTCTTAGAGTAGCTGGCTGGAGAGTCGGCAGATCTCCGCCTACGATGATTACGCTGTCGGCCAGCCTGCCGCCGTTTTCACCCTTTAAGATGTAATCGGCCGCATACTGCATGCACCGGTCGAAAGTACCGCCCCGATCGGCATACACACCTTTGATCGCCCGCCGATCGGATACCGACGCCAGCATCTTCTCCAAGTAATCACGGTCGCCATTTAGGTTATAACAGATGTAAAGGTCTCCACTATTGGAAGCGATGCAGCAGTCGATCACGTCCAGCAGACAGGCCTCATAGAATTGTTTTGCTTCCTCTGGTGTCAGAATGCCTCCCCTCTCCGTTGTCAGCCTCGTTTTGATATCCCCTGCTCTCGGCACTTTCGTAAAAACAACAATGGCGTTCTGCAACCCGGCTTCCTCCTATTCAAAGTCCAGCACCGGCACCCTTCCTCTCGGTAGCGTACGGGTTATAGGCGGATAATTTGGATCACTTCATAATCCTTAGCAAAAACCATACCAAACTTTTTTATCGCAGGAATTCCCCTTTACTCCAACCAAATCCGGATGCCTCCTCATAACCCTCCGGCTCGCTTCAGTCTCATTTTGAAACTGCCAACCAAACTTTTTTCTTTTTTGTAATATGACGCTCGACTTCCGAACAGAAAAAGCCACCGGCAGGTCATACCGGCAGCTTTTTCTGTTTATATATCTATAAAGGTTAAGGGGGGCATTATTTTATCAATAGAAGCCTACTCCTCTTTATTAACCTTCTCGGCCCGGCAGAGGACCCCGCGCGTACACCAGCTGCCGCAGGCCTCGTCGCAGGTATCGGGGTCGTCATCCAGACAGACGTTGATGTTGAACTCAAAGATCCTGGCTATGTCGTCCGCATCCGCCTTTCTTTCAGAAAACCACCGCCCCCTTGGTGCCTGAATTACACCCGGCGCTACGGCATCGGTGATCATAACCCTTTGCCTGACCTTTCCGACGGGCGTTTCAATCCAGATCCAGTCACCCTCCTGCGCGGCCAGCGCCTTTGCCAGCTGCGGATTAATGGCGACCGTCGGCTCCTCCGGCAATGCCTTTTTTTCATTTCTCTTTTTGCCGCCCTGAAAGCTGCCGCCGGTGATTAAGACGAGCGGGTAGTCTTCGGCCAGCTCCGGCCTGGCTTCGGGACTGAACGGCGGCTCCACATAGTGCGGCAGCGGGTCGTATCCCAGCTTCTCCAGTATGGAGTTCTTCAGCTCCACCTTCCCCGACGGCGTCGCAAAACCCCGCTCCAGATACTTCCTGTATTCCCTGGGCGCAAAGTCGTACCGGTAGTTGTGAACGAATTCTTCGTAGCTCTCAATTTCATAGCCCAGCTTCTCCAGCCGGTGCTTGAAGACTTCTTCCTCCCTCTCCCACGGCCAGTATTCCCCCTGCCCCAGCCGCAGCCCAAGTTCCCTCCAGAGTTCGTAGTCCGTTTTCCGTTCGTATAAGGGTTCAATCGCCCGCTCCGACGCTATCAGCCAGTCCGATACCCCGTAGGTGGTCGTCAGCACCGGCCTCTCCAGCCAGGAGGCCGCAGGCAGGACGTAGTCCGCCAGCACCGCCGTCGGCGTCATCCAGTATTCCATGACTACCAGCAGCTCTAAGCTCTTTAAGGCTTGATAGACTAATTTCGTGTTGGCGTAGGATACCAACGGGTTGTCCGCCAAAACTATCGCCGCTTTGACCGGATACGGTTCCCCCGTCGCCATCGCCCGAAACAGTACCGGAGGATTCGCTTCGCAGAACCATTCGGCCGGTATGCTCTTCCCCCACACCCGCTCCAGGTTCTCGCTGATCAGCCGGTACCCCGGCCAGCTGTTGAGTTTGAACCGGTCCGACCCCAACTGCTTCGCCCTCTGTTCTTCCGGCAGCTTTTCGTTGAGTTCCATTTCCCAGTCGGTGATGAAGGTGGGGTGCGGCCCCGGCATGACGTCCCCTCCCGGTACGTCCAGGTTGCCGCAGATCGCCCGCAGCGCTACCCTCGCCTGCGCCCCAGCCGTGCTCCCCCTACCCAGCTGGTCGGTGGCTACTCCCCACATGAGACAGGCCGGCTTCGATGTGGCGTACATCCTCGCCGCTTCCGCTATCAGTTCCGCCGATACCCCCGTCTTCTCCGCTGCCCATTCCGGAGTGTATTCCTCTACCCGCTCCGCCAGCTCCCCAAAGCCTACCGTCCATTCGCTCACGAATTCCGCATCGTACAGACCTTCGTTGATGATAACGTTGAGCCACGCCAACGCTAAGGCGTTGTCGCTGTTCGGCCTGATCGGTAACCATAAATCCGCTTTCGCCGCAGTCTCGCTGAAGCGAGGATCAATAACGATGATCTTGGTGCCGAAGGTCTCCCTGGCCCGGAGGATTTTTTCCATCTCATTGACATAGGTGGCTCCCGGATTGTAACCCCAGATGACGGCGCACCTGGCTCCCCCCGCAACATTATTGTCACAGGCGCCCCAACCGTAGGACGCCGCTTCGATCAGGAAATTGGGTATCCAGCAGGCCGGAACAGTATGGGCAACGTTGGGGCTGCCCAGCAGGTTGAAGAAGCGCCTCCTGGCAAAGTCATCGGTCCGGTTGGTTCCACCTATCGTCGATATCGCTTCGGCACCGTACTCCTTCTTGAGCCGCTCCAGCTTCCCGGCGATATCGTCAAGGGCTTCTTCCCAGCTCACCCTTGTGAATTCACCCGAGCCCCTCTCCCCTACCCTTTTCAAGGGGTAGTTGATGCGGTTCGGGTGGTCTAATTCTTCCAGGGCCGAAGCTCCTTTTGAGCACTGCGCTCCTTTATTAAAAGGGTAGTCGGGATCGTCGGCGATCTCCACGATTGCGCCGTTCTCCAAGCAGGCGAGCATTCCGCAGCTCTTGTGGCATAAGTTGCAAGCCACCTTTTTGACTTCCCCCATCAACAAACCCTTTCCCTTTGTTGATATTCGCTACCCGGATTATAGGAAATACTGTGAGGGCCCTTCATACACTTCCCATTCCGCCTCTTTAAAAATCTGGCGGCACCTCTGGACGTTAAATCCCCTGCTCTTTTCTGTCTTCTGGTCCGTATCGCGGGGGTTGGTCCCGGCTTCAGCCCAGATGATATCGGCTCCGGCGATGGCAGCGGGCACATTGGGCTCATGCGTACAGTTCAAGGGGGCACCGTAACCCATCGCCAGCCGCACCACGGCAACATACAGCGCCATCCGCGCCTCACTCACCATTCCGAAGCGCTCCAGCCTGGAGCCGGGGACACTTATACGCCGGCCCGCCCCGGAAAATACAGGCTCAATATCCCTGCAGATCAAGGTTTTTTCCACCAGCTCTTCAATCGTATGCTCCGGGCCAACAGGCTCCAGACAGGTACATACCTTAAGACCAGCCTGCTTTGCCGCCTTGATCGTATTCAATCTTTTCGCCGGCTCAATCCGGGTGACTTCTCCTTCCCCCAGTCTGACCGCATGGTAGATCCCATTGACACCGGCATCTTTAAGGGCCATGGCCTCCTGATAGCCAAAATCCGGCAGGTTAGCTATAAGAACGGTGTCCTCCTGAAGGTGTCTTTTTACTTCCCTGGCTATTACTATAAAGTCTTCAAAGGGAAAGGCAACGGTAGTCATCAAGAGGATGGCATTGGCTCCGTTTTTTTCAAAATCCCGTGCCCTTTCCAGTATTTCTTCCAGGGAGGCAATGCTGGGCTTTTTAAAAACGCCGTTACAGGCGGCAAATGAGCAAAACTCACAGTTATTCGGACAGGCCTGATTATCTATGCCGATCTGGGCGTGGATTTCCGCCTTACCGCCGGAAGCCTCCCGGCTCATTTCACGACCGACATACTGTATATAATACGCTTCCTCTGAAACCAGGGGGACAGAAAACAATTCTCCGATTTCATCGGGACCAAGCTGCTTTCCTGCCCTTGCCCTATCCACGATTCGCCTGATATCGCTTGCTAACAACTTATCTGCGCCCCTTTCCGTTGAGCTGATCTGATCTCTCTGAAGTTAAAAAAGTAGTATAGCAAATATCATGCCATCCGACGGTGAAATCCTCAACGCCACAACACCGCTAACAAGATCACACCGGCGTTCAGTTTACAGGTGCCGGCCCGGTCTGCAACACCCGGTTTCAAAATGAGACTCGTCTTCTCTTTATAAGTCCTGCAGCCACCCCGCCACTTTCTCGGCCAGTAGGTCACGATTTTCCCCGGTGACAGGAAGAATGATCACATCCCGCCTGTTTCTGATTTCGTTCAGGAAGGAGCTGCTTGCGGCTTTGAGCACTCCCAGCACAGGAAGCGGCGATCCCAGCAGGTCGAAAACATGCTCTTGGAAATTAATGGCTTCCGATTCAAACAAGCCGAGTTCGTCCATGATGACCAGGTCAGGCCTTTCTTTCAGGCTGTGCTTTAGGATGCGAACACCATAATCTTCAAAAGTCCCGGCCAGGCCGATCATTCTGCCTTCACCGTTATCAACGCAGATCCACCGGGCTTCTCCCCGGAAAATCGGGTTCAAGCCTTCAATGGTATACCTTTTTGACCCGTCTCCCAGGAAGCAGGGTGCTGTTTTGAACCCACCCAGAGATCCCTTAAAGGCCTCCAGCGCTTTCTTGATGATGGTGCTCTTGCCGATTTTCCTCTCTCCGGTCAAAAACACATTTTTCATAGCACTGCCACCACACAAGCCGCAGTTCTAAACAACCGGATTCAGCAGTTTTGCCGCCTCTTGGTCGGTCAGTTCATAATGGAAAAACTCCTTATAGAATTGTTTGGTTTCTTCGATCAGGTCTACTTCGTACAGATCAGGGTACAAGAGGTTCGCCAGCCACTTCACGCCGAGTATTCTAAATATTGAGGGAGGCCGGCTGATCCAGTCGTAGGGTTCGCAGGGAATTTCGTAGACCTTTTGGTTTTGCACCGCCCTGACACCTTTCCATTCGCCGCTCGTGAGAATGGTATTATAAACTTCGTGCTTGGCATCGGCATCGGTGCTGATGATGATCACTTCTGGATCCCACGTCAATATTTGTTCGATAGAAACCTGGATCCGGCGGACGTTTTCATCTAAGCCGGAAGTAGCCACGTTAACCGCTCCGGCGAGGTCAATGGCCTCTGAATTGACCGTCCCTTTGATGTCGGTCTCCAATCCGGTCGGCCCTTCGGCATAATAGAGGCGCACGCGTTCGTTTTCGGGCAGCTTTTGAAGCCAGCGATCGATTTCCGCATAGGTGTGGCTGCAGTATTCCGCCAGCTTTTGAGCCCTGCTTTCTTCACCCAGCAGTTTTCCTACAAATTCGTACGCTTGATCCAGGTTCTTGAGGCTCCCGTCAACCATTATTACCGGTATCCCCAAGCGTTTTTCTATTTCTTCAGCATCTGCTGTATACTTGGGGCTCACATCGCCCATACTGATGATGACATCAGGGGCAACCTTCATCAGTTCCTCTATGCTCCCGGTAAAATTGGTTCCTTTCCACGTCCCTAACACCGGCAGCTCCCGGTACTCAGGAAGGATGTACTTTTTTTCGACCTCACGCAGTTCGTTATTCCATCCTGCCAGCTTCTCCGGTGCCAGAGAATAGATAAAAATAGCGCCGGCTGCAGAAGTCGAAAACACCTTGTTTATTTTCTTGGGAACAGTTACCGTTCGCCCGGCCATGTCAACCACACTGACATTTTCCTCGCTGCCGGCACTGCTGTTCCCGTTTCCTGTCTTTTCACCGCATCCTGCGGCCGATAAGATAATAACCAGACAGCAAAGAACGGCAATTATCTTTTTCATCATTCGATCTCACATCCCTTGCAATTAATTCTCAAAAGTTCGTCCGGCCGCCAGACGCAATCCTGCTGCGCTTGCGCCTGCTCGGGGCTTTAGACAACCGAAGGAATGCATACCCGGTAGTTGATCCCTTTCCTTTCTATTTCGGCAACCTCAACCTCGACTCCGTAAATTTCCTTTAGATTTTGTCCGGTGATCACCTCCTCCGGCCTGCCCACATGGATAATCCGCCCCTTTTGCATTACCGCCACTTTGCTGCCGCAATAGAAGGCGTGTTCGGGAAAGTGGGAGGACATCACTACGGTCAGTCCGCTTTCGGCCAATCTTTTGATGTGTCTTAGGATGCGCAGCTGATTTCCGAAATCCAGGTTGGATGTGGGTTCGTCCAAAACCAGAATCCCCGGCTTTTGGGCCAAAGCACGGGCAATCAGGACCAACTGCCTCTCGCCTCCGCTTATTTCAGCGTAGTTTCTGTTTTCCAGGTGGCCGATGTTCAAGCGCCTCATGGCTTCCCGGGCGATTTCGACGTCTACGGTCGAAGGCACGGCAAAGTTGTTGATGTGGGCCGTCCTCCCCATGAGTACCACTTCGAGCACCCGGAAGGGGAACGGCGGTATGTGGTTCTGCGGTACATAGCCCAGGTAATGCGCCAGTTCTTTTCGGGGGTAATCGCGAACGTCTTTGCCGTCAATGAGTACTTTCCCCTTCGACGGCTTCAGTAAGCCCAAGATGCTTTTAAAGAGGGTCGTCTTCCCGGCTCCGTTTGGACCTAACAGACAGAGGACTTCTCCTGATTCTACTTCCAGGGTCACGCCGCGCAGCACTTCGTTGTTCTTTTCATACGCAAAGGCAAGGTCCTGCAGTTTTAGTTTCATCTCCAACCCTTCCTTGTTTTTGTTAATAGGTATAGGAAAAATGGCGCTCCTATTAATGAGGTTAAGATGCCCAAGGGTATTTCCATCGGCAGTAAGGAGCGAGCCATGGTGTCCACCAGCAGGAGAAAGGAGCCCCCTACTAAGATTGAGACCGGCAACAGGTTCTGGTAGTCCGGCCCTATAAGGGCTCTGGCCAGATGGGGTATGACCAGTCCCACCCAGCCGATCATCCCGCTGACCGAAACCGCCGAGGTGGTTAACAGGGTGGCGCACAGGATAACGATTATCCTTAACTTGCCCGTGTCCACTCCCAGCGCCTGTGCCTCTTCGTCCCCAAAAGAGATTATGTTTAAGTGCCAGCGGACCAGGTACAGCACTATGGAGCTTGTGAGTACGGGTAAGATCATCAGTTTTATGCTGCTCCACTTTATCGATACCAGGCTTCCCATCAGCCAGTATGTGATTGCAGGGAGCTTATTGTAGGGGTCGGCTACGGCTTTGAACAAGGAGATCAGGGAGGAGAAAACCGTCCCCACAAAAATTCCTGTGAGCACCAGTATCAGACTCGAATCCCCGCTCTTGATCCGGGTGCTTATAAAATAGGTCAGGAATACGGCCAGCAGTCCGCAGACGAAGGAGGCAATGTGAATTCCTTTCATGCCCCATGAGCAAAGGATCGCCAGGGCAGCCCCAAAACCCGCTCCCGCCGACGCCCCCAGTATGTCCGGGGATACCATCGGGTTCTTAAAGGTCCCCTGGTAGACAGCTCCCGAAACGGATAATGCCGCTCCAATCAGCAGGGCAGCTATAATCCGCGGCAGGCGTATCTCCATAAAGACGGTGCTCACCGTATCAGGTACAGCCCGATCGCTAAAAAACAGTTCGGCTTTCAGAATCCCTACGATCTGTTCGGGTGTAATCGGATATCTTCCTAAAAGCAGTGAAATAAATATCAGTGCCAGCAGCGTTATGAACAGCAGCAAATAATTCCACCAGACGGTTGTCGTCTTGAGCCGCATTATTCTGCACAAAAGGACAGGTTGCATTCAAAAAAGCCTCCTGGAACAAAAAATCCTGGTGTAAAGGACACCAGGATATCTTCCCAAATCCCTGAATCTCCTTTACAAACATGGTAGGCATATCGATTTCTCAATATACCCCGTGGTTGCCCAGGTCGAAATGCCATGGACGCCGGCGCGTCTTTAGGCAATAACGACTCGGAGATACAGTATCATTATGAAATTATCAATGTCAGAGATCTTTACTTACCAGCAAACCGCCACTCGCCGGTAATCTTCCGCCGGAGCAACACCTTCAATCGCCTATTATTTATAGCAATAAACATGCCAGCCAGGATGGTCTCCACCCTCTCTCGAAAAAACCTGATATCAACCGGATTCCGGCGGTTTAAGGCGCGGCTACGAGAGTTAAGGGGGTGTTTCAAAATAAAAAAAGCCAGCCCAAAAAGAGACTGGCTTTTAAATTTTAGACTTCTGGTTTTGGAGGGCTTGAGCTCCGGCTTTGACGCCCTGCCTCAGCTTTCAATCTCCCAGCTGTCATCGAGTTCTTCGAACCAGCTAAAGGTGTGGCACTGGGAGCACATCACCTTGGATTTGTCGTGCATCTGATGGCACTGGGTGCACTCTATCTCGCCCATGTGAGAATCGTGAGGGTTTGATTCCTCAAATTCGGTGGCAGCCACCGCCTGCTCATAATCCTCTTCGTGGCACTCCAGGCACTGCTCCCTCGTGAACGTCAACTTCTCCAGCGGCTCCGAGTAGTTGCCCGTTATGTAGTTGATGCCCTCCTGGGCTTTTTCCAGATAGCTCTTGTGGTGGCAGTCCAGACACTCGACACCCTGAGCGGCGTGTTTGTTGGCGAGCAGGTTGCTGTTCTTCCAGCTCTCATAGTACGGCTTGATGATATGGCAGGTGCCGCAAAATGCCGGGTTTTTGCTGAGCTGATTCAAGGCGATCGCTCCGACCACACCCAAAGCCAGCACTACACCAACAACTATCAGGATCCTTTTCGGCGTTAGAAATGCTCTTTTCTTTGCCTGACTTTCGCTATTTTTCACTTCCACAGCCAATCTACATCCCCTTCCAACAAGGATGGCCGAAAGCCACCTTTCTGTTTATTTCGAAGTTATTTTCGCCAGATCGGCGTCGCTTTTAAAGACTTCCTCTATTCTTTAAAGCGGGCTGCTCTCATTTTTACCCTTCCATCACCGTAGATCCGACCAAATAACCCCAGGTGAGCGCTCTCCCATGGCTGTTGCCGGGGATCGTGGTCGGATAGTCTACACCGTATAGACCACCTGAAACGTTGCCGACTGCGTAAAGCCCGGGAATCGGGTTATGATCTTTATCTAGGACCCGCAACTTGACGTCCACGTTCAGGCCTCCCGTAACCACCAGGAGGGCGCCTCCGAATTTGAGGGCATAATAAGGCGGCTTTTCGATCGTCGTCAACAGCTCGGAGCGCTTGCCGAAGTCGACGTCGTTTTTAGCTCTGGCAAGCTCATTGTAGCGCTCCACGGTGGCTTTGAGATTCTCAGCAGGAACCCCGATCTTCCCGGCAAGCTCCTCAATAGTATCGGCCATCCAGCCGATCTTGCCCCCTTCGATATAGCCCTCAATGGTCTTGCGGTCGGCATCCGGTGTCCACTTCTGGCCGACGAGCCGGCCCATGGAATCCCAGAACATGCCGCCCCCTATCGGGAGACTCGCCGCAACCTCTTCCGGCCACTTGGAATCGAAGATGACGAATGCCCACGGGCCTTTTCCCGGCTGCCTCATGGCACCCAGCGACTTGGCCTGCACCCAGGTATCTTCGTTCATAAAGCGCTTCCCCTGCTGGTTCACAAAGAGGAAGAAATAGCTCAGCCAGGAGAACGCCTGAGGATGGATCACGGCTGCGAATGGCGGGTCCTCAAAGGTGCCGCCTACCCAGAGACCCATTTTGTGCCCGTCCCCCGTGTTTTGTCCGACCGGGTAATACTGAGATCCGTTGGCCTTGAGGGCCAATGGCGCAAGAGCCTCACACATCTCCTTGTCGCCACCGATATCTCCGGTTGCCAGGACTACCCCCTTAGAGGCGTTGAAACGGTAGTAGCCGTCCTCAGCTTTGGCAATAACTCCTACCACCCGATTGCCTTCTTTCACCAGCTGCTCACCGGGTGTCTTGAAGTAGAACTCAACACCTAGCCTCTTGGCTTCATTGTAGAGGAGCAGGCTGACGTCCTGCCCCGGCTCTTTGCCTTCTTTCATCATCGGCCCGCCGAGGAACATATGGGTACCGGGGTATTCCCTATACGTCGGCCCTTTGTAATAGGCGTCCAGAATACCTACTGTCAGATTCGCCGCCTCGGCTTTGTCAAGCAGCCAGTCCATGGCTTCGCCGCTCCTGTTGAGAAAAAGCCAGACCAGCTCTTCGTTGGCCCTGTTGCCGCACTGGGCGATCCAAGCCCTGGCGATCTCTTTTTTGTCATTGACGATCCCCATCTTTTTCATAACCCGGGATTCAGCGACCCCGAAATGGCCGCCGCGACCGGTCCAGCTCGAGCCCTTCTCGATTACGATGACTTTCGCCCCCTTTTCCCTGGCGCGGACGGCGGCCGACAGACCGGACAGTCCGGCACCGACAACAACGACATCGGCCTCTAAAGTCTTTTTGATGTTCTTTGCCGGAATCGGTTCCGGCGGAACTTCAAAGCTGTATCTGGCCTCCTTTTCGGCTTTCGCACCGCCGGAAGTTGAAGGCTCTTTCTCTCCGCACCCAGCCAAGGCTCCGGCCGCAGCTACGCCAGCAGCGCCAACAGCCATGCTCTTGATGAAAGTCCTCCTCGAAATCCCCTTTTTGTTCTCCTTTTCCATCTTTCCTCCCCCTCGAATACTTAAGTTGTAATAGCAAGTAAGGAGAACCCGATTGCGTATTGGCTGCAACAACAAGGGCGATAACTTGCAAAAATCAATAAAGAAGTTCGTCTAAGGTCTGAAGATCGCCCCCCAGAACCTCAATCCACATCCTCTCGATACTCTGGGCAAACAGCCGCTAGAAACCGCTAACGGCAAGCGAGAACACCGCTCCAGAAGCCCGACCGCTTTTTGAAGGTATTAACCATTACCTGCCCCGAAAGCGAAAGCAAGCTCTCACCCCCTCCATCCCACGAAGGGGGTGAGAGCTCTTGATATCAATGAATCTAAACCCTTTCCGCTGCAGCGTACTGTCCGGCAAGGCGACCGAAGGTAATGCATCTTCCATGGCTGTGGCCTGGGAAGATGGTGGGATAATCCTGAGCAAAGAAACTGCCGGCGTTGTTCCCCGCAGCGTAGAGCCCGGGAATGACATTCCCCTTCTTGTCGAGCACCTGCATCTTGGCATTGACGCACAAGCCGCCTACCACCACAAGAAGAGCGCTCTTCATCAGCCCGGCGTAGAACGGCGGCTTATCGATCGGGAAGAGCAACTCAGATCTCTTGCCAAAATCGACATCGTCTTTCATGACCGCCAGCTGATTGTACCTCTCCACCGTAGCCTTCAGGTTTTCAGATGGCACCTTCATCTTCTGTGCCAGTTCTTCGATGGTGTCTGCCGTAACCACCAGCCCCTGCTTAATGTGCCTTTCCAGCATCGCCCGTTCGGCTTCTTTATTAAAGGGCTTACCCCAGGTACGGTTGACCTGATCCCAGAACATCCCGCCGCCTATTTTTATCGTCTCGGGAAGCAGATCCAGGAACTTGCTGTCATATACCGCCCAACCGATGTTATCCGGCTGCATCATTTTGGACATGCATACGGCCTGAGCCGTTTTATCCTCATTTTCGTAGCGGTAGCCGTGCTTGTTGACGTGAAGGAAGCAGTAACTCCAGGCACCCGCCTGAGTGTGGATCATAGCCGGATGAGGATAATCCTGCTGCATAGCGGCACCTATCCACATCCCCATTTTGTGCCCGTCTCCGGTGTTTACCCCAACAGGGGTATAGACATAGGCATCCGCCCGCAGCGCCATCGGGGAGTAGTACTCCAGCATCTCCTTGTCCCCGGAATAATCCCCGGCGCACAGAATAACGGCCTTCTTCGCCTCAAAGCGGATGTACTCTCCCTTTTCGTTCTTGGCAATGACTCCTCCAACGCGACCGTTATCCGGCCTGATCAGCTGTTCTGCCGGAGTCTTGTAATAAAAATCTACACCTTTCTTCTTGGCGTTCTTCTCCAAAACGGTGGCCACATCGACATTATGGGCAAATTTCGCTGCATTGGGGCCTCCGACGAAGATGTGGGTGACCGGATATTCATAGTAGTCGGGTCCCTTGTAATGAGCCGCCCACATTTCGGCGGTAATGCCCTCAGCTTCCGTCATGTCGAGCAGCCAGTTCATGCACTCCCCGCTCTTATTAACGAACAACCAATGGAGCTCTTCTTTGACCCTGTTCCCGCACCATTTGACTATATCTCTGACGGCCTGCCTTTTGTCGATCTCAATCCCCAGTTTTTTCTGAACCCTGCTGCCGACGGCAGCGTTATGCATCCCTCTGGCGGTAAAAGTTTCCCTCTTTTCAACGACGACGGTCTTGGCTCCCGCCTCGGCGGCCGAGAGAGCCGCACACAACCCTGCCAAACCGGCTCCGACCACCACCACATCCGCCGTTACCGTTTCCTTGATGTCCTTCTCCGGAATCGGCTCCGGCGGCACCTCAAAGCTGAGCTTCTTCGGCTCTTCCCCCTCTTTCGGAGGTGTCTTCGTACCGGTCTCCTCTCCGCACCCGGCCAAGGCTCCGGCCGCAGCTATCCCCGCAGCGCCGACCGCCACGCCTTTAAGAAAACTTCTCCGCGAAATACCCTTTTTGGCTTCCTCCATTCACTTTCACCTACCCAAGGAATTTAATTGACACCTGACATCGAAGTTAGACCTCCCTGCTGTGATTGCTAGAACAAACCACCCCTCCTTCATCAGCTTTTGCGGCAAACAAGTGGCCGCTGGACAGGTTTGCTGCACCGACATAACCCACGCTCCAGTCATACCTTGAAACAGCTCGGTACGGCCGTCTCTATGTTGTATGTACATTTCTCTCCTCCGCACCCTCTAACCTTTGTTATGTTTAATAAAGATAAAAGCGGCGCTTTTGTTATATTCAACAAGGTGGTGCGGGCATCTCTATAGCGTTGTTATCACCCACAAGCACCCCGCCGCAGCGCTTCCAGATCATCATCCTTGTTGGACCCTTTACTTTTTTCGAAAATCCGAGCCTCGATCCCGCTATTTGTCTTGTCCGATAAAAAATTGAGGTGTATATTGTAGATAGGCACAAAATTTGTCGTCTTATGTCGATAAACTCTTTCCAACAGGTCACGAAATGGGTGCCGGCAAATCGGAGGCGTCAGTTGACGGGCACCTCTCAGGAAAGGGGGTATGGATTATTGAGCGCCCTTAAGCAGGGGGAGAATTACTGGATCGAAGCGGTGCTTGAAAAAAAGAACCTGGATGCAGTGATAAACTTTCTTCACAACATTACCGGAAAACCTGTCAGGATCACCGACCGCACCGGCAAGGTTTACGCCTGCAGCGAAGGGGTGAAAATGGCTTCAGCGGACGATCACTTCGTCGACATACCCCAGAATGGCAACAGCATACTTATCTATGATCCCGCGCAGAGAGATCTGTATTACCGCGCCGATTCTTCAGACGGAGAGGCCTGGATTATCATCGGCAACACCGGTGAAGCAGAGTATCCGGCCTGGCTGCCCTATCTGGAAGAAGTCGCAACAGCGGTTAAAATCTGCATCTTCATAGCACATGAAAAAGAGAATATGGAGCACCAGTTTAAGAAAAAACTCATCGAAGACATACTGCTCTGGAATGCCAGCGAGATCAAGGAGCTGATCCGGCAAAACAAGTACTGCCTGGACCTGGACAAGCTGTACTTTGTGTCCATTATGGAGCCGGTCCTTGATTCCAAGACAGATATGGAGACACTCTACAAGCATACTTTAGAGTGGTTGAAATACCATGAGGATGTAGTCATCTGCTCGGTCTGGAACGAGAAATACATCATTTTCATCTGTCCCAATAAGTATGACCTGCAAACCCTCGAATCCGACGACAACTGGGACAATTATCTCAGCTATATCAGAAAGCACCAAAAAGACATCGCCAAGCGCTTCAACATACCTACTTACTTCGGAATCGGAAGAAAATATTTAATCACAGAACTGCACAAGAGCTATCAGGAAGCCCTCACCGCGCTTAATATCTCCAAGCTGACCGGCAAGAAAAACAGCGTCACCCACTACCTCAACCTCGGCGTTTTTAAATTGATCAACCTGCAGGAGACGGCAATGCTCAGGCAGTTCTGCGCCGAGAATCTCGGAAGGCTGCTGGAGCACGACAGGACCACCAAAGGGGAGTTGCTGCAGACCCTCAGGGTGCTCTGTGATACCGACTTCGACGTCAATGCCGCAGCTCAAAAGATGTTTCTGCATTTCAATACCTTGAGATACCGGATCAAGAAAATCGAGGAACTGACGGGTAGGCAGCTGGATCGAATTCTGGACAGACTCAATCTCTTCGTAGCCGTTAAGCTGCACGACCTTTTGCTGTTAAACGGCCTTCTCGGGGAGCCGGGCAGCGCTGAAAAGGAGGCAGCAGATTCGACTGCAAATAACCCTGCCGCACAACTGATGAGGAGAAGAAGCTGCCTGTAGTTTCTCGTAGTGATATCCGACAAAAATCCCCCTTTTTCTTTATCGATCACGACAAAGGTTATCCGGCGCTGAAAGGCAAATTATAACCTGGTTTCGCCCTTGCGACCTCGCACAACGCCGTTTTATCAAAATGCCCCCGCAACCCGCTTTACCGAGGGTCTTACCGGGGTAAGGTGAAGAAACGAAAGAAAACGGCCGTGTAATTGAGCGCTGGCAGACAATTTAACGGCTAACATTATTTACTTTAGAAACATTTCCGGTCGATATACTATAATATTTCTCAGCAGACCACCATGCCGCCAGCGGCGGCACCAACAAAGCATGAAAATACCCGACGGGCCTGCCGGCGAGCGACCTATGGAAGGCCGGGTAACAGGACAGGCAACTTGTTACGCAGCATCCCAGAGCTGTCCCGAAGCGAGCCGTCGTCCTGTCCGGCCTGGAATCGGGAGTCGAGCGGTAGACCGGCGGGGAACTTGATGTATTTTCGTGGCAGGTAACAGACCAATAACCGGAGAAGGAGATGCCATGATCACAGTAACAGATGCCTATCGCTTTCTGTCCTCGATGAAAACCGGGCTGGTGCTGTTGGGCTTAATCGGGCTGGCGTCCGCAGCCGGTTCTGTGATTAGGCCCGATTCTTTTTTCCGTACCGGTCTGTTTAAGCTTCTCCTCATGCTCCTGCTCCTCAACATGGCCTTATGCACCTGCAACCGCCTCGCCGGTTACCTGAAAAGGAGCGGTAGAAGCGGGACGAAGAGCCGCCTCCGCTTCAGGGAGCTGGGAATTCTTCTGCTTCACGCAGGCATAGTGCTGGTTCTGATCGGAGGAGCCGTCTATGCCGGCTACGGGCAGACCGGGATGATCAGCCTGGCGGAGGGAGAAACCGCCGCCATATCCGATTACCTGAAAACGGACAACCCCTTTACCCTGAGGCTGGATAAGTTCACGATCGAGTTCAACCCCGACGGCTCACCTTCTCAGTATTATTCTTACGTCAGCATCCTCGACGGCGGGAAGGAGACAGAGTACCGGATCGGCGTCAACAGCCCCCTGCAATATGAGGGAATCAAAGCCTACCAGCAGAGCTTCGGCTATCTGATCGAGGCCGAGGGCTCCGGCGTCAACGGAGAGAGGGTGTCAAGAACCCTGAGAGAAGGGGAGATGATCGACGTACCCGGCACGGAGAGAAAAGTTAAGGCCTACAGGTATATTCCCAACTTCGACCCCAGGTACGGGATGAACTCCAAAACACTCAGGCCCGACAACCCCAAAATAATCTATTCCGTTTACGAAAAGGGACACTTGCTGGGAGTCGGAGCGGCGTCCCCCGGTGAGAGTGTAGTGATCGCCGACGGCTGCGCAGTGCATTTCAGGGACGTCCGGATGTACACGGTGCTGAAGGTGAAGTCGGATCCCGGGCTCTCTCTGGCAGCCGCCGGGGGGCTGATGCTGATGGCCGGAGTCGTTATTACTGTCTTTCTCAGCCCCGCCAACAGGAAAAGGCGGACGATGACCGCCAACGGCGGCCCTGCCGGGCCGGGAGCGGGGAACGGCGGAAACGCGGCCGTTCCCGGGAGTTAACGGCGAACGCCGCCAAAAGCGCCAACAACTCGAAACTGGAGGGAGGGTTTCCGTGGCAGCGATCGAGAAGGCATTCGTGATTGCCGCACTGATGTTCTATGCAGCGGCTTCCTGTTGCTATTTCGCAGGACTTAAAACAAACAAAACACTGCGCCCGGCCCTTCTGCTGGCCGCAGGCGGTCTGGCCGCCAACCTGATCGCTTTGATCAATCGCAGCGTTGCCAGTGGGAGGCTGCCGCTGGCCACCGGGTACGAATTTCTGCTGTGTTTTACTCTGATAACCGCTTTTCTGTACCTGGTCTACGAAATCAGGAGCAAGATGAAAAATGCCGGTGGGCCGGTAATGCTGATAGCGGCACTGCTGCTGGCGGTAATAGTGATTTTCATGCCCGAGCAGTTTTACGTTGTGACCCCGCTGATGCCGGCCTTGAAAAGCCCCTGGCTGACGGCCCATGTGTCTACCGCGGTGATCGCCTACGGCGGGTTTGCGTTTGCTGCGGGGCTGGCGGTGATGCAGCTCAGGCAGAAGGGCTTGCCGGATACGGAAAACGCCATCTACAAGATCACGGCAGCAGGGTTTGCCATGCTGTCCCTATCGATAGTACTGGGGGCGATCTGGGCGGAACAGGCCTGGGGCAGTTACTGGAGCTGGGATCCCAAGGAGATCTGGGCGCTCATTACCTGGATCATCTATGCCATCTACCTGCATTTGCACAGGCAGAGGCTGTTGAGCGGAAGCGGTGCCTGCTACATGGTAATTGCCGGCTTTATCATCGTCCTGTTTACCTTCTTCGGCGTCAACTACCTCATGAGCGGCCTGCACAGTTACGGATGATAGATGATAGTTCTCAAATTGAAGGCAAACCCTTGAATAGCCGGGCCTCCGGGGCACCGCGGGTGACTCGGCCGCAGGAGGTTTACGTTCACCCCAACACGCTGCGCTATCGCATCAAAAAGATCGAGGAGCTTACCGGCATGAAGCTGGAAAGAATGGAAGAAAAAATCAACCTCTTTGTCGCCGTAAATTTATATGAACTCTTGAGGATAAACGGACTTTTAGACAATGCTTCCGATGATGACAGTTCAGCCGCCCCTGCGCCTGCCGAAGCCGAAGAACTTCACCCCTTTACCGGCTGACCCCCTGAGCCTGATCGAGTACCTTTTTATCTCCTCATCGGCACCTTTGGCATAGACGGCGATCTCCTTCTTCAAAGCGTAAAGGGGGAGTTTTGCCATGATACCAGCATTCTTGCGCTGCAAGGGTTCAGAGATCAGGTGCGGAGTTTCTGCCCCCAATGAAGGTAATCATTGTGCGCTTTTTAACCTCTAACTTTGTTCGTTTCTCTTCTTGTGGGGATGTTTACTTTTTCGTCTGCTGTTGAGCTACTTATCTATGTTGTACAAAACAAATCCGTACTGAGAAAAGTGTTGGTCGAAAGCCAGGGCTGTGCTGATGCCCAACCTTTCCATGACGGCGAAGGTGATGGCATCGGTATAAGAAAAAGCCTTGTCGACGTAGGTGAAGATAATCTCTTTGGCGCGTTGCTCATCCTTTTCCGTTACCCGTTCGACCGGCCAGCATAATCCCTTTAACCAGGCGCGGGCTATTTCCGGCCCTAACCGGCTGGAGAGCAGGGCATGGCATTCCGCTACAATGAAGTCAGTCAGCATCACCATCAGCTGCTTTCGGCTTATCTCCCGGAGAAGAGATACTGCTTTTTGGTGCAGGTTGTCGAATCTGTCTAGGAGTGCGTAGATTGCGCTGGTATCCACCATTATTTTTTCCATCGCCTGATTTCTCCTTCGGCGAGGTAGCGGTCATGGTGTTCGGAGACATCTGCCTTCCCGCTTTCTCCTGCTCCAATAAGCCGCCAGATGGGGTCTTCAGCGCTGAGGGGGCGGACGGGCTCAATCTTTCTCAGACGGATTTCGTTATTTTCGAGATATACCTGCAGGTAGTCTCCCTCCCGGATATTCAGCTTTTTTCTTATAGATATGGGTAGGGAGCCGCTTCATCGCTTAAAAGGCAGAAAACACTGCCCACTACTCGTGGGCACCTGGCATCAGAGAACATGAAACCTCTTACCATAGCCACTATTGAAACCGATTCCGATTTTATCCACCAGGTTCCGGAGAACCGGTGGACAGAAGACGTGCGCCGGTTTTTGCATCTGGCCGGGTTCAGTGAAGATATTTACTCCGGTACGAATTATGGAAGGTCTCCTTACAACTAGCTCTTATTAGCTGCCTTTTTTAGCCATCATAAATTATTAGGTGATTTTGCGAAATGTGGGTTCCACGACAAATTACACAGGCACGACCACCGGAACACCACCCAGCTGCTCAACCCTTACCGGGATCCCGTAAACACCGGCGATGTTCTCCGGCGTGATGACCTCCCTCCCGCCGCAGGCGTAGATCTCCCCGTTCCTCAAGAGCAGGAACCTGTCCGCAAAGCGCAGGGCGAGGTTGATGTCGTGCATGACGACGACCACTGCTATCCGGCGCTCGCGGGCAACATCCTTCACTATTCGCAAGACCTCATACTGATTCTTAAGGTCGAGGTTGCTGGTCGGTTCGTCAAGCAAGAGCAGCCGCGGTTCCTGCGCCAGAGCCCTGGCGATGATCACCTTCTGCAGCTCACCGCCGCTCAACTCGTCGAGGTAGCGCAGGGAAAACTCTTCCAGCCTGAGGGCGGCCAAAACCTCCCTGACGATGGCCATGTCTTTCTCCGTGGCATCCCACCTGATGTGCGGGCGCCTCCCCAAGAGGACGGCATCGAAGACGGTGACCCTGGAGCCTTCATGCCTCTGGGCGACATACCCCACCCGGCGCGCCACCTCCAGACGGCTGAGATCCGAAAGCTTAACACCATCGATCAGGATCGACCCCGTCCGTGGCCTGATGATCCTGTTCAGGCACCTGAGCAGGGTGGACTTGCCTGCGCCGTTGTTCCCCAGGATGGAAAAGAGCTCTCCTCTTTCGACCTCAAACCTGACATCCTTCAAAACAGGGTGGCTGTTGTAGCTGAACTCCACACCCTCTACCGAGAGGATCATCTTCTGTTATACCCCCTTGCCAGAAGATAGAGAAAAAGGGGCGCCCCCATAAAGGAGGTGATCGCCCCAACAGGCAAGACAACCGGGGCGATCAGCGTTCTGGCCAGTGTGTCAGATGCCAGCAGCAAAAACCCTCCCATTGCGGCAGATGCCGGGATCAGGAAGCGGTGGTCGCCGCCCAAGAAGCGGCGCATGATGTGCGGGCCGAGCAGGCCAACGAAGGCGATCACCCCCAGAAAGGAGACGAGCACCGCTGTGATCAGAGAGGCAACAAACATCCCGACCAGCCGAACCCTTTCGACATTCACGCCGAGCCCTTTGGCGGTCTCCTCACCACCGTCGATAGCGTTGTAGTTCCAGCGGTTGTACAAAAAGTAAACAAAGGATGCCCCGACAACCGCCGCCATTATTCCCAGATCCCGCCACGATGCCCGGCTGATGTCCCCAAATGTCCAGAAGACGATCGAAGCGACCTGGACATCACTGGCAAAATACTGGATAACCGTTGTGGCTGCTGTAAAAAGGGAGCTCAAGGCAACACCTGCCAGCACCATCGCCTCTGGCGTGACACCCCGGATCTGGGCCAGGAAGAGCACCACAACCGTCGTCAGCATCGCACCCACAAAAGCTGAAACAGTGACCAGATACGGGTTGTTGATGATCACCGCATCAGCGCTTGTGCTCTGAATGCTCCCGGCTCCCATGGCGATGATCGCCAGAGCAGCGCCAAAGGCTGCCCCCTGCGAAACCCCCAGTGTGGAGGGAGAAGCAAGGGGGTTTCGCAGGAGGTTTTGCATCACACACCCGGCAACGGAAAGCCCCACTCCGGCGGCTACCGCCGCCAGCACCCGCGGCAGCCGGATGTTCCAGACGATGATCTGCAGGCGGCTGTCCCCCATCCCCAGCAAGGTCGACAACACCTCAAGCGGGGTAAGGCCAGCCGACCCGGCGTTGATGGCGTATACTGCCAAAAGAAGCGTGAACAGCAAAACCAGACAGATGATCAGTGCCTTTCTCCCGGTATACCTCAGGTAGCTTTCAGGTATGCTTTCCGCCACTGCCGTTTCTCGCAACTCTTCCACCTCGGTCATCAAAGCTTAGCCAGATCCAGCTTGATAAAGCCGCCGTAGTCTTTCGCCATCTGCTGGTAGAGCGGCTTCCCCAAGAGGAAGTTGTAGATCTCATCAGCCTTTTTGGCCGGATCCACATCCTTAAACTGCTCCGGGAAGATCACCTTCCCTGCGTAGTAGGCATCGGCGATCGCGGTGTCGATGTTCGTCGTGTAATAGTTAAAAGGCATCTGGCCATAAACATTGCCGTTCTTAAACGCCTTCAGGGAGAGATAAAAGTTTTTGTTCTTTCTGTAGTCGTCCCGCACCAGGCTCAGTCCACTCTCGTCGATGAAGATGATCTCGGGGTCCCAGGCCAGGAGCTTTTCCTTTTCGATCATCAGGCTCCCCTGCATGCCTGTCTCATCCACTACATTGCGGGCACCGATGGCAACGAAGGGGCCGTACTTCGCCGAAGTGCTCTCAATCCCGTGAACCCCTTTCATCCCCAAGGCGCCGACATAGACCGCCGGCTTTTCATTTTCAGGGATTCCCTTCGTCCTCTCTTGCAGGTCCGCCTGGCACTCCTTTAGGTAGTTGACTACATCCTCTGCCCTCTGCTCTTCCCCAATGACCTTCCCGATCAGGCTTATGGATTTATAAACATCTTCGTCGAACGGCACCTGATCCCCGTAGCCCAGAACCACCACCGGGATGTTCGTCTGTGCCTGTAGCTCATCTGCCTTTGCCCTATCCACAAGATAGGCGACGAAGATCACGTCAGGTTTTACGCTGACCAGCTTCTCGGCATCCGGCGTGGAGTCAGGGCCACCCTGCCCGATTGTCGGCAGTTCTTTGAGTTCGGGGTAGGCCAAAATATACGGCCTCCCTGTAGACTGCTGCTTCTCCAGGTTCTCCACACCGACGACTTTGCCGGCACCGCCTGCATAGCAGACCAGCCGCAGGGCACCAGGGCCGATCGCCACAACCTTTTTGGCCGGGATGGAAACCTCGACCTGCCTTCCTGCCAGGTCGGTGATCACCGCCTTCTCTGCCTGACCTGTGCTCTTCCCCTGGCTCGTCCCAACAGAGCCGCACCCGCTCAATAGAGCAATGAGCAACATCAGGGCAACAAGAGCCGCCCCTACTCTCAAATGCTTAAAAAGCATGTTCTCACTCCCCCAACTCTTAAATTAAGCCGACCAATCCTTTGATCTTGCCCACCAGAGCGTTAATTTCACTTCCCATCAACCCGCCTTCCAGCGGCTCACCCCACAGGTTTGCCCAAGAGATAGCGGGCGAATAGGGGAGAACACCGGAGGCTTCAACCCCCCGCTCTGCGAGCATTTTCTTCAGCACAGGCTCCGCTTCCTCAACAACCTTGTTCAAAACAACTGCATGTCTCTTGCCAGCCTCGCGACACAGGCTGATCGCCTTATCAACGAGGACAACAGACTCATGGGATGGCTCTGCCACCAGCAAAACGGCATCCACCCCTTCCAAGACCCCCCGCCCGAAGTGCTCCACCCCGGCCTCGGTATCGACCAGGACCCACTCATCCTTTCCGACAATCAGGTTGTTCAAAAATGACCTGGCCAGGGCGCCCATCGGGCAGGCACACCCCTCCATCACATGCTCGATCTTCCCGATCCGCACCCAGGCCACCTGCCCATTCCCGTACATGCACTCCGGAGGAAGGTCGTCGATGGTGGTCTTTTCGGCAAACATCTGCACCTTCTCATCGCCACTGCCCCGCAGAGCAGCCATCAGCTTCTCTCTGACCGCCGGCTTGCCACCCAGGTAGTCCATCAGCGTCTTTTCCGGTGGCTGTAGTCTCAACATCGTTCCTAGCCCCAGATTCGACTCATCGGCATCGACCACCAATACCTTTCCTTCCTCTCCCAAGCACTGTGCCAGCAGGGCAACGAGTGTGCTCTTGCCGCTGCCGCCCCGGCCACAAACCAACAGCTTAGGCATCATACCAGCCTCCTTTTACTCCTTGGAAATTGCGCACGATGACCCTTTTCCCGGCTTTTCAAACCAGCCGATCCTTGCCCCAGGGACAGCGTCCACCTCCGAAGAATAGGGTTTGATGTCGAGAAGTGGACTCCCGTCGACGGCGTCAAGCCCGCACACCAACAGCCGGTTCCCCTTTACCTCCAGCAGTTCCGCAACGCAAAAGGCGATCGGGTTGGGCCGCGCCGGAGACCTGCAGGCAAAAACGCCGCGCAGCTCCGGCCCGAAAGGCGTCTTCGTCTGGAGAGTGTCGCGGCTGCTAAGGTGGCACCAGTAGAGGACGATGAGGTGGCTAGCCTTCTCTACATCCTTCAGCCCTTCCGCAAACTCCGGGAAGACCTCCAGTTCCGCCGTACCCCCAGCCAGCCGCCCCTGCCGGGGAGCGTCCTTAAGTGTGCGATAGGGGCTGTGGATCATTCCAACAGGCATCAGGTTCAAACTCCCACATCCCTTCTTAACAGTCAGTTCCCGCAGAAAAACAAACAAACCATGAAAGCCCTGCCCTTTCCAAAAGGCACCAGACCTTCATGGTCTGCTTCTGCGAGCGATCGTTTGGAGAAAGAGGTTTCTTTAACCTTCCACCTTATTCAAAGGTGGAACCCGGGAACTGCTTCTTTGCATCCCTTCCCGATGGCTTCAGCCATCACCTTCCTCGAACAGGGATTTTTCTTCGACACATACCCGAAAAATTCCTTCTTAAAAAAATCCTTTTTGTTATTGCACCCACCTGACCTTCTGTTTCAGATCAGGATCGACTCTGGGGGGAATTTCCTCATTTCCTCTTCTCGCCCCTGAAATTGCCCTACCTGTGGTGGAAATGCCCATGGCCGTGCTCGTGGCCGCCGCAGCCGCAAACCGAACCATCAGCTACCAGCGTGCCGTTCAGGTAGTCTTCGGCCACCATTCTGGCATCCCCGGAGGCTCCGCTCACAACCTTGAGACCAGCCCCCCGAAGGGCGCCGACCATCCCATAGCCGATGCCGCCGGCAATGACCACTTCGACCCCTTCGGCCTTCAGGGTCCCAGCCAGCCCCTCGTGGTTGTGGCAGAAAGACCGACCGTCGATCACCTTCTGGCCTTTTATCTCCTTGCCGTCTGTTTCAAAGATCACAAACTCTCTGCTCTGGCCGAAGTGAGGGTTTACCTTTCCGTTCTCATAAGGAATAGCGATCTTCATGCATTCATTCCTCCCAAATTTTTAATTTATAATAATGGTAACAACCTGCTTCCTGTGACCCCACAAAGCAGCTCTCAGACTCGAAGTGGGCGGGAGCCTGGATGCGCATCCTGACGGTTCCTCAGATCTCACTTATCACCTGACCAGCCTTTGTTTTCAGCAATTCCTCTCTTCCACGCGGCAATGCCGTCACCTCCCTTATCAATACTTGATACATCCCTTCTCATCAATTTATCGATGCCCGGAGTTGTGCATTATGGGCATATGCCCTTATTGTTTTCTATTTTATCATTTTCCCCAAAAATGACAAGAGGATGGAGGAAGCCGGTCCTTCTGGGGTGCGGTAATCGCAGGTCTCGCGAGCCCCAAAAATTTTCTAGCAACAGGCCTGAAAAATCGACTCCCGTTTCTGTTTCAAACTTCATCGGAAAGACGGTGTAAATGCGGCTGTTTCCGGCAGGAAGAATAGGGCGTGATTTTAAAATTCTAGCTCCCAAGTAAAAATACTGCAATCCAAAGACGGTTGCAGTATAATTGCAGTAGAAACAGGTAAAGGAAAAGGCTTCCAACCCCGGAAGCCTTAATTTTTCCGCTGAGCCATGGAGGACTCGAAACTCCGACACCCTGATTAAAAGTTCGGGAAAGCATGTTTCTTCTGGTTTTTCTGATTATCTGTAGTTCACAAAAATCCTGTTAAATCAAGGCTTCCCGGCACAGCCGTCTTTCACCCAGTTTATTAATTTCATTTAGTTACGTCGAGTTTATGATCAGATTGTGATCATTTTAGTTTCTTTTTGGCTATGCCACCAGAATGCGAATATTAAGATTGCCCCACATCTATTCCTACTCTTTCCTTCCGCCAGTGCTCTGCACGGTGTTTTATTTCTTTACCACAGGCCATAAAATGCATTTGGCTGAATAAAAATGACAATCAAAACCGAATACATCTTTTATGCCCATATTTTCTATTACCAAAAAACTGAAAGCATCAGTATAAGATAAATCTTGATCCTGGTATTTTTCAAGAATCCCTGGTATTTTTTCACACATAACTTGATCAGGATACACTATCTTAATGAAATCTGTTTTAAATGCCTCGCCAATAATATTCAAGAACAGTTTCGCAGCCTTAAAATCTCTCTTGTATCGAAGCCATGTATAGGTTTCAGAAACTATAAAGATAGAAGTGATCAGTATTATTTTTTCATCGAGTGATTGGTAAAAGTTAACGGCAGGTCTGTGTAAATCGTCTTTTTTATCTACCAAGGCAACAAAAGCGCTTGTATCAATGAATAGCTTAGAGAGGTGTACGGCCTCCATAGAGGTCCTCCTTGTATCTTTTTGAGCTATCAGATGAAATTTCAACTATTCCAATCAATTTTGCTAAAGGATCGTCAGGCCCGCCGCGGCGTTTCTCTTCTTTTCCTTTGAGGATACCCAATCGCCGGAAAAGTTCTTCTCTCTCATGTGGTTTTAATTTTCTTATTTCATTTTCTAAGCGCTCAATCGACATAAAACTTCGCCTCCTTTAACTGTAATTATATCCCAATATCTTATAGAAATACATAGCCATTGTTAGAACCGCTTTTATGGCGGTTTTTTTCTTATTTCTGGAGGTGATAAGGATGATTAGTCCAGCACCCTGATTAAAAGTTCGGGAAAGCATGTTTCTTCTGGTTTTTCTGGTTATCTCCAGTTCACAAAAATCCTGTTAAATCATGGCTTCCCGGCACAGGTATCTTTCATCCAGTTCTTTAATTTCATTCAGTTATTCCTGGTTTGTGATCAGATTGTGATCACTTAAGCGTATCTCAGTCTTCCTTTCGGCTTGGGAATGGGACGACCCAATTCGGTGGCCGTTTCGATCCACTCCTCTATCACTTTTTCAACATTGGCCAGAACCTCCTGATAACTGGCGCCATCAGCGGCGCATCCCGGCAACTCCGGAACCTCGGCGATAAAGGCTTCGTCCTCTTCGCTCCAGTAAATGATGATCTCGTACTTATACATTATTTATACCCCCCATCCGGTATTTGAGGATAACGGCTCTTACTTGCTTAACTTGATAAGCTTTTGCAAGTGTTCCCTTGGGCTGCAAATTAAGAATCTCTTCGATACCGTCCTGGTAGAAAATGTGGTGATCGCCCTTTACACGCTCCTTAAATCCCAGCGCAAGAAGAAGATTGCAAAGTTCTACAAAAGGTATGTTTGCATCTGACTGACCGCTCATTATACGCATTAACAGCTTTTTATACTTTGCCATCCGGATTGATGCCTCTTTCCAGTTTAGTAGTCATTATAACTGCCGCATAAGCTGGTTTCTCCTTTCTGTTAATATTATACCCTAAACCCATGATTGAATCGAATAAACAAGCTTTTTTTACCGCTACCGCCCTGCGGCGTCCCTTCTGCCGTTTCCATGACCACTCCGTTTACCATGACGCCTGCTTGGAGATAGCGGCGAATGAGTGTGAGTACCCTCTTATCCGTCACTCTCCGGGCCACCCGGGCCATGAGGATGTCGTGGTTGACCCGGTCAAAGAATTTCTCGATGTCCAGGTCGACTGCCCACTCGTATCCCTCTTCTACCTGAGTGATCCCCAGTTTTTAACAGGAGCAAAAAGAAGAAAATAAGAGAAAAAAGCAGGAAAATAAGGATCCCCCCGCGAAATTAGCTGTAAACAGCATTTCCAGCTAAGGGGGGATCCGCTAATATGAACTTGTGCAGTTTTGTTAAATTCTTTATAACATGGCTCCAAGGATTTCTCAAGACCCAAATTAAAACACTGGCCGTTTTAGTCTTTGCCCTATCATGTCTTCTGGCCACGATCGAGGCATTGCCCGTTTCCAGGGTTTCTTTCACGATCTGCATTTTCATCTCTGGTGAATATTGTTTTCTGTTCAACTAAATCATGCCCCCTTACTTATACTTAACTGTAACAGATTGTGGTCTAACTGTCCAATCTCGTTAGGGGGCTAAATAGTGGATTCAACGCCATAAGGCGGATTGTCCGAGATGTTCTGACGTTGAGAAAGAAGTGGCAAACGGCCCCTACCGCCGGGTGCCTAGGCAACGACACTTCAACTCTTTCCCCAATTACACAAGGTAAGAACTCCTCCTTACATCGGGAAAGCCTCCGGCTGGCCGAGGCGGGCGTGGACCTGCTGGTCTCAAGGACCTGCTCGTCCATGCTAACGTGGCCACCACACAGTTCTACGCCCACGTGGCACAGCGGAGGCTGCGCGAGGAGATTGAACAATTGTCCTGAATTCAAAACACTCGTCAAGCACCAGGTTGGCCGGATCACCGTTCCAAAAGCAACAATGTAGCAGTCATCCCGATGTCATCCATGTACAGACTTATCCCTTTCTAGCATTGATACAATTTCTTGAGTCATCTCGCGGAGTACCTCCAAGAATTCACCCGTTTCCCCCTCCTGGGGTTTAATTTCCGGCTCCGGTATGGCTTCAAACCAGCTATGAAAGAGCTTCTCCATGAACTCCTTGGCAAAATGCTCAGTCACGATTCGATCATCGTAATCCGAAACTGACAGAAGCTTTTTCCCATCCCTAAAGATTACAAAATCCCAAAGTCGTATGTCCTCGCTATCTATGATTCGCGAAAACAATGCTCTTGCTTCGGGGGTCATCTCGCCTTTTACAGCGATGGCTCCTTTCATCCCGCTCCACGATTCTACTGAAATCTTCGGCAGTTGGAGGAATTCATCTTTCCCCTCACTCAGGGCAGGGTCGTCGGGAAAGCGAGCTTCAAAATGAGAACCCGAGAGCACACCATACTTAAGAACAGACTTCCATATGCCGCCGATGCTCTTGATCCCGCTGGTGTTCTTATTCCTGTCTCCAATGTAAAAATACTCTCGATCTCCAGACATCGTCATCACTCCCCATTGAATAGAGTCAAGGAATCAGAGAGGGGAGAAACACTTGTTTTTTGCACACTGAATGGGATGATCGGTATGGGGTCGCCAGGAACGATCAGATCAATGATTACGAGAGTCAATACTCCTATAATAGCTGTCGTTGCAATCCAATCTGCGTTGGACAGAAGAGTCTTGAGGGAAGATTTAATAGCCGAAGCGGCTTGCTGAGCAAGCGTCATAGGATCATTTGAGCAAGCATCAAGAATGGTTTTCCCACTGACTGAGTCCCAAACATAGACGCACCACGAATTGCCCCTGTTCGACGTGGATACATGATAATTGGCTACAGGGATGGTGTACCGTCCCCTGCTGTCTTTCCTATCAACGTATATATTAAAGTGGTCTGTATTTCCTACCTTAGGTCCAGCATAGCCGTAGTGAACGTTTGAGACTTTGAACTGTAAGTTACCCACGGTAACGGGACCCCAGGCAAGACCCGCACTTGGTGATGCCATGGCTTGAGAAATACCTAGGAATGATTGAACGACCAACAAGCTGACCATCACCGCCGCGGCAACGACCCGCCTGTACCAATATTGCACCATTAAGCTTACCTCCTCATTCTAGAATTTTGTATATTTATGTCGAACTGGAAACTAGTCAGGGAGCCAGCGCCCAGAGGCGGATTGTCCGAGATGTGCTGATGTAGGAAAGCAGTGGCAAACGGTCCCAACCGCCGGGAGCCCCGGCAACGGCACTGCCACTCTTTCCTCGACCACTCCGCCGGATCTCGCCGCCAGACCGAGAAGGAGAAACAGAACCAGGCCGGGAATGACCGGTTTCATCACGCGGCGTTGCAAAAGGCGGTGGATAACGTCCTTCGAGCATCACCACCTCTCCCTGGGAGTACCCTTATACTCGGCAACCGTTCCCGGGCCTACGGCCCCGAGCCGATGCACAAAATCCGCCACGCTGCGGAAATCGGCGGGTCGAGCGGGGCCAGCATGACGAAATAGATGTTGCGCCCCGTAGACTGTTAACCCGAGCCCGTACCGCGCCCGGAGCCGGCGGCAACGGCTTCCCGCGCATCCAGGAACCGGCCTGCCAGCATAGGCGGGACAGCCATGGCGCTGGCGCTCCCCGCCACCAGGAGCGCCAGCCCCGCCGTCCGCAAAACGGCGCGGCCACCCGCCCACGACCCCACCGCCGCCATCCGCACGCCCGCAGCGAGCACCGCCGCATACCCCGCTTCCAGGAGCAGGCTGAGGCTGTAAGCTTGCGGCTGCTATTCTGTTCCACTCCCTTGTTTGCGTTTCCCACGCTTGTCTGGAGCTATTCCAAGATAATGCGAGTCAGTTGTGGAAGCAGTCCATCTGCTTGGTAGGCTTGCATTATCGCCTCCAGCATATGGGCATACTGTGGGAAACGCCGTGTAAACTCTTGAACAAACTTTTCGCGCCCGTTCTCCTCGTCGGGTAGGTGGTTGATGACCCATTCCTCGAAGAAATGTTGCATTTCTTCGATGTCTTTGCCCCGGAAACCAGAGATCAAAGCCAACAGCGAAAACGAGCGAAAGTTGGGATCAACCAGTTCAGCGACTCTGGCAATGGCATCCACGAGGAGCCGCTGGCGAATTTCCGTCTCTCGAATCCGCTCCTCAAGCTTCTGAATGCGCTCCTCCAAGCCCTGATGTTTGTCCAAGATGCTACCCGCCTCTCAGAGGAGAACCCACTCCATCCTTTTGTTCTCCGATATGCTTCCAGTTTCGACTTTCTTTACTGAATATAACACTTCCTTCCAATAAAACGCAACGGGTATTTTTTGTAGATTTATCTCGAAGTGGAAACCAGTCAGGAAGCCAGCGCCCAGAGGCGAATTTTCCGATTGGCTTTACGCGGCTGGGTAAAGACCAAGCGGACAAATTAACGGGCAGTCAGTTCCAACGCACGTTTGTGCTGGTGCTTAGTCACTTCTATGTACTTAGCCTAGTATAAACCTTATACTCTTCATTGTGTACCCGCAATGAGTTAGCTGGTTCTACAAGGTAATAACGGAGGTAACGGTTGCCGGTCATTGTCAGTCGTTTTTCTTCAACAGCAAAATTACCTGAATGGCAGTGCGACCAAGTCAAGCCGGCGTACTGGGCTAAGGTAGTTCCCCCCCAACTTCAATCTAGGATATAGCTGTCAACCTCAAGTGGAATCATTGGAATCTGCCTGTGGCATTGTCGGCAGTACGACCCAGGCATCAAAGCCGGCTGCCCTAAGCCTTTCGGCTAAAGCTTCTGCCTTCTCTTTTTTAACAAAGGCCCCTACCTGGACGCGCCAGAGGCCGGAGGTCTGTAGAACTGGCACCGGCGGGACGCCTCCTTTGGAAAAGAATGTGACAAAGTGCCCGGGCATCTGGAGAAACGGAGCAAGAACAGCTGGACGATCCTCATCGACACCGGCCGCGACCCTGCCACCGGCAAGCGCAAGAGGCTCTACCGCGCCTTCCAGGGAACAAAAATAGAGTCCGAAAAGGAAATGGCCCGCATCATCGCCGAAATTGAGAAAAGCACCTACATCGAGAAGATTATTTGGACGGCAAAAGGCCCTCCGGTTGAGCTGGAAGCAAAAAAGAAAAGCACCGCTATCTCTTGCGGTGCCTTGATTTTCAATGGTGAGCCATCGGGGACTCGAACCTCCGACACCCTGATTAAAAGTTCAGGAAAGCATGTTTCTTCTGGTTTTTCTGGTTATCTTAAGTTCACAAAAATCTTGTTAAATCATGGCTTACCGGCACAGGTATCTTTCATCCAGTTCTTTAATTTCATTCAGTCATTCCTGGTTTGTGATCAGATTGTGATCACTTTAGTTTCTTTAAAGCAAATCAATCAATTCCTCAATCGATATTCCTGCCTGTTTAAGGATTGACTTTAAAGTCTTTAAATCGAGAATCTCATCCGGATGAACGGGTACTGTTACAAGACTGCCGCCGGAACGCCGTAAATAATAATGGCTACCACGGATATGGGTTACTCTGAAACCCGCTCGTTTAAGGGCTCTCACCACGTCTTTGCCGCTGACCCGTGGCAGCTTGGTCATACCCCGTAAGCCACCTCGACCTCGGCAACATCTATATCACTCTCGGGCATAGGCAATCCTTCGATCTCCAGTGCCTCCAGGTATCCCTGGATGGCTTCCCGAATTCTTTCTAAGGCTTCACTTTTATTTTTACCTTGAGTAACGCAACCAGGCAGAGCAGGAACAGTAACAGTATAGCCGTTACTGTCATTTTTTTCTAAAATAACCTTAAACCTTCGCTGCATGGCCTTGTTCCTCCTTTCTGTTAATTATTATATTCTAACCCTTGATTGAATTGAATCAACAGGCTTGTTGACCGCTGACACAAAAAGAACGGTTTTTTGTTATTTGTTTCGGACGGCGGCTGCCGCGCAACGGTGGCCGTAGCAAATAACAGCCGGGCACGCTCCCCGTCCGTGCTCTAAAAATACAAGCACCGCAGCCACTTTGCGGTGCTTTGATCCCTCTGGTGAGCCATGGAGGATTCGAACCTCCGACACCCTGATTAAAAGTCAGGTGCTCTACCAACTGAGCTAATGGCCCTCTCTTTGTCAGTTGCTATGTTACAATAGAAAGGCGCTTCTGTCAACACTCTTTCGAAGCGGCTCGCTGCCGGCGGAGCCGTCCAGAAGACCCGCTGGAGCGGAGAAGCCCCTCCCGGGTCGGCAATTCCGAAAGGCTGCCACCCCTCCCCTTATTCAGCAAATATTTACCTTAAAGTGAATTATCCGGCAGGCATCCTGTTGCCGCCAAGAGTTGAGACCGGCCTGTTGTGGCCCCGCTTCGTCCGGCATCTTGCACTTTGAGGGGGTCGTTTTAGCAATTGCAGACGGCCGGACACGCCGGGCAATCAAGAGCCGGGGAAGATCTCTTCGACGACGATGGTCTGCTCCCGCTGGGGCCCCACCGAAACCATGGCCACGGGGACATCCACAATTTCGGAGATCCGGTCGAGGTAACGCCGGGCTGCCGGGGGCAGGTCATCCAGCCGTCTCGCTCCTGAGGTGTCCTGCTGCCACCCTTCCATCTCCTCGTAGACGGGCTCGCACTCCCGGAGAACCCGCAGGCTGGCGGGAAATCCCTCGAGCAGCTCCCCACGGTAGCGGTATCCCGTGCACAGCAGAAGCCGCGGCTGCTCATCGAGCACGTCCAGCCTGGTGATAAGGAGGCCGGTGAGGCCGTTGACCCGGGCGGTATAGCGGAGCATCACCAGATCCAGCCAGCCGCAGCGGCGGGGGCGCCCCGTCGTCGTGCCGTACTCTTTCCCTCTGTCCCGGATCTGCCGGCAGGTTTCCCCGTGGAGTTCCGTTGGGAAGGGCCCCTCTCCAACCCTGGTCAGATAGGCCTTGCAGACCCCGTAAACGGCATCGATGGCCGTCGGCCCCACACCGCTGCCGGTGCAGGCACCGCCTGCCGTTGGGCTGGAAGAGGTCACATAGGGGTAAGTGCCGTGGTCAAGGTCGAGGAGCGTCCCCTGGGCACCCTCGAAAAGGACGTTCTTCCCCTCTTTCAGGGCGCTGTTCAGCAAAAGGGAGGTATCGGTAATAAGGGGTCGCAGTCTCTCCACAGAGGGGCGGAGCTTTTCCACAACCGCCTGGGGTGGAAACCCATCCATCCCGTAAAGCTTCTTCAGAACACGGTTCTTTTTCTCTACAAGGGCGACAACCTGATCCTCCCATCCCGGCTCCATCAGTTCCCCGGCCCGCAGCCCGATGCGGGCCACCTTGTCGGTGTAAGCAGGACCGATGCCGCGCCCGGTAGTCCCTATTCTGCCGTTATCCCGATTTTGCTCCTCCGCTTCATCCAGCCTGATGTGACAGGGAAGCAGGATGTGCGCCCGGTCGCTGACATAAAGGCGGGCGAGAGGCAACCCCCGCCTTTGAAGGCCATCCAGCTCCTCGCACAGCCCTACCGGATCGACGACCAGGCCGTTGCCGATCACGCATACTTTATCCGGGTAAAGGATGCCCGACGGCACCAGGTGGAGGCGGTACTCCTGCCCGTCTTTGACAACGGTATGGCCGGCGTTGCTCCCCCCCTGGTAGCGCACGACGACATCCGCCCTGGACGCCAGATAGTCGGTTACCTTTCCCTTGCCCTCGTCTCCCCACTGCGCTCCGACGATGACAACCCCAGACATTCTTTTTCCTGGTTCAAAAAACATGACTGTTTTTATTTCCAGCCAAGCCGGCCCCCAGACCAGGCTTTCGCCTCCTTTCGGATACTTGATTTGCCCCCGAGGTGCAGGGCGACAGGGGGGCCTCGGCCCGGGAGTCCCACCCGGACGGGAGTGCTGCGCCGGGAGGGCACAATCGGCACGGGTCGCCTAGCGGCGGGGAAGCTCGCGGCTTCCGCACGGATTGTGTTGGCCTCCCGGCGGGGGACAAGCCCGCCTCCCGCGTCCTGTTAGGACGCCTACCGGTTTGTCCGACACCGGCTAAACGGGGTCACCGCAAGGTTAGGGCCAGTTCCCTGAGGTCGTGCCAGACGGAGTAAAACGCCTCCTGCCGCTTCAAAGTGAGACCGTTGTGTAGAGGAATTTCCTCGTCCAGCCGCTCGAGGATAGCCTTAACCCTGCGGGTCATCCCTTCTCCTTCCCTCGGTCTATCAGGGCTGACCTGTTGGGCCAGGCCCCGCTTGATTTGGGCCAGTCTTTGTTTTAGCTCTTCCGTCACCCGTTCCTTGAAGCCCATCGCCCGGCGGCCTATGCTCAGTGCCGCCGCGCAGTGCACGGGAACGGCATTGCGCTCGGCGTACTTCCAGTAACCTATGGTGGACGTGTGCCGGGCTGGCACGAGCTTGAAAGATAACCCCTCTTTGGCCGCCCTCCGGCATACAGCTTCCACCATCTTCGCAAAGGGGAAGTTGGAAGCCATGCGGTTGAACTTCTTGTTTGTTCCCAGCCTGTCTCTGCCGAAGTCCAAATCCTCCAAGGCAATGGGCTTGCCCAAAGAGAGGGCTGTGTCCACCACTGCTTTGGCTAAGACGCCTGCTAGGTAGTCACGCCGGAAGCCGGAAGCGTAGGCCAGTTCGGGTATCCTGATGTAGAGGAAGCCGTTCGGGTAAGGAATGATCTGGAACTCCCCTTCGTACTTCCCTAAGTTGCTCGGGTAGGGAATGCTGAAGCCTTCCGGCCAGGGCTCCGGATAGCCTGAAGCGCTTACGTTGCACAAGGTTACTCCGTCAGGATTGGTGTCCAGGGCAAGACAGCCCCGGCTGAAGTCGGGCTCCGGTATCCCGCCGAGGTCAAACGTCAGATGCACTGTATAGCGGCCTTCCAAGGTGCGTATGAGCTCTGCTGTGTAGGGCAGCCCCACGGCTAGCCATATCCGCACCAAATCTCTGTGTTTTTCGGGCAGCCAGAGCCTGCCCTCCACCCTGGGAGCGCGGCTCATCTTGGGGCGGCCGAGGGCGTCTTCGCCCGTTCTCTCCGAGAGGTGGGAGATGGTCACCGCGAGGCGGAACTCCCCCTCTCTGTAGGTCACCTTAACGTTCGGGTTGCCGCCCTTGGTCTCGTCTCCCCGGGAAAAGATTCGGTTTCTGCGGGCAGCCCGCCACTCTTCGCGTGAAGCCCGGCCCTTGCAGACCCTCTTCCACAGCTTCCTGCCGCCGAAGACGACCTTGGGTATGGTGCCGTTTTCCCGGTGGGCCTCCAGTTCGGCCAGCTTCTTCTCTAAAGACGCTACCCGGCTGTTCCGCCCCTTGACCGTAAGGTGAAGCTTTTCAATAACTTCTGGAGGGGCACCTTTTTCTTCTGCCTTCGCCGGCTTCTTCATAGCCAGGCCGAGCTTTTTTCTCGCCCGGCCCAGCTTCTTTTCCGTCTCCTCAATCTCCAGCTCCAGAAGCTCCTTCTGGGAGTCCAGCACAGCCTGCGCCTTCAGCCTGGCGTCGTCTACGTACCGCGAGTTGAGGCCGAAGAGCTCCTGGCCTTTCCTCTTGACCTCGTCGCGGGAAGCGCCCTCCAAAAGCCGGCAGAAAGCCCAGCGCATGCAGGCACAGAAGAGGCGCAGCTCGGTCTCGAGGGGGTCTTCCTCCCCGCGGGACCGCCTGGGAGACCGGAAAGCGGGATAGCTCTCCGGGAAGAACTCCCCGCACACCGTCACGCTAAACTTCTCCCTTTTGTGCCTTTTCCGCATCCTCAATCAGCTCCCGAAAACCCTGCCGGACCTTCCTGCCGCCCCTGGCTCCGTACAGCCGGGCCGAAAAAGAAGTCACGATGGTCAAAAGGTCCTGCACCAGTTCCGTGTGGGCGTCCACCGGCTCTCTTTGTGACGTGACTTCTATTTCTACGCCGCAGTGCTTCAAATGCCGCTCCAGATAGGCGTATCCAAACCGCGCCAGCCGGTCGGGGTACTCGATGAGTAGCTTCTTGAACTCGCCCCGCTCGGCCATTTTCAGCACCCGTTCTAGGCCCCTGCGGTTCTGGTTTAAACCCGAAGCCACATCTAAATGCTCTCCCACGATCCGGTAGCCTTTTTCTTGTGCGTAGGCCCGCAGCCTTTCCATCTGCCGCTCCAAATTTCCTGCGTCGGCCTGCTTCTTCGTGGACACCCGGGCGTAGAGGACAACCGCGTCTTGCTCCGCTTTTATCCCCCCCGTCCCTAAAATGCGGTTGATTTCCTCCGCCGGGTACCTCCGCTGGCCGCTGGGAAGCCGTATAGATTTGATCAATCCCTGTTTCTCCCACGCCCGGAGCCTGTTCGGGTGTACGCCTAATCTCTTCGCTGCTTCTCCAATGGATAATAGTTCCATAATTCTATGGTAACAATATAGTCAAGTATAGTCAAGAATAGTTCAGTTTCTTGGAGCTGTTACATTCCTCCCTTAGATAAGCTACAGCTCCCCGGCAACACGCCTGGCGATCGCCCGACCGGCAACGACACCGCTCAGTGAGGCCTGCGACAGACCCCGGGTAATCCCGGCACCATCTCCGGCAACAAAGAGTTTGGGCAGTCCCGTTTCCAAATCTCCACTGACCTTGAGGCGGGAGGAGTAGAATTTGACCTCCACTCCGTAGAGCAGGGTATGGCGGGAGTAGACACCGGGCGCCACCTGGTCCATTGCCTGGAGCATCTCGATGATGGCCAGAAAGTGGCGATAGGGAAGCACCAGGGAGAGATCCCCCGGCGTCGCCTCCTGGAGGGTGGGAACGACCATCCCCTTGGCAAGGCGCTCGGCAGTGGATCGGCGGCCCTGCATGAGGTCGCCCAGCCTCTGGACGATCACCCCACCTCCCAGCATATTGGCCAGGCTGGCGATGTACTTCCCGTAAGCGATCGGCTCTTTAAAGGGCTCTGTGAAAGTCTTGCTGACCAGCAGAGCAAAGTTGGTGTTCTCGGTTTTGTACTCGGCGTGGGTATGCCCGTTAACCGTAATGATCCCGTCGGTGTTCTCCATTACCACTTCTCCGTACGGGTTCATGCAGAAGGTGCGTACCCTGTCCTCGAAGGTGGGGGAGGTGAAGAGGAATTTAGCCTCATAGGTGATATCGGTGAGCGGCTCCAGCACCGCGGCCGGCAGTTCCACCCGCAGTCCGATGTCCACCGGGTTGATGGTCGTCTCCAGCCCCAGGCGCAGGGCCTCCTTGACCAGCCATTCCGCCCCGTGGCGCCCGGGCGCGCAGACCACATAACGGGCGGCTATCTCCTCCCCTTCTTCGGTAACCACACCGGCGGCCGCCCCGCTTTCCACCAGGATGGAGGCTACCGGAGACCTGGTCTTGACGGTGACACCCTTCTCCTTCAGGTAATCCTGCATCCTCTGGAGAATCTTCTGGGTTCGCCCCGTTCCCATGTGCCTTACCGGAGCAGGAACCAGCCTCAAGCCCGCCAGGGCGGCGCGCTTCTGCAGAAGCTCGATTTCCTCCTGCCTTTCCAGGCCGTAGATCTTCTCCGGGGCACCGAACTCCAGGTAGATGTCGTGGACATACTTAATGCCCTCTTCAAAGGAGCGCCGGTCCAGATACTCCCCGAGCATCCCCCCCACATCTGTGGATAAAGCCAACTTGCCGTCGCTGAAGGCGCCGGCGCCGCCCCATCCGGAGACGACGGCACAGGAGTTGCAACCAAAACAAGGGGCTTTCTTCTCCCGGGATGGACAGACCCTTTCCGGGAGATCACGCCCCTTCTCCAGCATCAGGATCTTCATGCCGGTATTGCTCCGCACCAGCTCCAGAGCACAGAAAATGCCAGCAGGGCCGGCGCCCACGATGATGCAGTCGTACTTCGACAAAAACGCGCATCCCCCTTTTACCGGGCAAAATCGCAAAAGCGTAAAGCCGTTGAAAAAACCTGTTTCAAAGCAATTACATCTTAGCAGAAGGCACCGCGGGTGTCAACGACGGCCATTCACACAATACCCCTCCTCATAGTGAGAAGGGGTATCAAAAAAGGGGGGGCTGCTATCTCTAAAGGCAGAACTAGAACTCGAACTTCTTCCGGCGGTAGGCACTTTGATTTATATAATTGGCCGGGAAATGTGCGGGAGTTGGAGCATTCGAATCCACACTACTTCCCTGGGGTTTACTAACAGGACAAAAAAAATTATAATGTTGTTAAACAACCGGTTAGTTAAGGGATGATTTCTTTGGAAAAGGAAAACAACGGCAATAATGAGACAAGAGAAAGAATTGTTAATGCCTCTATACAGTTATTCTCGGAGAAAGGTTTTGACGCCACCCGTGTCAATGAAATTGCCCGCGCCGCAAACGTAAACAAAGCGCTGATTTATTATTACTTTAAAAACAAAGAGGATATTTTGGATTATTTAGTGCATTCACTTTTCGATAGTGTCACCACAATCACTATGAACTTTATTCAGGTAAGCATTATCAAAATGATCAAAGAGGGGCACTTGGATATCGAGCCTGACCGCCTGCGCTTTGCCAATGAGGAAGCAAGAGAATGCTTTCTGCAAAATGTTCACATCTATTACGAGAGGCTGCTCGATTATGCTCTTGAGAATAAAGCCATCATCCGCATTCTGATGCTCGAGTCGCTGAAAAACGGCAAACATCAAAATGCTCTGTTCAGACTCGTGGATTTGACTAAAAGCAGCAATGACAATTCTATCTTCAGAACCATCTCCGACGCCGACAGCGATTTCAGCTATTCCCACGACATGATCTTGTTCCAGGTATTTTTTTCACTTTTCCCTCTCGTCTGCTTTGCCGCTTATTACGATGACATCAAAGAGATCAGTTTGTTGAACGATCAAGAGCTGCGCAGCGCTTTCCTGCGTTCCTTCGAGATTCTCGTCGCATCACTGGTTTCCAACAAAGAGATCTTGCTCAGAAGCCCTCCAACGGGTGTTTAATTTTAATGGCAAGCCCTGTCGCCCTTTGTTGCAGGTTTTTAACCTACCGGTTAGTTAACAGGTGGCTTCTGCTGTGGCCGTGCACCAATGGGGAAACCCCCTTGTCGTAGATTCCTCTTCAATATTTACCAAGGAGGGAGCATGATGAACAAACTTCAAAAAGCTGCGGTTCACCTGCTGGTGCGTTATCTGGTTAACGACTCCCTGAAAAAGCTGCCCAAGGCCTTCAATCTGGCCGAAAAACTGGACAGAGGGCATCTGCACACCCCTCAGATTCGCGCGGTGCGGGATATCCTTCTGGATGAAAACAGTCTCTGGCGCCGCTTTGTAGAGGACCTGCTGCGGGAGGTCGACAGGAAGGTTCTGGTAAAGCTTGTAGAAAACTTCTTCATCAACAGCTATCTCGACGGGGCAGCCCGCGCCAGGGCGGTGGAGGCCCGCTACGACTGCAACGTTCCCTGGGCAATCCTGATGGACCCCACCAGCGCCTGCAACCTCTCCTGCACCGGATGCTGGGCCGCCCAGTACGGAAACAAAAGCAGCCTCTCCTACGAAGATTTGGACTCTATCTGCCGTCAGGGGAAGGAAATGGGCATCTACTTCTACATCTTCTCCGGCGGCGAACCCCTGCTGCGCAAGCGGGACATCATCCGCCTCTGCGAAGAGCATCAGGACTGCTATTTTTCCGCCTTCACCAACGGAACCCTGGTAGACGATGAGTTCTGCGAGGAGCTGCTGCGCGTGGGCAACTTCGCCCTGGCGTTTTCCATCGAAGGGGATGAGGAAGCCACAGACATGCGCCGCGGCAAAGGCACCTACAAGAAGGTCATTGAGGCCATGGAACGCATGCGCCGCCACAAGCTTCTCTTCGGCTATTCAACCTGTTATCACCGCTACAACACGGAAAGTGTGGGCTCAGATGAATTCGTCGATGAGATGATTGCGCACGGGTGCCGCTTTTCCTGGAATTTCACCTACATCCCCGTTGGCAAAGACGCCGTTACCGATCTGCTCGCCACCCCCGAACAGCGGGCTTACATGTACCGGCGCGTCCGGGAAATCCGTCAAACCAAGCCCATCTTCATCATGGATTTCTGGAACGACGGCGAGTTTACCAACGGGTGCATCGCCGGGGGGCGCCGCTACCTGCACATCAACTCGGCGGGGGATGTGGAGCCCTGCGCCTTCGTCCACTACTCCAACGTCAACATCCACGAGGTTTCGCTGCTGGAGGCGCTGCGTTCTCCGCTCTTCATGGCCTACCGGAGAAACCAGCCCTTCAACCAGAACCACCTGCGCCCCTGTCCTCTGCTGGACAATCCCGAGGCCTTGATCTCTATGGTCAAGGAATCGGGGGCGCAGTCCACCGATATGAAGGCACCGGAGGATGTGGAGACGCTCTGTGCGAAAACGGCTCCGGCAGCCGAAAAGTGGGCGCGGGTCGCCGACACCCTCTGGGCGGAGCACCTCCAAAAGGAGTACCATGCCGAGCGGAAGCGGGCCTGATGTTTCATAAACTGGACGCCCCCCACCCCTTTATTTCTCGTTTTAAAGAGTGTTATAATGCTTTCTGTGGAACTTCCAACAAAACTAATGTAAAGGGATAAAAACGATGGAAAAATTAGTTCTGCCGGCAAACACCGGTGTAGCAGCCATAGGATTGAAAATCGGATTGATCGTGCCCAATGACGACATTGCCTCGATCACTGCCGAGGCTGTCAGGGAGATAGCAGCCGACGGGGACATCGTCTGCGTAACCGAAGCGGTCGTCGCCAGGTCGCAGAACCGCTACGTCAGCTGCACCGAGCTGGCCGAGGACATCCGCCAGAAGCTGAACTTGAAACCGGGCAGCACCGTCGCCATGATCAGCCCGATCGCCAGCCGCAACCGGTTTGCACTGATTTTGAAGGCCATCGCCATGGCAACCAGAGGGGGGAAGGTGATCGTCCAGTTCCCCATTCCCTTCGACGAGGTCGGCAACCAGGTGATCGATGAGGAGTTCGCCTCGACGCGCCTGAAGCTGAAAAAGACCCTGCAGAGCCTGTACGAAGCCAGAGGGAACACCCCCATGCTCAACGTTTTGATCAGGGAGATCATCGCCGCCCTGAAGCTGCAGGAGATCGGCTACCAGATTCTCAGCATCCGCAAGATTACGGGAAAGGGCATCGCCGACCTCACGGTGAGGATGCCGGACGGGAGGATCGCCGTGGCCGAAGTGACCTTTGCCGATCTGCAAAAGGCCGCCCGCAAGGCCACAGGCATCCGGCAGGACGTCCCTGAAGCAGAGTGCGCCCTGGCGATCGCCGTCGCTCTGGAGCACCACAGGCTGAGCATCGTGGATGCCGACGAGTATCTGGAGCAAGGCAAGGTCGAGCCCGAAACTCTGGACTTCTCCGCCCTGCTCCCCAGCTACCATGAACCGGAGGTGATCTTCTCCGGCGAGCTGGGGAACAACAGCTTCACCCACCCGATAACCGAGGTGGATTACCGGAAGCTCTACCTCAGCATGATCGCAGAGGGGGGAGCGAGCGGGGAGATCATCTTCACCAACAACCCCTTCAAGATCTACAATCTGGGCTACATCGACGGCGTTTGCATCGGGGCGGTTCACGAGCGGGAAAAACTGCGGGAGCTGTTCCTTTCCTTTGGGGCGCTGGTTCCGGTAATCACCATCCAGGAGGTAGGCCCCCCACCCTGGGGAGTGATCGGCTCCAACGTCTCCGACTTTGAGGGGGGTATTTTAAAGCTACTGCCGGAAGACCCCAACGGTACTGCGGAGAAGATCAAAGACAAGATCCGGGCCGTGACCGGCAAAGAGGTAGAGGTCCTGATCTTCGGAGACGGCGCCTACAAGGACCCCGACACGGGGATCTACGAACTGGCCGATCCCCATCCGGCCATCGGGGTAAGCAGCGGCCTGAAAGAGGCCGGACTGCGCAAGGGAGCTAAACTGAAACTCGTCGTCGATACCCTGTACAAACAGGGTTACACCAAAGAAGAGATCCTCGAGTACCTGAAGAACAGACAGGGGAAAACGACAAAGGAAGAGCTTGGCACCACTCCCAGAAGCCTCACCAGCATCATCGGCACACTGGCCGACCTGGTCGCCGGCTCAGCCGACGCCGGCACCCCCATCGTCCTGGTCAGGGGCTTTCAATACGAGCGGAAATCCTAGCCTTCCCGGCAGGATCGGGACGCCCGGCGGGGTCTAGGTGTTGGCTGTGTATTTTAAAATGTGGAAACAGAACTCTTCAAAATCATCGAGTCTCTCTTGAATGACGTTATACATCTCTTCCGGCGTTACTTCCGCATAACCGTGCACCAGGCGGTTGCGATATCCGGCCATGCCTTTGATCCTTTCCGCGAATTGCGGGGGGATAATTTTTTCCCTGCCCAGGGTCAAAATGATCGACCGGTAATCAACCGGATGCCCCAGTCCCTGCTTGGCGATGATGTGTCTGCCGGCATCAAACAGGCTTTGCAGTGCCCGGCGCAGGTGATGTTCCGCAATGGCAAAGTTATCGGGATCAGCCAAAAATTGCTCCCTGGACAGAGCCGCCATTCTTTTCAGCCTGGCTATCGAGCGGTTGATAAGGTCGATGCGGTTGCGAATCAAGTCTTTATTAATCAAGCTTCAAATCCTCCCGCCGTTTTTTTCTATTAACTCCTCTGCCATTTCCCGGTAATACATGTCCAGAACGGGTTTAAAGTCCAGGTAATCTCTTATCGTTATATCCTCAAAATCGGTACGGAAATCTTCATTCGAACAATAAATGACTTTGCCGTTTTTAATAACGGTAAACCTCAGGTAGATGGGAGCCTTTTGTAAAAACAGAAGATCCACTTCCAGCGGCGCTAAAATTTCTGATACCGTATCCTGGATTTCTATTTCCAGATTCAGGTTATGTTTTTCGGGGGAATAGTTATCAAATACTACTGCCAGGTCGATGTCGCTATCATGATAATAATTTTCCCCGGCGCGCGAACCAAAAAGATAGCAGCACGAAACCCCGTAAGATTCAAAAACCGGCGATAATTTTTGGCATAGCGATTGGATGTCCAAGTTCCCACCCCCTACTTTCGTTTTGTTTCTCCAGCTCGTACACCTGGAAGTCCTCGGCGCCCGCCTTTTACACTTTGCACCGTTTCTACCCTCAGTTTAACACCAGGGGGGTAGTGGCCGGCAAGGATTCTCACAAAACCCCCGGCGCCCGGCGGCTCAATCCTCCTCGGGCTCAATCCCGTAATCCCTCTCCCCACCGAAAGCGGGGGGTTCCTCCCTCTCCAGGTTGACGAACTTGGTGAACTCCTTGAGGAAGGCCAGCTTGACGGTGCCGACCGGGCCGTTGCGCTGCTTGGCGATGATGATGTCGGCAACCCCCTTTTCTTCGGAATCCTCGTTGTAATAATCATCGCGGTAGATGAACATGACCACATCGGAGTCCTGCTCCAGGCTCCCGCTCTCCCGCAGGTCGGAGAGCAGAGGCCTGCGGTCACCCCCCCGCTGCTCCACGGCGCGGCTGAGCTGGGAGAGGGCCAGCACCGGAACGTCCAGCTCCCGGGCGAGAGACTTGAGCTGCCGGGAGATCTCGGAGATCTCCTGGACGCGGTTCTCCATCCGCCTCCCGGACTGAATGAGCTGCAGGTAGTCGACCACCAACAGGCCGATACCGTGTTCGAGCTTCAGGCGGCGGGCCTTGCTGCGCAGTTCCAGCAGGGTTATGGCCGGGGTGTCGTCGATGAAGATGGGCGCCTCCGCCAGCCTGGTGGCGGCTTTCAGCAGCCGCGGCCAGTCGTCTTCCTGGAGGAACCCGGTGCGCAGGCGCTGCTGGTCCACCAGGGCCTCGGAGCAGAGAAGCCGCTGCACCACCTGATCCCCGGACATTTCCAGGCTGAAGATCCCCACCGGTACGCCGGATTTGACGGCAACATTCTGGGCAATGTTGAGCCCCAAAGAGGTTTTTCCCATGGACGGGCGGGCGGCCAGCAGGATGAGGTCGCTGGGCTGCAGTCCGGAGGTAATCCGGTCGAGCTCCGTAAAGCCGGTGGGCAAACCGGTCACACTCCCCTTCCTCTGGTAAAGCTGCTCGATCTTTTCCAGCGTTTCCACCAGCAGCTCCCTGATGGAGCGGTAGCTCCTGCTCTGGCGCCTTTCCCCCAGGCTGAGGAGCATCCGTTCCGCTTCGTCCAGGAGAGACTCGCTCTCGGCTCCCTCCTCATACCCCTGGGAGGCGATCCGGGTACAGGCCTCGATGATGGAGCGCAGAAGCCCCTTTTCCGCCACAATCCCGGCGTAGTACTCCACGTGAACGGCGGTGGGAACCGCCCCGGCCAGGGTGGCCAGATAGGTCGCCCCCCCGACCTGTTCCAGCAGCCCCTTCCCCTGCAGTTCCTCGGTTACGGTCAACAGGTCGATGGGCCGGCCGGCCTCGGCCATCTCCTTAAGGGTGAGGTAGATGGCGCGGTGCCCCTCTCCGTAGAAGTCCTCCGGTCTCAATATCTCCGCCACCGTCGCCAGGCTCTCCGGCGCGATGAGCAGGGCTCCCAGAACGGCCTGTTCCGCCTCCAGGTTGTGGGGAGGAATGCGGTTTAAGAGCTCCATCAGGCACCCTCCGGGCGTTCACCGGAAAACAGAACATGGGGAAGGGCCTCGTCGATGTTCCGGACACCGACAACGGTGATCCCCCAGAGTTCCCCCGGCAGATCCCTTGTGTTCTCGGCGGGAGCGATAACCTTGCGCGCCCCGATCTGGCGGGCGCCGTAAATCTTCTCGGAAATGCCGCCTACTGCCTTAACCCGACCCTGGATGGAAAGCTCTCCGGTCACCGCCACATCCTGGCGCAGGGGAACCCCTTCGATGGCGCTGTAAATGGCGAGAAAAATGGCGGCTCCGGCGGAAGGGCCGTCCACCCTGCCCCCACCGACAATGTTGACGTGGATGTCGTAGTCGGCGGCATCCTTCCCGGTCAACTTCCGGTAGACGGCCAAGGCGTTAAAGACCGAGTCCTTGGCCATCGTCCCCGCAGCGTCATTGAAGCGGACGATGCCGCGCCGGGAGTCCCGCGCCGGGAAGGCAACGGCCTCGATCTCGATGATCGTCCCCAGGAAACCTGAGACAGCCAGGCCGAACACCCTCCCGATCTCCCCACAGGCAGCGGCATGGGTGGTGACATGGGGTGTCATCCTGCTCACCTGGAGAACCTCCTGCAGGTCCTCCATGGTCACCAGGATACGCTTGCCGGTGCCGCCCCTGCGATAGCGGGCGACGGCATAGGCATCCACCAGGACGTTGGTCGCCTTGCGGGCATCTACGGTATAATCGCTGATGGATTCGGCAACCCCCGGTTCGAGAGCCACCTCCAGCTTGCGGGCAGCCTGGTGTAAAACCTTCTGGACGTCCTCTGGTGTTAAGCAGTCAAAGAAGATCTCGGCACACCGGGAGCGGAAGGCAGGGCTGATCTCCTCCGGGGAGCGGGTGGTCGCCCCGATGAGAACGAAGTCCGCGGGCGCTCCTTCTTCAAAGAGCTTCTTGATGTATTCCGGGATGTTGGGGTCGTTCGGTTCGTAATAAGAAGAATCGAAGTAGACCCTCTTGTCCTCCATCACCTTTAACAGCTTGTTTTGGAGAATCGGATCGACGTCCCCGATCTCGTCGATAAACAGAATCCCCCCGTGGGCCTCGGTAACCAGACCGGGCTTCGGCTCGGGGACCCCGCTCTCCGCCAGCTCACGCCGCGCCCCCTGATAAATGGGATCGTGCACCGAACCGATGAGGGGGTTGGTGACGTCCCGGGGGTCCCAGCGCAGGGTGGTCCCGTCCACCTCGACAAAGGGAGCATCGGGCTGGAAGATGCTGTCTCCCCGAGACTTGACGTGCTCCAGGGCGATGCGGGCGGCAGAGGTCTTCCCTACGCCCGGGGGGCCGTAGAGCAGGATGTGCTGAGGGTAAGGGGCGGCCAGCTTGGCGATCAAGGCTTTTAAGGCGCGCTCCTGCCCGATGATCTCCTCCGGGGTGCGCGGCCGCAGCACAGCACCGATCGATTCGTTCAGATGCACCTGCTTCTTTTTTTCCAGGACGGCCAGCTTTTTTAGGGTAGCGGCGTTCTCCGGCGTTCCTTTCTCCTTGAGCAGCTGCTCCCGCATCTCGTTCAGGTACTGATCCTGCCGCTCCTGGAGTTTCTCGGCAATCTTCCTCTCCAGGTCTTCCTCGACAACCCGCCGGGCCATCATCTGGGCAAGGGTATCCTCAAGATCATCCAGGATCTCCGGTATATCCTTCATCAGGGGTGCCCGGCTGATGGTGGGATCCCCCTGGATGAGCTTCTGAAGGGCCAGCACCTGCTCCCCCACCATGTTGGAGCGCATGGCCTTGAGAACTCCCAGCTTGCTGGCCCTGAGAATAAGCCTTTCCGAACCGTAGACGTCCGCCAGTATCTGGTAGAGAGCAGCGACCCGCCCCTTGATCTCGCTCCTTTTGAACCCCCGTCGACCGGCTTTCTTCTCCTCTTCCCAGGCAGAATTCTTCTCTTTGCATCCCCCTGGCATCTCCTATCCCCTCTCCTGCGACAAACGGAATTTTCAGGAATCAGCAGCAACTACGTTGACCCGTATTTCCACCTGAACACCCGGGTGCAGCCGGATCTGCACCGGGAAAACTCCCAGGGCCTTGATGGGTTCGGGAAGCTCGATCTTCTTCTTGTCCACCTTCCGGCCGAGAAGGCGCTCCAGGGCGGCGGCGATATCCCGGCTCGTCACCGCTCCGTAGAGCTTCCCACCCTCACCGGCACGGGCGGGCAGGGTTACGGTCATCCCATCAAGCCGGGAGGCCAGCTCCCGGGCGTTCTTCAAGAGGCGCTCTTCCTTTTTGGCGCGGCCGTCGGCGATCAGAGAGGCTTCCTTCAGCACCCCCCGGGTAACCGGAACCGCCAGGCCGCGAGGGATCAGGTAGTTGCGACCGTGCCCCTCCGATACTTCGACGATATCCCCCTTTTTCCCCAGATTCTTAACGTCTTCCCGCAAGATAACCTTCATGGATTTCACCGCCCTTCCTCCAGCTCCGCATGCAAGATATTCAAGAGCCTGCGGCGCGCCTCCTCCATCCCGACGTCCGGCAGGAAGGCCGCCGCCACAGTGAAGTGCCCACCGCCCCCCAGTTTTTCCATAACCCGGTGAACGTTGACCGCTCCGGTGGAGCGGGCGCTGATCCTCATCCCGCCCTCGACCGGATAGAGCACAAAAGAGGCGGTAACGCCGGCGATCTCCAGCAGATTGTCGGCGGCGCGCGATGCCGCCACCTGCGCTCCGGCAAAGGGCTCGTCATTTCCGGCTACAGCGTATTTCCCCCCGACGATCTCAACGCTCTGCAAAATCCTCGCCCGGTAGAGCATGACCTCCAGGGTATCGGTAAAGAGCTCCCTGATCACCGCAGGGGCAGCCCCTGCCTCCCGCAGCCAGGCCGCTACCCGGAAGGTGCGGGAGCTGGTGCCGAAGGTGAACCTCTTGGTGTCCACCACCAGCCCGGCCAGCATGGCCGTGGCAGCCAGCGAGGAAAAGTGAATCTCCTCGGGGAAGTAGTGGGCCAGCTCCCCGACCAGTTCACAGGTGGAGGAGGCCGCCGGAACTATGTAGGAAAGTTTAACATGTTCCGGGAACTCCTCCCCTCTCCGGTGGTGGTCAATGACGACGATCGAGCCGGCGCGGCTTAAAAGCTTCGGTGAGATAACCATCTGCGGGCGGTGCACGTCCACCAAGACCAACAGGGTCTGAGGCGACGTAAGCTCAACGGCATCCTCCTTTTCACAGAGGAGCTCGGGGTTGTGCCCGGCAACGAGGGAAAAGAGCCTCTCCACAGCTCCCCCCTGCCTGTCGATCACAATTTTGGCGGGTTTTCCGTAATGGCCGGCGATCTCCGCCAGCCCCAGGGCCGCCCCCAGGGCGTCGAAATCCATCCCCACATGTCCCATGAGCACCACATTTTTCGCCGTCTTGAGGAGGCGGTCGAGTTCGGCGGCGGTAACCCGCGCCCGCACCTGGCTGCGCTTGCCGACCGCCTCGGTGCGCCCCCCGTAGAACCAGGTATGCTCCGGGCTTTTGACGACCGCCTGGTCGCCCCCACGCTCTATGGCGAGGTTCAGGGCCTGCCTGGCAAGCTGCCCCAACCGGGCGGGGTTCCCCGCATCGACACCCCTGGCCGCACCGATGCTCAAAGTCACAGGGGGATGGTCCCCCACGTTGATCTTGCGCACCTCATCCAAAAGGGAAAACTCCTTCTGCTCCAGGGCTTCCAGCTCCTGAAGCGGCAACAGGAGGGTATAGCTGTCCCTCCCGGTCTTGTGCAGGTAGGCCCCGAGCGATGCCGCCCATTCCCGCAGAAACTTGTCAACCGCGGCCACCAGCAGCGGCCGCTGCTCATCGGGCAGGCTGTGGAAGACCTCATCGTAATCGTCGACCTGCAGAAAGGCAAGGCTGATGGCGGCTGCGGCAGGACTCTCCTCCGGAGCCTCTGCACTTACCAGAGAAAGCGCCTCCTCCTTGATCTCCCGCTCGCGGGCGGCTTCCTCCTGCCGGTCCATATAGGAGAAGGCATACATCCCCGTCAGGGTGACGATAAAACCGAATATCCCCAGCAACATGTTGTATCTGGCCAGAGCCAGGCAGGTCAAGGCCAGCAGAATCCCCAAACCGACGAAAAACTTTCGCTTGTAATTTTTGTATAAACTCGATTCCACACAATCCCCCGCTTTCATTTTGGCTTAAGAACTTCGGCACCCGAGCATTCGATTCCTGCTTCAGAGAAACAGTCTTTCGCTGGTATTTTTGTTCCGCCGCAAGGAGAATATTCCGCAAATTGAGGCAGAAACCGGTCTTCCGGCCGGCGGTCGGCTTTTTTTGGCCGGACAACACCTGATGCCGGCAGCAGACAGCCATCCACCCGTACTCTGCTCATCGCCGGCATTGCCACTTCTGCCATACGGCAGGCAACTGATTACAAAAGTTATTCAGGCCATGGTTGTTGATCTTCAAATTAACATCATCCAGTTGTTGAGCCATAAGGGTCCTTTTCTTGTATTTCTTACTGAAACGTATTTTTTATACGTGCTATAATAGAACCAGAAAGAAGAGGCGACAATCATGAAAGCTTGTCTTCCCGCGAAATAATCAAATTGCTTGAAGAGGACGGTTGGTACTTGGTGGGGGTCGCGGGAAGTCATCATCAGTTCAAACACCCAACAAAACCTGGCAAAGTAACCGTCCCTCACCCAAGAAAATCTCTAGCACCAAAAACATTCAAGTCAATACTTAAGCAGGCCGGGCTCCTTAAGTAAGCCCCGGCAGAAAGGAGGTTTGCATAGATGCCTAAATACGTTTATCCTGCGATTTTTGATCCCAACGAACATGGCGGGTACACTGTTACGTTTCCCGACCTTCCCGGTTGTGTAACGGAAGGCGATACTCTGGACGAAGCATTAAAGATGGCTGCCGAAGCCATGGCTCTCCACTTGTATGGCATGGAGGAGGACGGCGATGAAATTCCGGTTCCTTCCAACCCTGTGGAAGTAAAATTACCGGAAGATGCAAGCCCTGGCGCCTTCGTAACCCTAATCCAGGCTCGTACAGAACCTATTCGTGACGAGACACAAAATCGGGCGATCAAGAAAACATTAACTATACCCAAGTGGCTCAATGACGCAGCCGAAAAAGAAGGAATAAACTTCTCTCAAGTCCTTCAGTACGCTTTAAAGGAACAACTTGGCTTTGTTGACAAACACTTCTTCAACCGATATATGATGGATTAAAAGATCCATGTTCATACGCATTGTAAGAGTCAGAGATCTCCGTTACATGCAGATAGCTCACAACTACTATGTTAGCGGAGGGTATCCCAGACAACGAGTAATTTCATCACTCGGACGCTATGATGAAGACCGTTATAGGCAGATCCAAGATATCCTCCGGGACATGCAGAAACTGAAACGGATGCAGGAAGTAATAGATGAGATCAAGAATCCTCCAATACTCCCAGGTATGGGATCCTGCCGCAGGTTTAGACTGCGGCCGGGGTTCAGAAAGGGTTAAGGAGGCAAACTGGTGGGAAGAGCCAAGGAATACCGTCAACGCCTGAAATACCAGGTGGCATCAGCCCGCAAGAAGACTCTGGAGAGCCTGCTCGCCGTTCGTTTTATCGAGGAACTCGGCATGAGCGAGACCGAGGCCCGGTTGCTGGGGTACCGGACCTCCAGGTGGATTTCCAATCAGCCGGGGATACGGGGCCCGAATCAGATCCTGTCTGACGCCGTGTCCGGACGGGATGCCTTTTCTCGAAAGCATAAAGCACTGAAAAAGATCAGGCTCACCCCCTACGACATTGAAGATTTAGACCTGGAGCTGGAGTTCGGGCTGTCCACCATGCAGGCTGGCCGCATCCTCCGCTTGATCGAGGAGGCCTACCGCCAGGATGCCCTCTTGAGCGCCAAACAGCTGACCGTGCTCTGTAACATCACGCCCACCTCCCTCAGGAGCCGCCTGGCGGGACTGCGCCGGGAAGGAATGTGGGTACCGGTAGCCGGTCTCCCCAGGGTCGACCGGGAGCGTGGTGGCATGTTGCGCTCTGCCTGGGCGCTGGCCAGATACCTGGATGGAGAGTCCCTGTCGGAAGTCAGACGAACGGCTGCTCTATCCCGGGAAGCGTTCCGGCAGCTGTGGTCCCGCTTTTCCCACGTTGCCCGCTCGATCCTAAAGGGTAGGTTTAAGCAGGGCGATCCCGAGGAGGAGGCCTGGGCGGCCATCGTACATGTAGTCCCGGAGAAGACCCTGCTTCCCCTTTTGGAAGAGCCGGGCGTACCCCCTTCCTTCGGGGATTGGGCATCTTTCATGAATGAACTCATGGTGGACTTTGCTCTGTCACCCGTCAAGGCCAGGGCTTTGAGAGAAATAGCGGAGGAGATGCTGACTGCCCTCTCCGACAGCCGGCCTGACGGGGACGTGGTGTACTGGGCGGTAGCCAGCACCGAGCCGGCCGGCAAGCCCCTGGAGGCCTGCCGTCTGGTACCGGTGAGCCTTACCCTAATAGACCCGGAGGATGTGCCGCCGCCGGATGTGGACCGGGACTTAAACCGCCTTAGCGATATCAAGTTCCGGAAAGTTCTGCGCTATGCCACTCAGGCCAAATACGCCGGGGGCTACCTGACCTATGCCGACCTGGGCTACCTGCTGGGTATCCACCCCGAGGCGATCTCCCGCCTGGTGCGGTCCCACCCCGCCGTGGCGGTGCCCTTAAGGGGGATGGAGTGCGATATCGGACGCGGGGTCACTCACCGCAAAAAGATCATCAAGCTCTATCTGGAGATGCATACCGAGACCGAGATCGTCGCCCGCACGGGGCACTCCTACGAGGCCATAGAGAACTATCTCAAGGAATTCGCCGCAGTGCTGGTGCTGTCCGAACGCGGCCTGACCGTCCCCTTAATCCGGCGGGTGACCGGGCGATCAGTTAAGTTGATTAATACTTATCTGGAGTTGATTCAGGAATACTCCGGCCCCGAATACGCTTTCCGGCTACACCACCTGCGTAAAGTTTTTGAACTGCACGAGGACGAGCTAAAAAAAAGCCTGCGGGGTGTCAAGCGATGAACCGCCGCGAACTCTACCGGCCGCTGGTGGAAAGAACTCTCGTCAACTACCAGGTGCAGTACCTGGCCCGCAGGTACGACTTCGGCAAGGAGTCGCTGGTCGCCCGGCTCCTGGTAGAAGAGATCAACCGCCGCATGGAAGAGATGGAGTCCGTCCTGGGCATCGAGCGGGTGAAGCCCTTCGAACTGTACGTGCAAAAGGCTCAGAGCCAGGCCCGCCTGCCTCTGTTTTGCCCCGAGTATCTGGATCCGATCCTCGGCGGCGGGGACTTCGGCATGGCCAGGCAGCTGATCCTGGAGCGCTGCCTCCAAAGTTACCACATGGGGTTTCCCAAGGGCGGCCGGGGCGACCTCGTGCGCATCATCGACCCCTGGTCGCTGGTGCGTAAGAAAGGGCCCTCCAGCTATGTTGATCAACTGTGCCAGGATATCCAGCCCTACAGCAAGACGGATGCGGCATCCTGGGACTGCATGATTGAACAAATTCAGCCAGTCCTGCCTGCTGACCGCCTGCAGGCGCCGGATTTGCTGGCACCAGGGCGGGTGCTCAAGGAACTGACAGAATTCGTGGCGGCGGAGGCCGGGCTCGGGCGGGTGGTGGCCCGCCAGTTGGTGGAAGAGGTGATCGCCCTGCGCCACATCTGCTGCCCGCGAACCAAGGAGTTAAAGCCATACGAGATGCCTCTCATCGTGACCCATGTCAGCGCCCGCCTCTCGGAAGACGTCAGTACCCGCTTCAGGCAGTTGACGCCGGTGATTATCACCGTCTGGAAGCCCGAGGAGCTTGAGCAGCAGCCGGACACCGTGCCGGGATTCCTGGAGCAACTTAAGAGGCGTATCGTGCGGGTCTGCTTCGAGGCCTACCGCCAGAACGGCCTCTTGACTCTGATGGAGCTGCAGTGGATCTTCCAGTTAAGTTCTGCCCGCATCTCGGAATTGATTCGCAGCGTGCAGCGGGAACATAACCTGGTAGTGCCCACCCCGGGGACTATCCTTGATGCCGGGAGAAGCATGACACACAAGGATGTGATCGTCGGCCTGCATCTACAGGGCTACACGGTTAAAGACATTGCCCGGATGACTCATCACTCACCACGGGCGGTGGATAACTACATCGGAACCTTCGAAGCAGTCCTGATTTTGTATTTGTTCGGTGTTCCACCTGAGCTTATGGCACGCCTCTTGAAAAGGGGGATCTCCTTGATAAATGAGCACCTGAAACTTGTCCGGGAACACTACCGGGATCATCAGGAGATCAAGGAATATCTAGCTTCCAAGGGGGTGAAAATTTAATCCATCATATCTTGACAATCCTGAGTTTATCAGATGACCCTGCTCAAACCCGTATGAAACCTAAAAAAGTTTTTTAAAAAGCGCGCATTTTGCCACTACATTACCTGATCATGGAAGTCATCAGCAGCAATCACATTGTTCGGTTGTTTCATGCGCAGCAGGCGCAATATCTTTTTCCCAGATAACCATCAGGTGAGAAGACGTCCTTTTTGGACGCTTTTCTTTATTCTCTTCAGGCGGGAGGCGAAGATGTAGCTGTAGCCTTTGTCCAGGTAGATTCGTCCAAACTCGGGGGTCAACCGACAAACTCGGGGGTTTCTTTCAACCCACCGGCTCAGCAGACATGCCGGGCGAAAAACAAAAGAGGGGGCGGCACACTCCCTCTTATAACCAAACCGTTTTTCTTTTGTTCCGAACTATTCCACAGTGAAGGGCAGCAGGGCAACATTGCGCGCCCGCTTGATTGCCGTCGTCAAGCGGCGCTGATGATAGGCACAGTTCCCTGAAATCCGCCGCGGCAGGATCTTGCCCCGCTCGGTAATGTACTTCCGCAGTCTGTAGACATCCTTGTAATCTATCGTATCCACACGCTCCACGCAGAAGCTGCAGACCTTTTTTTTCTTCTTCCCGCGCTCGCGCTTCAAGATAACACCTCCTGAAATCCGAATATTAAAACGGCGGTTCCTCCATACCGAAACCCTCATCGTTAAAAACAGGATCGTCCAGGAAGCCGGGCTCTTCTCCGGATTCCGGAGCCGCCTCCGGCCCGGTAGGCCCGGCGGCTGTAGCTCCCTCACGGGCACGATCCAGAAACCTTACCGTATCAGCTACAACCTCCGTGGCAGTTCGCGTCTGCCCTTCCGGCGTCTGATAGGAACGCACCTGCAGGCGCCCCTCGACGGCCACCAGGCGCCCTTTACCCATGTAGTTGGCGCAGGTCTCAGCGAGCTTTCTCCAGACCACAACCCTGATGAAATCGGTTTCCCGCTCACCACGGGCATTCAGGAACGGCCGGTCTACGGCAAGGGTAAAATTGGCCACTGCCGTCCCGGAGCCGGTAAACCGCAGTTCCGGCTCCCGAGTACTGCGGCCGATCAAGATCACCCGGTTAAGAAACAATGCCTTCCCCTCCCCCTTGCCAGCTTTTATGCGGCATCGCGCCTGACTATGATGTGGCGCAGCACTTCATCGGTAAGGAGCATCACCCGATCCAGCTCTTTTGCCGTTGCCGGTTCACCCTGGAATAGGATCAGGGTGTAGTAGCCCTCGCGGTAGCCCGCGATCTCGTAGGCCAACCGCCTCTTTCCCCAACGGCTGATCTGCTCGACAGATCCTTGATTCTGCTGGATCAGGTTTGCGAACCTATCGATGGCGGCAGTCGTCGCCTCCTCCTCAAGATCCGGCTTGAGGATGAAAAGAATCTCATAAGGCCGCAAACTTCCCACCTCCCTTCGGACTGATGGCCCCCGCAGGGGCAGGGACAATTCTAAAAGATTATACCATGAGAAGCAACCGGGAACAAGAAGATCAAAGCCCTTCGCAGACCTCCGGGCGTGTGCTTTAAGCTCTACTCTTCATCCGAGAGCGCCTCCCTGACCACGGCCTTGACGCTCCTTTCGAACTTCGCCCTGGGGATCATCACCTGGCGCCCACACTTCAGGCAGCGGATGCGGAAATCCATCCCCACCCGCAGGATCTCCCACTCGTCATTCCCGCAGGGATGCTGTTTTTTCATGCGCACGACATCGCCGAGGCTAAACCGCATCGGTGCCATCCTCTTCACCTTTCTCTTTCCGTCTTGCTTTTTTCTCTGTCATGAAAATAGATCGCATATCCTGCCGGTCTACCGCTTGACTCCCGATTCCAGGCCGGACAGGACGACGGCTCGCTTCGGGACAGCTCTGGATGCTGCGTTACATGTTACGAATTTGTTTCTGCCAATCGCAGCGTTTGGCCTCGCTACAAATCCATTCCATCGAAACTCGCAAGGTGTCTGTACTCGCATCCCGACCTGTCATCCTCGCTTCGCCTGTCCTGTTACCCGGCCTTCCATAGGTCGCTCGCCGGCAGACCCGTCGAGTATTTTCATACTCTGTTGGTGCCGCCGGAGGCGGCATGGGTGTCTGCTCTGAAAATACGTTTCGGTTTATCCTTGCGCTTGCTCCCGGATCTTTCGGTTTAACTCGTCCTAAGACTCGTCGATAGATAAGCAGCCGACCGGCTCCTATGCGCCTTCCCTGCCGCAGAGTCGCCTATCTCGACATCCTGTCTCGATTCGGCTGCCGTTTGCTGCTCCTTCGTCAAGGGCGAGTAACAACCTCCGTCAGGTCGCTGCGCCGACAAGGATAAACCCTTTTTTCGTTCCTATGTTGGTGCCGCCGATGGCAGCATGGTGGTCTATAGAATAGAATCCTTCCTGTTTGAGGGTTTAGGGAGCTGACCGGCGCATCCGAAGCGCCGCCTGCCGCTCCCGGCACGGCACCACCGGACGGCGTTCTCCACGAGGCGAAGCCGGCGACGATAAGGGAAAATATGAGGAGAGCGTCCTTTCAACGGGGAGCTCCCCTCTTGAGAACAACGAAGCCATCCCCCTTCAGTTGTTAAAGAAAAACAACACGGGGGCATTGCTGAAGGTATTCGACAATGGCGTACATGTTAGTGACCTCGCCCACACCCAGGCTGGAACGCAGCTGGTAATAGTCCAGGCAGGTGCCGCAGGTGAGAATGGCGGCGCCGTCTTGCTGAAGCTCGATGAGATAATCCAGCACCGGTGACCCGGTACAGGTCAGCCTGACCCCGCCGTTTAAGAATATCAGGACCTTGCCCAATCCTCCCTGCTCGCACAGGGAATAGAAGAAGTTCTTCATCAGGGTCCGCCCGAGCTCTTCACTCCCCCGGCCCAGGCAGTCTGAGGAAAACACAAAGAGTTGTGTTTCCTGTCTCTGCAGTCGGGTGGAGAAGTGCTCCGGCCTGGTAATGTGGATGTAATAATCGCTCCCCGCCCTGTCGATGTCTACCTCACAGGAGAGCGAGCGGGCCATCTTCACGATGTTATCTCTGGCGACTTCATTATCGACGACAGCCGTCACCCTCCCCTCAGCGGCCGACTCCAGGGCTTTCCTGGTCATGATCACCGGCTGGGGGCAGGAAAGCCCGCGGGCATCCACAAACACACCTTCCTCCGACAAGGCAACTCCCTCCTCTCGTTTTTTTAAAAGACTCGCCTTAAACCCCCCGCACCAGAATCCTGCCCTTTCCCCTTCCCGTAACCCGTCCGACGGCACGAGGGGAAGCAACCCCTTTTTCCCGCAGAGCGGAAAGCAGCTGCTCCCGCTTTTCTCCGGAGACGGCGATAAGCAGCCCCCCGGATGTCTGCGGGTCATAGAGGAGGTCCTCCTCGGCAGGAGAGATCCGGCCGCCGATCTCCACATGGTCCTTGAGATACTCCTTGTTTCTGTAGGCACCTCCGGGAATCAGCCCTTCCTCCGCAAACTTCTTCGCCTTTGGAAGCAGCGGGAGGGAAGCGAGCTCTATTTCCACATCCACACCGCTGTTGACGGCCATTTCCCGCAGGTGTCCGAGCAGGCCGAATCCCGTGATATCGGTGCAGGCATGGACGCCCACCAGGCGCATGGCTTCTGCGGCGGGGGCGTTGAGCAAGGCCATCACCTCCGCCAGCTTCCTCTCTTCGTCGGGAGTGAGGAGGCCTCCCTTCAGGGCCGTCACCATCACCCCCGTCCCCAGCGGTTTGGTAAGGATGAGGAAATCCCCGGGGCAGGCACCGCTGTTGGTGACGACTTCCGCGGGATGGACGACGCCGGTCACCGCCAGCCCGTACTTGGGCTCATCATCCTCAACGGAATGCCCGCCCAGCACCAGCGCACCCGCCTCGGCCACCTTGTCGCACCCCCCCTTGAGGATGGCGCGGAGCACTTCCGGGCCCAGCTTGCAGGAGGGAAAGGCAACCAAGTTCAAGGCCGTCAAGGGGGTTGCCCCCATGGCGTAGATGTCGCTCAAGGCATTGGCCGCAGCCACCTGGCCGAACCAGTAGGGGTCGTCCACCACCGGTGTGAAGAAATCCACCGTCTGCACCAAGGCGAGATCCGGCCGCAGGCGGTAAACCCCGGCATCATCGGGTATCCCAGTGCCGACCAAAAGGTCGGGATGTTCAAAGCGCGGCAGCCCGGCCAGTATTTCCTCCAGGGCACCCGGCCCCAGTTTGGCCGCTCAACCGGAGTAGCGGGCAAAGCGGGTCAATCTGATGGTTTCTTGCTCTTTCGGCACCTTGTGCTCCCCCCTTTTTCAGGGCGAGGACTGCCCCCTTCAAAAAATTGTCTTCAAAAAATTGTGCAGCTCCTTCATCGCTAAAAAAAGCCTTCCTTCCCGGACGGAACGCCGGGTCTTGCCCACCGGTTTTAGAGCTGGAGTAGCCGAACGCCCGGTTCGCCGCCGCAGCCGCCGGCCTCCGGCAGGCCCGGGGGTTGGCGATTACCCGCCGGTTTATCCTTATTATACTACTCACCGCCCGCCTGCGAAACACTTCGGCTGCCCTCCTGCCAGTTTAGACCATTCGAAAGAGGCGCGCCAGCACCAAGGCGATCGCTCCCCAGCTTCTGGTGAAATAAGGTATTAGCAGTGAGGCATTCCAGTTGTTGAGAAGCGCCTGGCGCAGCCCCTCGGCTGCCGGTAGGCCCAGGGTGAGACCGAAGATGAAAGGGGTCAGCATCCCCACCGCAACGGCCACGAAGAGGGCGCTGGTCACCAGCCCCAAGGCCAGGCCTCCCAATCTGTTCACACCCCCCAGCAGGAACAGCCCGGCAATTCTGGTGCAGATTCCGCCCAAGAAGCCCGCCAGCGAACCCAGGGTAAAGGAGGCCAGGGCATAGATGAGGAAGAAGGCCAACAGCTTTACCAGGCTGTCAGCCAGCGTGCGGGCGATGGCAACACCGCCGATGCCCAGATTCAACGCCTGCACCGGTTCCCAGAGGGAAGGCGGAAAACCGGGGACATCCGCACCCGGCACAGGATTCAAAAGAGGCTCCCCACCGCTGACGGGGATTCCGGCGCAGAAGGGAAAGAGGATGCGGGTGAAGAGCTCCTCCAAACCAAGGCGCTGCTCCAGGATGCCGGCCAAAGGGATGTAATAGTGGCCGGCCAGCCAGATCCCTCCCAGGAACCCCAAGAAAGAGGCTGCTGCGCCGATAAGCCCGCGCCGGTAACCGCTCAGAGCACCTGCAGCCAGAAGAATAAGGATGATTCCGTCGAGAAGATTCATCTCTCTCCCCCCATTCGTCCCGTCCCGGCCGATAGGCGACAGGCAGGCCGGGTTGTCCCTAAAGCCTGGAGAAAGCATTCAGGGATCGCCGCAGCCCCTGCCCGCTTTCCACAGCCGGAGGGCGCCGCATTATGCTGGCTCTTAGCTTAACCGATTTCTGGAAATTTGTCAACGAGCTCACTTGTAGCGCAGGCGAAAAAGCCCGGATAAGGCGTTGGAACCCTGGGATATAATAATCCCGGAAACGCAGTAATCGACCAGAGGATAGCTGGTCGTGAGCCCCAGGCTGCTGAAAATGCCCACCTCGTAGGCGCAGCAAAGGGTGATCCCGACCAGAATCGTCACCAGTTCCGAGGCCTTCTTGCTGACGAAGCGGCGAAAAATTGCCGTCAATGCTTCCACCACCACCGACATGAAGATAAGGGTTTGCAGAGCATCCAGCGGCTCCAAAAGGAAGCACCCCCTTTAATGGTGATCCCTAATCTTTATGCAATAAAGGGGCGGCTCTTTCCCCCGCCTGCCTGCAGCAGCAGTGGTCCCGGGGAGCCCTGGCAGGAAGCCCGGGGAAGGGCACCCCGGCCAGCGACTTCCGACTCAACAGTCCGGTGTTTTAGTCTTGAGGCGGCCGCCGGGCGCTGCTACAATAGTTTCAAAAGAGAGGGCAGTTGCCGCCTGGCCAGGGGGCGGAAAAACAGCCTCCGGCGTCAGGTCTTCCGGGATCTGGCCCCTCGGCAACCGGCAGCTGTCCTGTGGAGGTGAGTAAGCTGGTTTTTTTAGACCGCAGGGATGCGGGCAAGAGGTTGGCCGAAGAATTAACTCATTACAGGGGGAAAAATGTGCTCGTACTTGGCATTCCTCGCGGTGGAGTAATCGTGGCAGCAGAAGTGGCCAGGGCCCTGCAGGCCCCCCTCGACGTGATAATTCCCCGCAAGATCGGGGCTCCCTTCAACGAGGAACTGGCCATAGGGGCAGCAGCTCCCGACGGTGCGGTGATCTTCGACGAACGCGCCCTGTCCTTGTTGAACTTAACGAAGAGCGACCTTCAGGAGCAGATCGAGCGGGAGAGGAAAGAAATGGAACGGCGCAGCCGCTACTACCGGAGGGGGCGGGGCGCCCTCGACTGCCGGGAGAAAACGGTGATCCTCATCGACGACGGAATTGCCACAGGCATGACGGTAAAAGCCGCCCTGCAATCGCTCCGCAAACAGGAACCGGCGGCCCTCGTCCTGGCGGTGCCGGTAGCCTCCAGGGAGGCCGTCGCCGAACTGCGCCTGCTCGTAGACGACCTCATCTGCCTCCACGCCCCCGCAGCCTTTTACGCAGTGGGGCAGTTCTACGAGGATTTTCGGCAGACTACCGACGAAGAGGTCATCGCCGCCTTAGAGCAGTAGTCACCCCTTCACCACCAGGACGGCGCCGGCAAGGATCACCAGACCGCCAAGGAGCTGGCTGGCAGTCAGGTGCTGGGAAAAGAGGATGGCGGAGAAGACGACCGTCGTCAGGGGCTCCGTCATGCAGAGGATGGACGCAGTGGTGGAACCCACGATCTTGAGCCCCGCCAGAAAAGCCAAGAGGGCAAGATTGACGGTGACCACCGCACAGAGCAGCGCCATCAACCAGCCCAGCGGTTGCATCCCGAAGGAAAGGCCGCCTGCTGCGGCTCCGATGACTCCCAGCGTTACAGCCGTGGAGACGGACATGATGGTTGAAGCGTAAAGGGGGCCTACATCCCTGATCGCCCTTTTGGAGAAGATGACATAAAAAGAACAGCCCAGTGCGGCAGTGATGGCGAGAAGGACGCCGTAAGCATTCACCCGGCCCAGGGAGGTGCCCACGACCAGAACGAGACCGGCGCTGGCAACAGCAATCCCAATGCCCTTGCGCAGCGACAGCCTTTCCCAGCGAAAAAGAAGACCCCAGATTGCCACCCAGGCTGGATAGGTGTAGAAGATGAGCACGGTCAGACCGGCGGAGATGTACTGGAGGGCCGCCACATAGCAGAAAGACTCCAGGGGCTGCACAAAGGCGCCAACCGCTAAAAGTATAAGAACGGCCCTTCTGTTAACGTTCGACGGAAAGCCTCTCCAGAACAGGTAGACAATAAAAAGAACCGCCGCCAACGCGGCGCGCAGAAAGGCCAGCGTGGTCGCCGTAGCTCCGCCCTGGTAGGCATAGATGGCGATAATCGGCATAAAACCGTAACAGATGCCGGAAAAGAGGACGAGGAACACCCCGGACTGAAACCGATAGCCACCCACAGCCTATCGACCCCTCCTGCAACAACAAGCATCCTCTGGTAAATATATAACTGCCCCTTTTCGGTTTCAGCCCAGCCATCCGGCGGAACTGAAATCCGCAGATTAATTCTCGGCAGAGCGGGGGAAGTCCTTCTCCAAATACATTTTATTCGACTTTCCCTGAGAATACGTTCCGGTTCCCTCTTGCCGCTCGTTCCTGGATCTTCAGTTTAATTCACAACAAAAACTTGTGTCCGCCGGCAGCCGACCGGCTTTTCGTCCCCGCAACCGGAGAACACCCGTCTCTACATCCCTTGTCGATTCGGCCTCCTGCCTGGGCTTCTCCGTCAAGGACGAGCAGCAACCTCCTGAAGGTCGCCGCGCCGTGAGAGACAACCCCTTTCCTGCCGGCCGAACACGCCGTTAAGGTCGCTCTTAAAAAATTCGCTCCCGGGCGAGTTCCCCTGCCCGGGAGCGAATTTTCCACAACCCCTTGTTTTTTAAGATTCGGAACAGCCCACCAAGAATATTTCCGCATTATGGGCCGCCCGGCCCCTCTTCCCCGAGGGACCCACCTTCCACCAGCTCCGTCACCGGCACCTCCAGCCGCCCCCCGGTTTCCAGAAAGCGCACCTCTGCCGTATCCCCGTTCAGCCGTTCGATCCAGACGGGGAAACCGTTGTACAGCACCTCAACAACCCCCAGCGACTCCACAATCTCCTTTGCCCTTCCGCTATCCAAATGGATCAACCCCTCTTTTTCCACTTATGATTCCTCATCCCGCCGGGTATTATTAATACCCCAGGCTACCGGCCGGTTTCCCCAGCCATCTCCTTCAGCACCTGGCCTAACTCCTCGATGGCCTTGCCGTAACCCGACCAGTCTCCGGCGCGGAGGCGCTCGCCGGCCTCCTGATAGAGCTGCCAGGCCCTCCGGGCAAGAGCGGAGGAATCTCCCGGAGCCTGCGGCGTTGCGGCTCCCTGCTCCGGGGGCTGTTCGGCCCGGCCGAAGAGCCTGTCCAGCGCTCCCTGCAGATCCTTTTCCATAACCACCCTCCCGTCGTAGAAAGCGATCACCCGGATCAGCTCCGGCATGGCGCTCTCCTCGGCCTGGAGAAAGAGGGGCTTGACGTAGAGGAGCTTGCCGGCCAGGGGGACGGTAAGCAGATTTCCCCGGATCACCTGGGAACCGTGCTGGTTCCAGAGGGTAAGCTGGGCGGAGATGTCGGCGTCCTGGTCGATGCTGGCCTCTACCTGCATGGGTCCGTAGGCGTGCACATCTTTGGGAAAGACGTCCAGAACGAGCTCACCGTAGTGCTCCCCGTCGCAGCGGGCCGCCAGCCAGGCCACGGCATTCCCCCTCTTCATCGGAGTAAAGGGGAGGATCAGCAGGAACTCCTCCTCCTCTTCCCCGGGGAGCTGCATGATCACATAGTAGGGCTCCATCTGCCGGCTGGCATCGGAGTACTTCTCTTTAGGGACCTCCCACTCATCCTCCCTGTTGTAGAAAACCCGGGCATCCCGGACGTGGTATTCGGCAAAGACGTCCGCCTGCATCTTAAAAAGGTCCTCAGGATAGCGCAGGTGCGCTCGCAGGCCGGCAGGCATCTCCGACAGAGGCCGGTAAAGGCCGGGGTAGATCCTGCTGTAGGTTCCGACCACCGGGTCGGAGGGGTCGCTGGTGTAAAAGGAAATATCCCCTTCGTAGGCATCTACAACCACCTTCACCGAGTTGCGGACGTAGTTGATCCCATTTCTGGCAGCGGAGTAGGGGTAGTGACCGGCAACCGTATAGGCATCCAGGATCCAGTAGATACGCCCCCCGTCCACCACCGGATAAGGGTCCCCGTCATACCGGAGATAGGGGGCGAGGCGCCTGGCATCCTGAACGGTGCGGTTGTAGAGAATGCGGCTCTGGGGAGTGATCTCGGAGCTTAGGAGCAGGCGCAAGTCGCGGAAGTGCAGGGCGTAGAGCAGGCGCTTGATAGGGGTGAGCCTGACACCACCCTGCCCCTCGTAGTTGGTGTAAACATTCCTTTCCCCGGAGGGGTGGCTGAATTCCCCCGCCCTGGTATTGACCACTACCATGTTGCCGGTCAGCTCCCCGAAGTAGATCTCCGGGCGCTTCACCTCGATTTCCGGTGAGGAGGCAGCAGGTGGGATGTTCTTAAGCAGCATCACCGGAAGGCCGGCGTCGGTGACCTCGTTGGCCGGACTCATCACCACCCCGTAGCCGTGGGTGTACTGGAGCCGGCGGTTCACCCAGGTTCCGGCGCGCTCGGGGAGATTCTCCTGGTTCAGCTCCCGCACCGCCAGCATCACCTGGCGGTATTGATCCCCCAGGCGGTAGCGGTCGACGTCCACGTCGGCAAAAACGTAGTAGCGGCGCAGCTGCTGCAGCTGATTGTAAACCTGCTGCAGGGGGCGGAAGTCCCAGAGGCGCAGATTGCGGAGGAGGCCTGCGCTCTTCTCCAGCGTCTCCCCATCCAACCCACCTGCTCCGGCATCCGCCGCCGCCGTACTGACGCTTCTGACGTCATCCAACCCGAAGGCGAAGCGGGTGGCGTCAAGGCCGTACTCGATGTAGGGCTCCTCCCGGGCGAACTCATTGGGCTCCACCTGAAATTTCTGCACAAAGGCGGGATAAACCGCACCCAGAAGAAGGGAGGCCGCCGCCAGCACGGCCGCTCCGGCGGCAACCGGGAGAACCCTCCCCTTAAAGATGCCGACGAAGACCAGAACGGCGACCAACACGGCCAGCACCGCCAGAATCTGATATGCCGGGAGGCGGGCATGAATATCGGTGTAACCGGCGCCGGGGAAGGCACCGCTCCCGCCGACGAGGAGACGGTAGACGGACAGGTGGTAGTCCCAGGCCTTCAAAACCAGGAGGCCGGCGATGAGAGAGCCTAGGTGCAGCTTGACCGGGGAAAAGAAACGCCATCCCCCGTGCAGAAATTCGCCCGAAGCCAGCAGAAGGTAAACAAAAGCGCAGAGAAAAAGCGCCACAATAAAAGCCGAGGCCAGGGACGACTGAAGGAGTTCGTAAAAGGGCAGTTTGAAGACATAAAAGGCAGCGTCTCGGCCGAAAATGGGGTCGGTTCGCCCGAAGGGCACCGCATAGACGAATTTCTGAATCACCTCAAAGCGGGCGCCGAGGCTCACGGCGTAGATAAGGGATAAGGCGACGCTCAAGACGGTAAAGAGATATTTGCCGGCATCGGAGGTAATAAGGCGGTGCAGGGGGTTCACCATCGCCGCCAAAATCCGGCCACCGTGGAGGTCGTAAACCCGGTGCGGCGGCAGGCAGCGCCGGAGGCATCTGAAGTTGAGCTGGAAGAAGGCGAAGAGGACCAGGAAAACGGCGGCACCCACCACAAAGCGCGTCGAGAACAGCGTCCAGAAAACTCCCTGGTAACCAAGGGACTTGAACCACTCGTAATCCGCCCAGACATTAAGAGCCCTGTCGCCTAGAACCAGCGCCAGCACCACAAACAGCAGCCGGACAAGCCTCTTCCTGCCATCCACGACATTCCCTCCCCGCAGCACAAATAGAAATCCTGGACTTGCGAAAAAGCGTTTTCTCAAGTATGCTAAGAGTACTACACAATTGTCCCGGGCACGAGGGCAGGGTGCCGGCGCCTAAAAACGGGAGAAATTCCGCAACCGCAAGCCGGCCGGCAGCAGGCGGTGTAGGATCAACCTTGTGGAAACTCAAGATACCCTGCAGGAACGGCCTCCGCCAGCCATATCCGGTCATTGCCCAGGAAGAACTTGACCCCGGCATCACACGCCCTGCGGGCCCAAACCCTGAGGATTACAGGCCTGCTGTCATGCCGCCGGCCGACCTCCAGGGCGGTCGGCACATCCACCGAGAGATGAACATACTGCCGCCTTCCGGGCAGCAGGCCATTTTCCTTGATGGAGGGGAGAAAGCGCCTGGCGGTACCGTGATAAAGAATCTCCGGCGGAAAAGCTGGTTCCTTGACAACCCGCTGGGAGCGGGAGTGCCCGTAGAGCGCCCGGATCTTCCCCCCGGCCATTTCAAACCTCTTCTTCTCGGCTGACCGGATCATTTCCTGCAAGCCTCGCACATCCAGATCGCTCCAGCCCCTGCGGTGCAGCGCAGCCAACAGATCGGAAACCGGAGCCCAACCCTCTTCATCGAGCCGCAGGCCGAACTCCTGGGGAGCATGCCGGAGGGCATAGGCAACCAGCTTGCTGAGCCTTACATGGTCCATTTCTTTCCATTCTCACCCCTTCACGGCAGAAGAGAAAAAGCCACACGCAATTCTCGAATTGTTCGCCCAGAAAAGCACCAGACTCCTTTTTCGCAAAAGCCCCACAAAATGCCCGCAGCTCTATTATAGCACTTGCGGGCCGGAGGAGCTTATGATTGCGCTTCCGCCTTCCCTCCGGGAGCGGAAGCGATCGGCACAACCGATAAAAAAAGGAGTGATGCTGATGGCCACCTTTTGGGAGGAACACCGCGATGACTCCCTCTGCGCCGACTGCGGTGGGAAGTGCTGCTACGTTTACGGCCCCCCTTACAACATGACCCGGGAAAGGCTGCACGAGGATAAACATGGGGTCCACGGCGGAGGCTATTATAAAAATTACGGAGTAGAACCCCTCTCTCAAAAGATCCACCCCCATGCCTGCGAGTACTTAAGCCCCAGCGGCTGCATCATCCCCTGGGAAAAACGCCCCCCGATCTGCAAGAATTACCGCTGCGGCCTGTGGAGGGATCTGGTCTTCAGAAGATGAAGAGATGAGTCGCCCTGCGAGCCGAGGTTCTTTTTCGCAATACCTCCTTCAACCACCCCTTCGCACATGCGGTGGTCTTGCCGAAACACCGGGGTCGGTTATAATAAAATCGGAAAAAATCTCTTAAAAGAAGAAAGACCGTTTCCGGCAAATTGCCGGCGCCCGTCTGCTCTGGTGGAAAAGGGCGTTCCTCGGGGTTCAGAATCGGCCAAGAGAAAACAGCCTATGAGCGGCAACCAAATCGACAGGGGGGACAAGCGGTAATGAGCGACCTGGGAGAGGTCTTCATGAAGCTCTTCGAAAAGCCGGAGATGGAGGTGCGCAACTGCGAGAACTGCAACAGCGGGATCATCACCAGCAACGGCATCGTCTGCTGCATCGACAAAAAGCAGGAGTGCCTCCCCGACGGGTCGTATAAGTACTGGACCCCGCTGGTGGTGATCGGAGAGGAAGATCTAGAAGATGAGGCTTAAGGGTAGGCGTTTATTTGCCCATTGCGCTGCTGCTTTTATTGTTTCAAAAATTTTTAAAAATTTTTGGACTGGAGATTTTGCCCCTATTGCATGAATCTCTTTTTATATATTGTATAATTTTTGTTGATATTTTTGTTCGATTTTCGCATAATATAAGTAAGGAAATCGTTTTTTGAATTTGTACAAGGAGGTATTATTATGATTGTAACCGCTACTGAGTTTAAGAAGAACCTGGGTAAATATTTAACCCTGGCAGCCAAAGAAGATATTTATATTACCAAAAACGGAAAAAGCATTGCAAAACTAACAAGCCCAATTCACGACAAGGTGGAAATGGCAAAATCCCTGTTTGGTATTCTTCCTGCAGATGCCTCTTTAGAACAAGCTAGAGAGGAGCGTCTGAGCCGTCATGAACGTGTTGATTGATACCAATGTTATTTTAGATGCCATGCTATCACGTTCTCCTTTTAAAGAAGCTGCAGAAAAACTGTTCCTTTTAGCCGCTGAAGATAAAATCGAAGCCTGTATCACCGCAAGCAGCATTACTGATATTTATTATTTATTAAAGAAATATTTAAAAAACGACGACCATTGTAAAGAGGCTTTGCTGAAACTTTTTGCCCTTTTTAAAATACTTGACGTTACCGGCACAGACTGTGAAAAGGCCTTGGAACTGGCTATGCCCGATTATGAGGATGCATTGCTTGCTGTCTGTGCCAAGCGTAATAAGATGGACTTTATTATCACCAGAAATTTAAAGGACTTTACCAACGCTCCGGTAAAAATTATTTCCCCCGACGATTTTCTTTCCACCCTTTAAAGTACCAGCGAGAAATTTCGTGGGATTGTCGCTTGCCGGAAAGAGTTTTCAGCCAAAAGCAGCCGCTTGCTCAGATAGGCACCTGTAGTTGTCCCATAAATGTATCTAATACCGCAGGCAACAAGGCCTTATTATTTCCAGCCCACCTACGGGAGAATCCAGAATATACTGGCCGTCACCGTTGTAATCAACATTGCAGGATTCTTCTCTTCGTTCGTATACTTTTTTTATCCCCGCCCGTTCCCCTCAGGCTAAAGGCCGCATCTAACGTTCCTTCCAGACCCTCCAGGAAAGGCTCGTTCTTGAGTTGCGCCTGGCAGGTGCTGCTACCAGCATGGTGGCCTGGGAACAAAACCTTGCCGTCGCGCTTTGTTCTGAAATTCCTCCTTCTCTATTTGAAAAATGATATGCGGGGTGGAGGTCATTAAACCGTTTCAGGTGCAAAGAAGCCCCTTTTTCTCCTCCACTGGCAGAGCGCATCCCATGCTTTGACGGCTATGTAAAGATTGGCCCGCACATCCGGTTGGGAAAGGTCGGCATTAATCAGCTTTTCGATCTTGCTCAGGCGATAGTGCAGGGTATTGATGTGAACATACAGGCTTTTTGCTGCAGCGGAGCGATTAAAACCGTGATCGACGAGGCTTCTCAAGGTCGGCAGCAAAACGGCAGTGCTATTCCCGTCATCTTCAATCAGCGGCCCCAGGGTTTTCAGGCAAAAGCTCTTAACAGAGCTCAGGCCCTGGGAAAAGAGGAAGGAAAAGACGCCGAGTTCGGAAAACTCCCTCACAAACCCCTTCTTCCCCATCACCCTGAGCAGGATCAGGGTAAGGCAGGCCTCCTGATAGCTCTTATACAGATCAGACAGCGGATAGGGCTGTCCTATGCCGATAGAGGTCTTCATGCTGAATGTTTTCTCGATAAACTCTTTGCACCTGCTCCTACCAACTGACCCCGACCAGTTCACCCCCGTCTCAAAAACACCGTCTGCATAAGGGTTCGGCACAACAAAAACCAGGCCGGTAGGCAAGGCAACCGGGATCACATCCGATCCCGTTTTCTTTAAGTACTCCCGGGAATATGAGCCGACCAGGCCCCAATCGATTCCGCCTTCCGCCTCCTCGGCCTCCATAACAGCTGCTGTGTAAGGTATATTTATATTCAAATCTTTCCCGCTTGACATAAAGATCTCTCTAACATCAGAAGCGTTTTTTTGGAGAAAGTATTCCCTAAGCTCCCTTTCGAACCTTTCACCGCTCTTAGCGAATTTATGAAAAGAGGCAAAACAACACTTGACCGCCAGCCTCGCTCCTTTAAGTACGGAAGCGGTACGCGCGACGACCTCCGGAGGAAGGTCCCTTACAATGACGAATGCGCTCGCACCATTGGAACCGATGTGGTAGAAAAGGCACCCATCGCCCTGCCGATAATAAAACTCGTTCACACCTATTCCTGAGGGGATTTCGACAAACGCCTCTTCTGTCCGGCCGGCTTCGACTTCCGGATAGTGTATTCGGCCGCTGCTATCCGTTATTATCACCGGACGGTTTAACACCCTTTTCAAGTAAGAGGCAACAAAAGGCAGCCCCTCATCGAGCACCCGCTCCACTAATTCTAACTGGCGCTGACCCTCTGTTGCTATCGACATCACACGAGATCACCCCCGGGCAATTTCCCCTCCTAGCAATAAACATGCCCAGAAGGATAAATTTTTCGTTTTCGGAAGAAAGGGTGATTCTAGGCATTTTTGAAAAACTTCTTAGAAAAAACGCATTCTCAAAATCGATCAACAAACAAACCGGGAGCCCCCTCCGTAACTCATCCCTGTTTCAATATTGGAACTGAAAGATTCCAGCGCTCGCTGACCGAAACTTCAGCGATTTTCCCTCTGGAAGCATAAAATCTCCGCGTAAAGAAGGCAGAAGGATAATCAAGACAAACAACGAAGATAAAAGCGATAAATCGACAAAATCCGCGCCTTCATTGGCTGACACCTCTGACACCGCATCTTCAAAGCCTTGACAAAACAGTTCCGGGTGTTCGCCCTTTGCACGCCCCTGCCCTGCAAACGTTTCAAGGTGGGTGTTAAGGCGCACCGCAAGCATGAGGAGGGTGATCGGTATGAGGAAGCCCTTGGTACAAATGCTCAGCCCGATGATCAAAAACAGAGATCGCCTTGTGAAGCAAACCCTTGACAAAAGCGATGTTCTCCTTATGGAAAAGATCAAAAAAAGCAAGCTGGAAATTCTCCACAACAGCTTCAGCCCTACCCCGAATGACTTAGTTCGACCCGTAGTAAACGAGTCATGGATCAGGTCGCGCAATTATAATCTTAAGCTCTTTGATTACAACTACGGTCCGACCCTGGACGGCGCTGCCTTTGAAGAACTGCTCAGGGAAAAAGGCCTGCTGCTGAAGGCAGCAGATCCATACCTCCTTAACCTGGAAACCATGCTCTCCCATACAAGCTGCATGGTTCTTTTGTCCGATGAAGAAGGGGTAATGCTGCGCGTATTAATCGGGAACCAAAAGCTGTTCAAAAAGATAAATAAAAGGTTCCAGCTGTCCCCGGGCGTAATTTGGACGGAAAAAACGATAGGGACTTGCGCCCACGGGATAAGCCTGCTGCTAGGAATCCCTATGCAAATCTGCGGCCCGGAGCACTACAGCGAAAAATTCGGGCAGATTTCTTGCTCCTCGGCTCCGATATTCGATGTGAACGACAATCTGGCGGCAACGCTCTCCATTGTCAGCCCTTATCTGCAGAATTCCCATTTTCTAAGCCTGGCGATTTCCACCGCCTGGGCCATTCAGAACGAATATCGGCTGGCGCTGAACAGGGAGCTGTTCGACACCGCTCTCGAGGCCACCGACGAAGCCGTAATAATCATCAACAGAAGAGGAATCATCACCAGGGCCAATGCAGCAGCCAGAAAAACACTCGATTTCTGGGGCAGAGATCTTATCGGGATGCCGATTGAAGACATCCTGGGGAAACAGCCTTTGGTGGACTTCGTGCTGAAGATGGGAGAGCCTGTAAAGGATGCCGAAATAGAAAGCGAGCGCTTAAACCGCAGGCTCTGTTTTTCCGCCCAGCCGCAAAAAGACCATAACGGCAATAATTTCGGCTGTGTGTTAACCCTGAAAGAGATCGAACGCGGCAGGAGAAGAGAAAAGCCGACCGGCCAGGCGCAAGCGGCGTTCACCTTCGATAAAATCGTGGGCAGCTCCCCTCAAATCATAAAGTCAATAGAAACGGCTAAAAGATTCGCCAGGCTGGATGTCAATATCCTCATTCAGGGTGAAAGCGGCACCGGAAAAGAGCTGTTCGCCCAGGCTATTCACAACGAGAGCCGGCCAGAAGGCCCCTTCATCGCCATAAACTGCGCTGCCATTCCCAAAAACCTGATCGCCAGCGAGCTTTTCGGCTATGAAGGGGGGGCGTTTACGGGAGCCGATCGGCAGGGACGGCCGGGGAAGATTGAACTGGCCAACGGAGGAACTCTTTTCCTGGACGAAATCGGAGATATGCCCCTGGAACTGCAGCCGGTGATCCTGCGGGCGATCGAAGAGAAAAGGATAATGCGCATTGGCGGCAAGCGGTACATCCCGGTCGACTTCAGGCTGATCACGGCCACCAACAAGAATCTACTGGATCTGGTGAAAAACAAACAGTTTAGAGAGGATCTGTACTATCGTTTGAAGGTGCTAGAGCTCAAAATACCCCCCTTGCGGGAAAGAGGCCCGGACACCGTAAGACTGGCCAAACACTTTATTGCTTTAGCGGCTCAAAAGCTGCAAATACCCGCTCCTTCTTTGAGCGATGAAGCAGTATTCCATTTATTGAAATACAGCTGGCCCGGGAACGTCAGGGAACTGGAGAACGCCATGTTTCACGCCGTTAGCATGTCAAGGAACGGGGTCATCGAACCGGGAGACCTTCCGGAGGAAATCGGCGCCTCACCCGCCCGCTGCCCTGTTAAAGACCACACCGGTCTAGAGTTGATCGCCGACAGCAGAATTGCCGCCGCACCCAACCTCTCCCTTAAAGAGATAGAAAAAATAACGATCATCCAGGCTTTGCTCCAAACGCAATACAACATCTCCGAAGCCGCGAAAATACTGGGAATGAGCAGGTCTACACTGTACAGAAAGATAAGAGACAACGGCCTGAAATTCATCACCCTCAACCGCAACACCAGACCGAAAGCACTGGGGCAATCACAACCACGATAGCATCCCCGATCGGCTTTGCCTCCTTCAGAAGCGAAAGAGGGATACCCGGGTACCACCTCTGCAGGTCAACCGACGCTTTAAGAGGGGCCTGAATTCAGGCCCCTCTTAGGAGGTAAACTTTTATTGCAATTCAACCCAACTCGACAACATATTTGCCGGCGAGATAACCCTGGGTATAGGCGCGACCATGGCTGTTGCCGGGCATGGTAACGCAGTAGTCGTTGGCGTAGTAGGAGCCCGAATTATTCCCGGCTGCATACAGCCCCGGAATAACGTTCAGGTCTTTATCCAGCACCTGCAGCTTCTCATTAACCCTCAGCCCGCCCAGAGTAACCAGCAAAGCCGTCGCCAGATGGGCGGCATAAAGGGGCGGCTTCTCGATGGTCGTCAGACAAACGGCACGCTTATGGAAGTCTTCATCGACACCCTTCCTCGCCAGTTCGTTGTAGCGCTCCACAGTCGCTTTAAAGGTCTCCACCGGCACCTTCATCTTCTGGGCCAGCTCCTCAACGGTATTGGCGCTCTTGATGACCCCTTTCTTAATCAATTCCTCGACCCTCTTCGGATCGTGAAATAAACTTTTCAGCGACTTGCAGGCGGTCATGCGAAACTTCGGCGCTTCCTCCGGCCATTTTGAATCCCATACCGTCCACCTCGTGCCGCCGGGCTGCTGCCTTACGGCATTGCTGATGTAGGCGTAGGGTAGGTCCTCGTTCATGAAACGTTCCCCGCGAATATTCACGCTCAGCCACGGCTGGCGCATAAGGGAGTCCGCCAGTCCCGGCTCCTCGACCATGCCGATATCGAACAGCATCGGCGCGTGAGGAGGCTCATCGATCGCTGCGCCGACCCAGAGGCCCATTTTATGCCCGTCACCGGTATTGGCCTTACTGTTATAGAGGTTCATGAAGCCTACGGCATGAGGGATATATTCTTTCAACATCTCCGGGTCGTTGCCGTAATCACCTGCACAAAGGACAACCCCCTTGGTAACGTTAAATCTGGTATAGGAACCGTCCTTATTCTTGGCGATTATTCCCGTCACCCGTCCCTTATTGTTGGGGCGGATAAGTTGTACCGCCGGAGTATTAAAGCGAACGTCCACTCCAACCTTCTTAGCATTAGTCAGCAATACCCAGGCCATTGCAGCCGTAGGTGGCAACGTCCCTTTGGGCATGACCTCCAGCGCTTCCTCCGGAGGATCTAACACAAAGGTCAGCGTCGGAAAGGTCTCGATGGTCGTATCAGGTATAGTGCAGTCCTCCGGCTTCCAAACCGTGTAAGTGCAGCCGAGTTCGGTCGCCATATCCAGCAGCCAGTCGTTGGCCTCGCCGCTGTATTCTGCAAAGAGCGAGACCACTTTTTGGTCGCCCTTATAACCGCCGAACCTCATTATCTCTCTTGTGATCTTCACCGGATCAATCCTGTTGCCTACCGATAACTGCGCCTTCGAGTTAACGGCACCGTAATCGTATCCGCGAAACCCCGGTATGTTGTTTTTCTCCAACAAAACGACCTTTGCTCCCAGCTGCCCGGCTCGCACGGCGGCGCACAATCCCGCAAACCCTGCGCCAACCACCACCACATCCGTATTCACAGTCTCCTTGATTTCCGAATCCGGAATCGGTTCCGGCGGCGTCAGAAAGCTCGGCTTTCTCGCTTCGTCTACCGGAGCCTGCACCTGCTCTTTGGGTTCTTTTTCCCCGCAACCGGCCAGCATCCCTAAGGAAGCAGCACCCACCGCACCGATCGCAGCACCCTTAATGAACGTTCTTCGTGAGATTCCCTTCCGTTCCCGAGCAGAACTCACGATCTCCTCTCCTCCCCTTGCTCTTAGTTTCTAATCGGCGCTCCTTTCCGTCTTGCCGGTGCACATTAAACAACACGCAAGATATTAAGGTCGATAAACTTCAAACGAGGCTTAAAAAAGACCTGCACTCAAGATTAGCATAGCACCCGCAGCAGCTTATTTTCATTGGTTCTATCCCACATAATTGTTTGTGTTGTTTATCCAAATGCAAGCGCTCCGTCATACATCGGGAAGGCCCTTACTAGTATCTCCCCGCCCGGACCGAAGCCGGCGGTGAAGAAAAAACACGGCAGAAAAAAGAAGAACTCAGGCTCTCCTTCCTGAGTTCTTCTTACCCCTCTTGCCGGAAAACTGGCGGGAGCGTGTGGGAATCGAACCCACCGGAGACGCTCTTCACGCCTCCCGCTGGATTTGAAGTCCAGGCGCACCACCAGGCACAAGCCGCTCCCGATGCCAGAGTTATTTTATCATATCCCAAAAGACCGTGTCCAGCCGGGCGGAGCAGGCCTCTAATTTCTGAAAGGCCCCTCCCGCCCTCAGGCATGCCCCTTCCAGGCGGCGGACTTGACCGAAATCCCCTCCTCTTTTAAGGCCTTGACGATATCTTCGGCGTTCGTCGTACGCAGCTGCAGCACCAGGGTCGCCCGGCCGAGCCTTTCATGAAACACCGCCAGGTGGGAGATGTCCCCCCCGTTCTTCCAGACGATCTCCGAGACCCGGACCAGCATCCCCGGCTTGTCTTCCAGCTCCAGCTCCAGCCGGGTGCCCGGATCCCGCAACCCCATCAATTCAATGAAGGCGTCAAAGATATCGCTTTCGGTAATGATCCCCAACAGCTTCCCGTCCTCAACCACCGGAATGGCGCCGATCTCGTTGTCCCGCATCATCAGTGCCGCCTCTTCGAGATAGGCATCAGGTGAGATGGAGATCACCTTCTGCTTCTTGATAATGGTGTCGATTTTGGTGCGCGCCAGCAGGTAGTTGAGCTCAAAGATGCTCAAAGATGTGGCCGGTGAAGGGGAGACCTCGCTCAAATCCCGATCGGTGACGATCCCCACCAGCTTCCCCCGGTCGAGAACAGGGAGACGCCTGAATTTGCCCTCTCTCATGAGCGTCAGGGCCTCGGCGATGGTCGTCTGCGGGGTGATGGTCACAGGGTTGGGAGTCATCTTGTCACGCACACGCAACTGAACCGCCCCCTTCGCAATAATTTATCCACATTAACCACCGAGATATGCCTTCTTAACCTCTTCCCGCCTGGACAGCTCCTTCGCCGGCCCCTCAAGGACGATCCTTCCCGTCTCCAGCACATAGGCGCGCTCGGCGATCTGCAGGGCCATCCTGGCGTTCTGCTCCACCAGCAGAATGGTGGTTCCCTCCCGGTTGATCTCCTCGATAATGGCAAAGATCTCCTTGACCAGCAGGGGCGCCAGCCCCATGGACGGTTCGTCCAACAGCATCAGGCTCGGACGCGTCATCAGGGCGCGCCCGATGGCGAGCATCTGCTGCTCCCCACCGCTCAGCGTCCCCGCAATCTGGTTCCTGCGCTCTTTGAGGCGGGGGAAGCGCTCCAGGACCCTCTCCAGGTCCTCCTTAATCCCCTGCTTGTCATTGCGGATGTAGGCACCCATCTCCAGGTTTTCGATCACGGTAAGATTGGCAAAAACCCGGCGCCCTTCGGGAACCTGGGCAATCCCGCGCTTGACGATGTCGTGGGCGGCCATCCTGGTGATGTCCTCCCCCCGAAAGGTGATCCTCCCCGAAGTCGCCCTGACGATGCCAGAGATCGCTCGCAATGTAGTGGTCTTTCCCGCACCGTTGGCTCCGATGAGGCTGATGATCTCCCCTTCCCCGACCGTGAGGTTGACCCCCTTCAAGGCCCAAATGGCGCCGTAGTGAACGTTGACATCCTCCAGGCTCAGCACCGGCTGCTTTATTCCTCCCATGCCGTCACCCCCTCATCAACTCCCAAATAGGCTTCGATCACTTTGGGATTTTGCTGGATTTCCTGGGGCGTCCCTTCGGCAATCAGGGAACCGTAGTTGAGCACCAGAACCCGCTCACAGAGGCCCATCACCAGGGACATGTCATGCTCGATCAAGATGATGGTCAGCCCGAACCGTTCCCGGATCCATCTGATCAAAGAAAGCAGCTCCTGCGTCTCCTGGGGGTTCATGCCCGCTGCGGGCTCGTCCAGGAGCAGGAGACGGGGTTTGGTAGCCAGCGCCCGGGCGATCTCCAGGCGGCGCTGCTCCCCGTAGGGGAGGTTTTTCGCCTTTTCCGCGGCGTACCTCTCCAGGTGCATAATCTCCAAAAGCCCCAGGGCCTCCTTTTCTATTTCCGATTCCCTGCGGGAATAAGGGGGAACCCGGAAGAAAGCAGGGATCAGCCCGTAGTTGAGAACCGACTGATAGGCGATCTTGACGTTATCCAGCACCGAAAGGTTGCCGAAAAGGCGGATATTTTGAAAGGTGCGGGCTATTCCCATTTTCGTTATCAGGTGGGGCGGCTTCCCCTTCAGGTCGCGTCCCTCGAACACGATGCTGCCGGAGGTCGGCTGATAAAGCCCGGTCAGGAGGTTGAAGACGGTCGTCTTGCCCGCACCGTTGGGGCCGATAAGGCCGACGAGTTCCCCCTCTTCGACGTTCAGATTGAAGTTGTTGAGGGCTACCAGACCACCGAAGCTCTTATTGAGCCTGTTCACGGTGAGCAGCGGCACCGAAAACACCTCCCCAGCGCTTAAAGATGTGCAAGGTCAGCTCTTTCTCCCCCAGCAGACCCTGAGGGCGGAAGACGGCGGAGGTGATCAGCAGCAGGGCGTAGAGGACCATCCGCAGCTCCGGGATAGCCTGAAGGGCGGTAGAGAGGATGGTGAGGAGAACGGCACCGACCACAGATCCCGTCAGGCTTCCCAGGCCACCCACCATGACCATCACCAGAACGTCGAAGGTGAGCAGGAAGGAAAACTTGGCAGGCTGGATGATGTAGAAGTAGTGGGCGTAAAGCACACCCGCCAGCCCTGCCAGCGACGCCCCGATCACGAAGGCCAGCACCTTATAGAAGGTGACGTTGATCCCCATCATGCTCGCCGCCAGGTCGTTCTCCCTGATGGCCAGGCAGGCCCTGCCGTGGGTGGAACAGATAAAATTCCGGATCAGCAACACCGATAAGACCACGGCGCAGAAGAGGATCGGCCAGTTGACGACGCGGGGTATCCCCAGAATACCCCTGGCTCCCCCCACATATTCGATGTTCACCAGGATCACCCTGATGATCTCCCCGAACCCTAAGGTGGCGATCGCCAGGTAGTCCCCTTTGAGCCTCAGCGTCGGGAGCCCCACAAGGAGACCGGCCAGAGCCGTTGCCAGCATCCCGCAGATGATCGCCAGTGGGAAGGGGAGCCCGAGCTTGACCGTGATCACAGCCCCCACATAGGCCCCCACGGCCATGAAACCGGCATGCCCCAGGGAGAACTCCCCGGTAAAACCGTTGATCAAGTTGAGGCTGGAGGCGAGGATGATATTAATCCCAATCAAAAAAACGCTGGTCAGCAGGTAATCGGAGAGAAGCCCGCTGTCGATCCCCACCTGCACGGCAGCGAAGATAACAACCAGGACGAAGATAAGAGCAATGTTGGCACTCCATCTCTTTTGCATTACATCCACCTACGCTTTCTCCTGTATGCCTTTCCCCAGCAACCCCGTAGGCCGGATTAAGAGAATCAGAATGAGAATACCGAAGGCTACGGCGTCCCGGTACATGGAACCCCCGAATCCGCTGACCAGGGCCTCTGTCATCCCCAAAAGAATTCCCCCCAACATGGCACCGGGTACACTCCCGATGCCTCCCAGCACGGCGGCAATAAAGGCCTTGAGGCCGGGCATCAGCCCCATCAGAGGCTGAACGGTGTTGAAGTATAAGCCGATTAAAAGCCCGGCGGCGGCCGCCATGGCGGAGCCGATGGCAAAGGTCACCCCGACTGTGGAATTGACGTTGACGCCCATCAGCTGGGCTGCCGTTCCGTCAAAAGAGACCGCCCTCATTGCCTTGCCGATGCGCGTCCGATAAATGATGTACTGCAGAATCACTACCAACACCAGAGTGGTTCCCAATACCAGCAGATCCTTGCTGGTGATGACGATACCTCCCACCCGGAAGATGCGTTCCTTGAGAATTGCCGGGTATGTCCAGACCTTTGGTGATAAGACGAACATCACCGCATATTCCAGAAATAAGGAAACACCGATGGCGCTGGTCAGAGCAGCCAGCCTGCTCACAGGGCGCACCGGCCTGTAGGCCACGCGTTCGATAACCACGCCCAGCAGAGAACAGACGATCATCGCCAGGACGAGGCTGGGGACAAACCCCAAACCGAGCAGGGCAGCGCCGAGAGCAACATAGGCACCCACCATCATGACGTCACCGTGGGCAAAATTGATCAGCTGGACAATGCCGTAGACCATTGTGTAGCCCACAGCGATCAAGGCATAGATGCTGCCGAGGGACAAACCGTTTAGCAACTGCTGGAGCAAATCCTGCATCCTCTCACCTCCGTTCGCGGCTACCAAGACAGGAAAAAGGGAAGGGCTTAAGGCCCTCCCTTACTTCCAACTGCCCCTTCTCCTTCTATTGCCTCGGCATCAGCTTGGTTACCAGCTGCTGTTTGCCGTCCACCATCTTGATGATGGAGACCTCTTTGACCGGGTTGTGTTTCTCATCGAAGGAGAGCTTGCCGGTGACACCCTCGAAGTCCTCGATCTCCTCCAGGGCCTGCCGGATCTTGATCGGGTCGGCCTCCCCTGCTTTCTCGATGGCCGCCGCCATCAGGTAACCGGCATCATAGCCCAGAGCGGCGAATGCATCGGGAATAACATTGTATTTCTTCTGATAGGCCTTGACGAAATCCTGAATCTTCGGAGAGGGATCCTCTACGGAATAATGGTTGGTGAAGTAGCAGCCATTGAGGGACTTGGCCTCGGCGATATTAACCAGTTCCGGAGAATCCCAGCCGTCCGCACCCATGAAGGGAACATCGATCCCGAGCTCCCGGGCCTGCTTGATGATCAGGCTCACCTGGTTGTAGTAAGCGGGAACATAAATGAAGTCAGGCTTCTTGGCGGCGATTCTGGTGAGCTGAGCCCTGAAGGCGTTATCGGTGCTGACAAAGCCCTCTTCCGCAACAATCTTGCCGCCCTTGGCAGTGAAGTACTCTTTGAAGTTCTCTCCCAGCCCCTTGCTGTAGTCATTGGTGGTATCCACCATGATGGCGCCGTTCTTCAGCTTCAGCTCGTCGGCGACGAAATTAGCCATGACCAGCGCCTGGTCCGGGTCGATGATGCAGATCCGGAACACAAAGTCCCGCACCTTGTTTTTCTCTTCATCAAAGGTGACCTGAGGAGCGGTGGCAGCGGTGGCTAGCAGTGGGATCTTGGCGTCGGTAAGAACCGGCTCTTCGGCCATGACATTCCCCGTCGTAGCCGGCCCGATCATGGCGACGATGCCCTGGGAAACCAGCTTGGTGGCAACGCTCAAGGACTCGGCGTTGTCGGACTTGTTATCCTGCACCAGCGGCTCGATCTTTTTGCCCAGGACTCCCCCTTTGGCGTTGATCTCCTCAAAGGCCAGCAGGATGCCGTTCTTGCAGCTGGTGCCGTAGGTGGCCACATTGCCGGAAAGCTCATAGTTTACCCCGATCTTGATGGTGTCGCCCGCAGCTCCCTGGGTTTTTTCCGTTCCCTGAGAGCCGCAGCCGGCGGCAAAGACGCTCAAGACAAAGACCAGCGCCGTGATTACGGCCAGGGCTTTACCCTTCCTCCTCCACAATCGCACTTAAAACATCCCCTTCCCGATTCGTTTTCTAAAAAAACAAAGTTATACAACGGACGACGACATGCGACCAGCTATCAGATACTCCAAAGGCTTATAACATCCTTCCACACTTCCCGGCCGGTTATTTGATGCATCGGCAAAACTCTTTATACAGAGCATCACTTCCCCGCTCCTTTTCAGCCCGCACCTTTCCCAGGCGCTCCTTCCAAAAAGACAACAGGCGCCTTTTGGCTGCCCTGATACCTACTGTCAAGCCGGGAATGCTCCAGCGCCACCCCCTTCTTTTTAGACTGCCAACGCCCGGCGCGATCAACAAACATTATTCCGATCTAATTCGGTAAACATCGGCAAAACCCTTCTAGTCGCATTAATTTTTTTGGAAATAGAGCATCCTTTTATCCCCAATCCTGCGCGTTTTTTTCAGGCGGTCGAAATGCTCCAGCAGCGGCAGACAGTAGCGCCGGGAGGTCCCCAGCAGATCCCGCGCCGTGGCCACCGTCATCTCCTGATGCTCCCGCAGATGAGCCTCCAGGATGTTCCAGGCCTGCTCCACCGCATCCCTGAGAAAATAGAGTTCCTCCCCTGCTTTGACCAATACGCCCGTCTGCAGGCAGTACTGAAGGAGTTCGCCGTCGTTTTCTAAAAGTCGCAGGATCTCCTCCGGCCCCGGTGGGGAGAAGGGGCAAGCGCTCAGCTCGGCCCGCAGCCGGTCGATAAGCGCCGCCTGCTCCGGGGTCGGGCTGGGGTTAAACCCCGGCATAACCAGGTTCTGGCCGTTGACGACAACCTCCCCAGCGGCAGCCCAGCGATCGAGAAGCGCCTGATACAAGCGCGCCGGGAGAAACTTGAAGTGGCGGGAGCGCAGCTCCTCCTTAGGAAAACCGCTGCGCAGAGGATAGCGGGAGTGATAAGCGGATAGAACCTCCTTCACCTTACCCAGCCACTCCTCATACAGGGCAAAGGGAACGGCCAGGGTCTCCCCGCCGAACTCGAACAGGAGGGCGTCCCCCTCTCTTTGCAGCTCATGAAGAATCTCCCGCACCTCCGCCTCTCCCAAACCGGTCCTGCCGGAGAGGTCGGCCAAGGAAAGGTGAGCGGTCGCGGCCCTAAGCTCCCCGGCAACCCTGGCGGAAGGGGAGCCGGTGAGCTTGAGCTCCAGCTGCCGCAGCACCTCCGGGCGGAACCGCTTGTAGCGCTTCCCCCCACATTCAATGATCTCCCCCCCGCCGATGGTCGTCACAGGGGAGTACTGTCTGATCACGTAGCGGTCGTGCACCGCTGCCACCACCGCCTCCTCCAGCTCGATCTGGACGACGGCGTCATCCCCGGGCCGGAGCTCATCGCGGTCGAGGAGGCGCACCCGCCCCAGGGCCTCTTTCGTCCCCAGGTGGAAGCGGATCCGCTGATAGTTCTTTAAAGGGTGAGGCGCCCGCTCCAGGAGGTGGAGAGCAGCGGCGACCCGCCGCACCGCCGGGAAGGCACCGGGGGTAACGAGCACATCCCCCCTCTTAACCTGGCCAACCTCCACGCCGGTCAGGTTGACCGCCACCCGCTGTCCCGCTCCCGCCTCCTCCACCTTTTGCCCGTGCACCTGCAGGGAACGCACCCTCCCTCTCAACCCCGAGGGCATGATCTCCAAGGCATCCCCGGTGTGCAGGGTGCCGCTGAAAAGCGTCCCCGTGAGCACAGTCCCGAAACCGGTGATGGTAAATACGCGGTCGATGGGAAGGCGCGCCTCCCCGGTGCGGGGCTTGGGGTTCACCTCCGCCGCTACCCCGGCCAGGGCGTCCAGCAACTCCTTCAGCCCTGCGCCGGTTACCGAAGAAACGGGAACTATCGGGGCATGGCGGAAGTGGGTGGGCTTGAGGAGCTCCCGCACGTCCTCCTCCACCAGGAGGAGCCACTCTTCATCCACCAGGTCCACCTTGGTAAGGGCGACTACTCCCTTTTGGACGCGCAAAAGCTCCAGGATGTCCAGGTGCTCGCGCGTTTGCGGCATAACCCCTTCATCTGCCGCCACAACGAAGAGCACCATGTCGATTCCGCCCGCACCCGCCAGCATGTTCTTGACAAACCTCTCGTGGCCGGGCACGTCAACCACCCCGGCGTGGATCCCGCCGGGCAGGCGCAAAGGGGCAAAACCGAGCTCGATGGAAATCCCCCGCTCCTTCTCCTCCTTCAGCCGGTCGGTATCAACACCTGTGAGCGCCTTAACCAGCCAGGTTTTCCCGTGGTCAACGTGGCCGGCGGTGCCGATTATGATAAAGGAATCCAATCGCTCTCACCTCCCGCCTTCTCTTCGCCAGCCGGCGTACCCGGCTCACCCCGCAGCGCCGCCTTCAGCGCCGCCGCCAGCTGTTCTTCTTCACCAGGCGCCAGGGTGCGGGGGTCGATGATAACCCGGTCCTCCCAGATGCGGACGATAACCGGAGGATCCCCCCGCCGCAGCCGCCCCGCCAGGGAGGCTGCCGTCATCTTCCCCGGGCGCAGGGAAAGCAGCGTCGTCGGAAGCTCAGCCAGCGGCAGGGAGCCCCCACCAACGCGCGAAGATCCGGGCATAATCTCTAATTTGCACTCCTCCCCTAAGGAAGCGGACAACATCTCCTTCAAAAAAATAGCTCTCCTTTCAATTTCGGAGTTTTTGAGGGAGATCATTCGCAGCACAGGAACGGCCTCTTCTGCCTTCCCCTCCAGGTAGAGACGAAGGGTGGCCTCCAGCGCCGCCAGGGTCATCTTATCCACCCGCAGGACGCGCAGCAGGGGGCTCTCCTTCAAGGCCTGCACCAGATCGGCCCGGCCGACGATAATGCCGGCCTGCGGCCCTCCCAGGAGCTTGTCGCCGCTGCAGGTGACCAGGTCCACCCCTGCGGCCAGACTCTCCCCGATCAGCGATTCCCCCGCCTCCCGGAACTCCAGCAGGTCAAAGAAGACTCCGCTGCCGGCATCCTCCATCACCGGGATCCGGTAGCTGCGCCCGATTGCCACCAGCTCCTGGCGGCTCACCTCCCTGGTGAATCCGACGACCCGGTAATTGCTGGGGTGTACCTTGAGGAGCAAGGCGGTCTCCGGCCCGATCGCCCGCTCGTAATCGCGGGGATAGGTCTTGTTGGTGGTGCCCACCTCCCTCAGGATGGCGCCGCTCTGGGCCATGATCTCCGGGACGCGGAAGGAGCCGCCGATCTCCACCAGCTCCCCGCGCCCAACCACAACCTCCCTGCCCCGCGCCAGGACATGGAGGGCCAGGAAAACCGCCGCCGCGTTGTTGTTAACCACCAGCGCCGCCTGGGCACCGGTCAGGTCGCAGAGGAGCTCCTCCACGTGGCTGTAGCGCTCTCCGCGGCTGCCCGTTTCCAGGTCGATTTCCAGATTACAGTAGCCCCCGGCGACCGCGGCCACCGCCTGACAGGCGGCTTCGCTTAAGGGTGCCCGGCCCAGGTTGGTGTGCAGAACGACCCCGGTGGCATTGATTACCGGGCGCAAACTGGGGCTGAGCCGCGACCGCACCAGGGCTGCCGTCTCTGCAGCCAGTTCCCCAGGCGCCGGCGGGTCGATGCCATTCTCCAGTATTTTCTTCCGCCAGCGCTCCAGCACCTGGCGCGCCGCCGCGGTGAGCAGATGTGTGGGGCAGCCCGCCCCGGAGCAGCGGTTGACCAGTTCATGCACGGCAGGCAGCTGCCGCAGCCGATCACGCTTATCCATTTAAGATCTTCCTTCCGGTGACTCCTTTTTGAAAACTTTCGATTCTGCGGTTAAAAACCCCTTCTTCCGGGCATATATATTTAACAAACGGATTGTATTTTTTACCATTGCGCTGCCCCTTCGGCACGCAGTTCAACCGTCCGCAGCAGGGGGGAAATAAGGATGATCTTCGGCCTCAAGCCCCAGAATATTCTCTCCCGCCAGGAAACCCGGGTGTCCGTCCACGACCGCAACGCGGCCGGAGATCTGGCCGCGTTTCTCACAGGGCTGCTCGGGGAGCTCAACCCATCGAGTTTTCGCCCGGTGGTGCTGCTGGGGATCGGTACAGATCGCTCCACAGGGGATAGCCTGGGTCCGCTGGTCGGGTCCCGGGTCAATGAGCTGGCACCTGGGCTGCTTCCAGTCTTCGGCACCCTCGACGACCCGGTGCACGCCGTCAACCTGGCGGAAAAAACCGAGGCCATCCAAAACGCTTTCCCTTTTCCCCTTATTATTGCCGTCGATGCCAGCCTTGGTCAACCGCAAAATGTCGGGGCGATAACCATCGGAAGGGGGCACTTAAAGCCGGGAACGGGGGTCCACAAGGATCTCCCCCCGGTAGGGGACATCTTCATCACCGGAGTGGTGAACATCGGCGGTTATCTGGAGTACCTCGTCCTGCAGAACACCCGGCTCGGGCTGGTGATGAAGATGGCAGACTGCATTGCCCGCGCCGTGATCCTCGGCTGCGAACAGGTGAGGAAAAAACAAAAACAGCCTGAGCGGCTGTCTTAATCGCGGCTGTTCAGGAAGAGGGTGATCCGCCGTCCCCACCTGTCGAAGCCAGCCCGATAAACCCCACTCCGGCTGTTACTTCAGGCGCTCCCGGACGGCGGCTACGATCTCCTCTGCGCTGAGCCCGGCGGCATTGATCACGGGAACATCCGTCCGGATATCCTCCTGCTGCAGCATATCGATATCCATTCCGCTCACGACCACCGCCTGAGCCCTCCTCAAATCCGCCGGATTCATCCCGACTACCCGGTAGCCGGCATCCTCGAGGGCACTGCGAACGTTTCCGAGTTCATCCTCTACCGCCACAAAAGCCATTTCTTTCCCTCCAGGCTGCTATTTTACACCCCTTATTGTGGCGCAAACAGAGGTCAATTATACGGGGCAACAGCCTGAAGGCACAGCACGAGGAGTCTATTCTATAGGAGCCCCTTCTGACGCCGAGGGGACACCTTCTTCCCCGGCAGAGGCATCCTCCGGCAGAGGGGACCCCCCATTCATCAGGCACTCCCCGCGAATCAGCGCTCCCTCCTCCACCAGCAGCCTAGACGCCTGAAAATTGCCGTAGAGCTTTCCCTTCGGGGTTATCTCCAGCTTGGCCTCAGCGTCGACATTTCCACGCACCAAGCCGGCGATGAGGACATTTCGCCCCTTCAGCTCGGCCTCCACTGCGGCGCCTTCACCGATCACAACATCCCCCGCCGACCTGACCGCACCCCGAAAGCGGCCGTCGATGCGGACGGAACCCTCCGTCTCCAGGGTTCCCTCGAAGGATGCCCCCCGGCCGAGAATGGTTTCCGCGGATTCGTTGAGCTTCAAACCGTCCTTCCTGAGCCAGGCCAATTTAAACTCCCTCCCGCAGTGCCGTTCAAAATTTTGTGCTTTCCGTGGCAAACCAAAAACTCCTCCGCTCCACGAGCCTTCCCCGGTTGAGGGCTGTTGGTGGGCGTTGTTTTCACGAACAGATGCACGTGATCCGGCATGATCCCCATTTGGGAATTTCAACCTCAATTTCATCGGCCTTCTGAAGAAGCAGATCTCTCAGCCGTTCTGCCATCTCACCTATCAGACTTTGCGGCGGTATTTTGGGCATCAGATGAGATGATAGCCAATATTGTACACGGTTGTTATTGATCGTTTCCACAGCTTTCCGTTCATGGCCAAATTATACGATTTAATTTTATGTTTGCAATGTATCTAATGTGAAAAGAACAACCTTTCATCCCACCCTTTCGGGTGGGCTTCCCGGCGTGGAATCGTAAAAAATTCAGCGCCGAAGAGCCACGGCGCGCCGGTGGGCCTCCGGCGAGGAGTCACTTGGCCGCCACCCGCCCCTCCGTCGCCCTACTCTTTGAGCACCTGCAGCGGGTCGATGAGAACCCCGTCCTTTTCCACCATAAAGTGCAGATGCGGCCCGGTGCTTCTGCCAGAATTTCCCGCCAAGGCGATCCTCTGCCCCTTTGTAACCCTTTCCCCAGCCCGCACCAGGTATCCGCTCAGATGACAATAAGAAGTTTTGTACCCGTAGCCGTGCTCGATGACCACGGTATGGCCGTAACCCGGACGGTAGCCGGTGAAGACGACCACCCCGTCCCCTGCCGCAGCAACCGGCGCCCCATATTCAGCGGCCAGGTCGAGGCCATCGTGAAACTCAGAGCGCCCGCCTCCGAAAGGTGAAGGGCGCTCCCCAAATCCGGAGGTCACTTCCCCCCGCACCGGCCAGTGGTCCGGCAGAGCGGCCAGGTACTTGAAGTGCTCCTGAAGATCCCTCTCCAGTTGCTCCAGATCGCGGCGCGCCATGGCGGCCACCCTTTGAACGGCGGAGAGGTTCCTCCTCACCTCAGCAGGGTCTTCTTCTGCGGCGGAAGTAGAGAGCCGCAGCCTGCGCGCTGAATCCCTGCTTCCGGACCTGCTGCTGTAATCCTCCCGGCGCTCAAGCAGCCCGGTCATCCGGCGCACCCTCTCATCCAGCTCTTTAACCCCCTCCAGGTAGGCCCTGGCCTCCTCAGCCTCTTCCCGAAGAGAGGCCAGTTCCCGCTGCTGCCTCTCATTCACCAGGCGCAGCTTGAGGAGTTCGTCCCGCTCCGAGCGCGCCCTATAACCGCCGATCAGCCCGGAGAGGGAGAGCGCCGCTAGCCCTGCGAAGAGCAATCCCGCACAGGCCAGCAGCCAGCAGGGAAGCCTAACCGCTTTCGTTCTCGCCCCGCCGGGGGGCACCACCACAAAGGTGAAGGGACGGGTGAGAAACCTTCTCCCGCGCAGGAACAGTTTACCGGGCATGGCTGCCCCTCCCCCAACCTCTAATTCGCAGCGGTAGCTTCTGACCGGCTGGCCATGCGAATGGCCGCCTTTTCCTCATCGCTGAGCGGATATGGGGACGTCCCCCCGACCACAGGCTTGGCAAACAGGCGACAGTCATCCCTCCCCACCAGACAGCAGAGAACGATGCCGTCACCGTCATTATTGAGCAAGGCAAGGGCAAAGCTCAATTCACTGCCCTTGTCGGAAAATGCATTAAACCGCAAAAAGCCGACGCGCCGGAGGGATTTGGCTACACCCTGCTCCAGCTCGCGGCACCACTGCCGGAGTTCGTTCAGCTCCGCCTTCGCCTCCCGGCAGGACACCAGGGTCTCACGAAGCAGCTCATCCAGACTCTCCCCGCCGCCGCGCAGCAGGCGCTGCAGGCGCCGGTTCCAGAGGAGAAGGCGTAAATTGAAGAATATCAACAGCAGGCAAAGGAGCGACAGCGCTCCCAGCGCCGTCAGCAAGGCTCCGTCCCCTTGCAGAAAAGGAATTCCGTCCATCTGGTCAGAACGCTACCTTTTTTTAATTTATCTGATCAAAAAAGTTCCACACATCCTCCTGAATTCCTCTTTTTTGACAAAAAACTTCGCGATGGCTTCATCGCCCACCACCCACCCCGCCCGCTACCGTTTCTTGACAGGAAGATCCCCCTCTGGTTAAACTTGTGGTGGTAAAATGCAGCTTGGATGCAGCCGGAGTGGTATTTGCAGAGCGGCCGGCACAAACGGGCAGCAGTGAAAGGAGAACCGCTACAATGGACAGAAGCAGCTTAAAGAAACTGCTCACAGACGTCCGGGACGGCAGGACGAGCGTGGAGGAGGCCTTTGCAAAGATCAGGCATCTACCCTATGAGGATATCGGTGCCGCCAAGATCGACCACCACCGCGCCCTGCGCAGGGGCTTTCCGGAGGTAATTTTCTGCCAGGGAAAAACGCCGGAACAGGCGCTGGCCGCCTTCAGAGAGCTGGCCGGGCACAACGGGCGCGTCCTGGCCACCAGGGTCTCTCCGGAAACCGCATCCCTGATCAAAACTGAGCTCCCCGAAGCTCAATACCGCCCGGAGGCCAGAATCCTTTTTCTGAGCCGGACGGAAATCAAGCCGCGCTGGGGCCGAATCGCGGTGTTGTCGGCGGGAACAAGCGACCTTCCCGTTGCCGAAGAGGCCGCCTTGACGGCGGAACTGCTGGAGAACGAAGTATCCAGAATCTACGACGTCGGGGTTGCCGGCATCCACCGCCTCTTCTCCCATCTGGAGGAGCTGGAGAGGGCGCGCGTCCTGATCGTCGTAGCCGGGATGGAGGGGGCGCTGCCCGGCGTGGTCGCCGGCCTGACAGACAGGCCGGTCATCGCCGTCCCCACGAGCACCGGATACGGGGCCAGCTTCGGCGGCCTCTCCGCCCTCCTGACCATGCTCAACACCTGTTCTCCCGGTGTGGGCGTCGTCAACATCGATAACGGTTTCGGGGCAGCAGTGCTGGCCCACCTAATCACGAGAAGCGGGGATGAAAAGCCATGAAAATCATCTATCTTGACTGTTTTTCAGGAATCAGCGGGGATATGTGCCTGGCCGCCCTCCTCGACCTGGGAATGCCCCTCGAGTGCCTGCAGGAGGCCGTAGAGCGCCTGGGGATTCCCGTTGCAGTCGAAGAGAAAACGGTGCACAAGGGAGCCATCAGGGCCAAAGGGATCGCCGTCAGGGAACTCCGCCCCCAGCCCCCGGCGCGCAGCCTCAGCGCCGTGCTGGAGATCGTGACAAAAAGCAGCCTCCCTGAAGAGATCAAGGCAAAAACGGAGGCCTGCCTCCGGCGCCTGGCAGCAGCGGAGGCAGCGGTCCACGGAACCCCCCCGGAAAAGGTGCACTTCCACGAGGTGGGAGGGCTGGACACACTGGTCGACCTCGCCGGCACCTTTATCGGGATCGCCCACCTGAAAGTAGAACACCTGTACGCATCACCCCTTCCCCTCGCCCGCGGCAGCATCAAGACCGCGCACGGGCTGATTCCCCTTCCGGCGCCGGCGGCCCTGGAGCTCCTGTCGGGGGTACCCACCTACGGCGTAAACCTGGAGGCAGAGCTGGTCACGCCGACGGGCGCCGCCCTGGTAACGGCGCTGGCATCCTCCTTCGGGCCACCGCCACCCGCCGTTTGGGAGCGGGTAGGCTACGGTGCCGGGAGCAGTGACCTGGAGTGGCCCAATGTCCTGCGCGCCTGGCTGGGGGAGGAGCGGATGTCCGATCAGCGTGCCGAGAAAGGAGCAGGGGCATTCGAGGAGGGCCGGATTCTGGTTCTGGAGACCCAGGTGGACGACACCAACCCCGAGTTTCTGCCCTACCTGCGCTCCAGGCTGGAGGAAGCCGGTGCCGTCGACGTTTCTTTCACCCCACTGCTCATGAAAAAAGGGAGACCGGGCTTCCAGGTGACCGTTCTCTCGTCTGCGGAGCGCCTCTACGCCCTGGCCCGGATCATCTTTCAGGAAACATCCTCACTGGGCCTGCGCTGGCGCCAGGAGGGGCGCATCATGCTTTTTCGCACAACCATCGGCGTGGAAACCCCCTACGGAAGGATCCCCGTCAAGATCGGATACACGCTGGCGCCGGACGGCAGCAGGGAGGTCTTCAACAGGGCACCGGAGTACGAGGACTGCGCCAGGGCGGCCAGGGAACACGGGGTGGGAATCAAAGAGGTCTACCGGTCGGCGCTAGCGGCATTGGTCAAAATCGAGGATGCGCAAGAAATATAGGCTTTTGGACTAGATCGCAAGTGGCGCCGGGGCTCACCGACCATCCAGCACCCGGCGCCACTCCTTTAACTCCCGCGACCCCTTAAAGCTCCTGTAAAGCCTTCTCAGCTCCGACAAGGGATTATCGCAAAACCGCCCGGCATCCTCCCCCTGGAGCCAGGATGGAACGGCCGCGCCGTCACGGCAGCATCCCCCATCATCTTTTATCCTTTCCGCAAACTCCCGCACCGCCCCTGCCGCCTTCTTCGGCCTGCCGTCGGCAGCAAACAACCCGAAAAATCTTTCGTGGGGGTTTTCCCTAAGGGGTGTGATCCCAAACAAATCGGGGTGGTAGTCGCTGTAGCACCAGGCGAATGCTCCGAGCATTCCCGCCGCCTGCAGCAGGCGCAGTGCCCTCCTGTAATAGAGCACACCTGCCTCCTCCGCCGCTTTGGGGCACTCCCGCCACAGCACCAGATCGGAGACTCCGAACTCCTGGAAGAGAACATCCTTCCCCCCCAGCCACCTGGTGAGCACCCCCAGAAAGGGCAAGACCTCCACATCCAGCGGGTGGTCCACCCAGTCCAGATAGAAGGGATAGCCGTGCATCGACAAATAATCGCAGTAAAGGGCTGCATCAGCCGGCCACAGCTTCCGGTCCTCCTGCAGATCCTCGGCGTGGAGTCCGATCGTCACCGGACAGTCGGCGACTTCTTTGAGCTCACCGGCAACTGCTGCCAGCCACTCCCTGGCCGCCTGGCGGTCCCCGGGAACGACAAAATTAGAGGGCTCGTTCCCCAGGTCGTAGCTCCACAGAGCGGGGTGACCTCGCAGCGCCCGGGCAACCTCCCGGCACTGCCTCTGCTGCTCTTTAATTATCCAGCGCTCACCGTAGTAATTTCGGATCTCCCGGCTGCGGGGCCGGCCGCCGCTCACCACCGGAAAGCGGCCCCGCAGTGGGCGCCCCAACAGCCACTCCGGCGCCCAGTTGGCGCCGCTCATGTGCCCGCAAAAGAAGGTCGGCTGGATCACCATCCTGCAGTCGGCCGCAGCATCGGCAACGGCAACCAGCCGCTCCAGGCACAGAGGCGACAACCCTCCGGGGGAGGGCTGGAAGTCCTCCCAGAGGAGAAAGATCCGCACCACCTGAAACCCCAATGCCGCCAGGCGGCGGAAGTCGTCCCTGACCTCGGCGGCATGAAAATCCCGCCACCAGTACATCGCCCTCTTCGCCGGCCAGTAATTGACACCGAGCAGAAAACGCAAAGTTTTATCCCCCCTTTCAGCACCCTCCCGCCGCGGCAGTGAGAGGATTTGGCACCTTCTCCAATCCCTCCTATCCCTCACCGGCCGGGAGATAAAAACCAGCCTGTCCCTCAAGGACATCTTCCCCTTTTTATTATTCTTATGCCCACGCTTTTACAAAAAAACCCCGGCTTCTCTCGCCGGAGGCCCTTTAAAAACACTAAAAGCCGGGGAGCACTCCGCATTCCCGGCAGGATTCAACAGCCGAAGAAAAACTCCAGGAGTCGCTCGAGATCATCCCGACCGTAGTATTCGATCTCGATCCTCCCACCCCGCCTGCCCGGCCTGATCCGCACCTTCGTGCCCAACCGCTCCCGCAGGCGGTCCTCCACTGCCGCCAGCTCCACATCCTTCTTCTTCTCCCCTGCCTTCTGTCGGGAACCCCCCTCTTTCAAGAGGCGCTGGACGGCCTTCTCCGCATCCCTTACCGTGAGCCCCTTTTCCACGATCTCCCGGGCAAGCATCTCCTGCCCGGCAGGATCGGGGATGCCCAGCAACACCTTGCCGTGGCCGACGCTCAGTTTCCCCTGCCCCAGGAGGCTCCTTACGCCTTCCGGCAGCTGCAGAAGGCGTAAGGAATTGGCGATAAACGACCTGCTCTTACCGACGCGGGAGGCGACCTCCTCCTGCGTGAGGTGAAACTCCTCGATCAGGCGCCTGTAGGCCAGCGCTTCCTCCACGGGATTGAGGTCCTCCCGCTGGATGTTCTCCACCAGCATCATTTCACCGGAGGTCCGGTCATCCACCCGGCGGATAACCGCCGGGATCGTCTCCAGCCCCGCCTGTCTGCAGGCCCGCCAGCGCCGCTCCCCGACGACCAGTTCATACAGGTCCTCCCCGACCGGCCTGACGACGACCGGCTGCATGACTCCGTGTTCCTTAATAGACGAGGCCAGCTCCCGGATGGAATCCTCGTCGAAGTCCTGCCGGGCCTGGTAGCGGCTCGGCGTAATCCTCTCCAAGGGGAGTTCCACTATTTCCGCGTCCTCTGCGGCACCTTCGGGTGTCGTGGGAATCAGGGCCTTCAGCCCCCGCCCCAAACCCTTACTCTTCATGCTCGATCACTTCCTGTGCCAGCTCTTGATAGAGGATTGCCCCGCGCGATCTGGGGTCGTAAGCGATCACCGGCTTTCCGTGGCTGGGCGCTTCGCTGAGCCGCACATTCCTGGGAATGACCGTCCGGAACACCTTGTCCCCGAAGTAATTCTTTACCTCGTCCACCACCTGGATGGCCAGGTTGGTGCGGGCGTCGAACATAGTCAGAAGCACCCCCTCCAGCTCCAGCTGCGGGTTGAGACGCCGCCGAACCAGATTCACCGTCTGCAGCAGCTGCCCCACCCCCTCCAGGGCATAATACTCGCACTGAATGGGGATCAGGATCCTGTCCGCAGCCGTCAAGGCATTGATGGTCAGCAGGCCGAGAGAAGGAGGGCAATCGATGAAAATGTAGTGGTACCGGCCGCGCAGGCTTTGCAGAGCGGAGCGCAGCCTGAACTCCCTGTCCTTCATGCCGACCAGCTCGACCTCCGCCCCGGCCAGATTGATCGTAGCGGGAAGCAGATCGAGGTTTTCGATCTGCAGTGAGACCACCACCCGCTCCGGCTGCGCCTCCCCCAGAAGCAAGTCGTAGACGGAAACATCCAACCCATCCCGATCAACGCCAAGACCGCTGGTGGCATTGCCCTGTGGGTCGGCGTCGACGAGGAGCACCCTTCTCCCCGTCGCCGCCAGGCAGGCGCTCAGATTAATGGCGGTCGTTGTTTTAGCAACACCGCCCTTCTGGTTGGCTATGGCGATGGTTTTCGCCTGCCCGCGATCGCTTGGAAAGCCCTTATTTTCAACGGTTGGCCGCAGATGTTCCACGTGGAACAGTCCTTTTCTCTTCTTTTTCTTATTGCTATTTTTATTCCACAACAAAGCGCAATCCTCCTGCATTCCCGCCCACTTCCGTTCAAATTTTTTCACACTCCGCCTGTACCCATCAATATTCATCTTCCCCTAATAATTACCACACCAAGCTCAAACCCACCCGTAACGCCTTTTTTTGGCCGCTGACCCTCTTTTTCCGCCACCAAACCCATCCATGAGTCACCTGGACAGGCAATGTAATACTTACATATCCCTCAGCCAGCCCCACAATTCTTTCGAACAGATGTTTCTCAGAGGGATCCCCGTAAACTTATTCCCGTCAAAGTCTCCCTTCACGATCATTTCTTCCAACAGGTCCTCACCGTAGTTAACGATCTGCGACCTCAACTCATCCAGGCGTCGTGAAAAGGGCGCGCATATATACGTGCGGCAGACGAATGGACGGGCCTCATACAGTGAGCAGATACTCCGCTTTCGATCCCACAAACAGCAGATGTCATCAATGCACTTCAGCGTGACATCCAGACAGGGCCCTAAATCATCAATCCTACAATAACGGCTCAGCCACTCGCCAACGCTCATCCCTGCACCGAGACCTGCCCTCATCATTCTGGATATATCTCCTGGCGTTAGGGGTATTCTCCCCCCGCAGCAGATGCAACATCCGTTACAGCTGCTACCGTACCTCCTCCTGGCGGCTCTTCCGGAAAGGACTAACTCCCCTACCCTTTCTACATCCCCGACCGCAGCGTCATCTGAGAGAACGCCTACATCGTAACATTCGTATGTTTCATCCCACCAGATCCGCACCTTCTCAGACACCAGTGTCCACCTCAATTACTATTCGCAAAACACCGTTATCCTCCTCGTGCGACAGTCGCACATTCAGCCCCGCGCTGCGCATCATCTTTACACCCCTCTCCAGGGAATTCATAAAGATCCTCAGGTCGCGGATCTTCGGCACGACATTCTGCTTTCGACCCTTTTTTATTTCCCGGGAAATATTTTTATGTTTTTCCCTTCTGATCAGCTCTTCCCACTCCCCGACCCTGTAATCCCGCACAGCAGCCATACCGAGCACCTTGAGCTGAGCCCTGCTGTCCTCCAGTTCCAGAAGAGCCCTGGCATGCCTCTCTGACAATCCCAAACGATAAACCTGCTCCCTCACCTCAGGCGAAAGCCGCAACAGCCTCAGTTTATTGGCTACTGCGCTCTGGCTCAATCCCATCCTTTCGGCGACCTCAACCTGGGTGAGATTAAACTGCTCGATCAGACGTCGAAATCCCTCTGCCTCCTCGAAAAAGTGAAGATTCCTCCTCTGTACGTTTTCCATCAGTGCCATCTCCATGGCTTCGGCATCGCTCACTTCTTTAATCACAGCCGGAACTTCCTGTAGCCCCGCCATCATGCTGGCCCGCACCCTTCTCTCTCCGGCTATCAGCTCATAGCCTCCATCACAGGGCCTGACGACGATCGGCTGCAACACCCCGACGTTCTTGATCGACTCTGCGAGCTCCTTTAATGACTCCTCATCAATGTTAAAACGGGGCTGAAATCTGCCGCACCTTATGCTTTGTAGAGGTATTTTTACGACCTCTCTATCACCCTTGCGGCCCCCTCCGAAGAGCATTTCCAACACCATCCCCCTATGTCCGTGCATTACATTTCATCTTCTTTTCGACAGCATCACCTCCTATCCCTCTTCTCAAGAGCGGCCTCTTCTCAGGTATTCCTGCTCTTCGCGGGTAATCCTCTGGAGTACGCTCTTCTTTGACAAAAGATACGATATGCCTTCCTTCCTCACCCTCAAATACATAAGGAACTATCCGTTCTAATCGAACGCCGAGAACGCTCATCGCAAAGGCGGACTGACCCAATTCCTCCTGGATGCTACGTCCCTTCATCGCCAGCAAGTGCCCTCCTCTCTTTAGAAATGGCACGCCAAGCTCCAACACCACCGGCAGTGCTGCCAGCGCTCTGGCAGTAACGCAGTCATACGTCTCCCTGTGATTGGGATCGCGGGCCAAATTCTCCGACCTCTCCCAGATAACACGGCACCCTTCTAACCGCAGAGCGTCGATGACTTCCTCTAAAAAGCGGCACCTCTTGGCCTGAGACTCCACCATAACTACCTGCAGGTGGGGGAAACAGATCTTCAAAGGCACTGCAGGAAAACCGGCACCGCTGCCGATATCGAGAAGGCGTCCTACGGCTACAAGTTCGCAACCCCGGCTGCACCAGAGGGAGTCCAGGAAGTGGCTGGAGAAGAGGTTCTCTTCGTTCTGGAGGCGCACCAGATTGATCCTCCTGTTCCACGATCTTATTAATTCTGCGTAGATCTGAAATCTTTCTTGCATCCATCCTTCGATCTCTAATCCCAGCTCCCGGGCTCCGGCAACCAGCTTTTGCATTCCTCTCGTCACGACAAAACCACCGCTTTCATTTTACTTTCCGATGCAAAACTCTCTGAAGATCTCGTCGATCACATCTTCGGATTCCGTGTCACCTAAAATCTGCCCCAGTTGCGTCCAGGCATCCCAGAGATCGATGGCGACGCACTCAGGCGGCATGCCCCCCCTTATACCGCACTTTGCACCTACAAGGGACTCTCTCACTCTCTCCATCACCTCCAGCTGTCTACGCCTAGTCAGCACTGCCGATTCCGGTGCCAATTTACTCACCCCAACGACGTTTAAAACCGCCTCCCCCAGCTCTTTTCGTCCCCATCCCAACCGGGCCGAAATCTCCAGGAAAACATAACTGCTTCCCAGCCGCTCTCTAATCAGATCGACGTCCAGCCTTCTTTCTTTTAAGTCAATCTTATTCAAGAGGACGACTCCTCTCTTGTCCTTGATCAGCTCTAATACGTCTCGATCCTCTTCACTCAGCTCGCTGGTGACGTCGAACAAAGCCAGCACAATATCAGCCTCTTCGACAGCAGCCCGCGTTCTGTCAATACCCAGCCTCTCGACGACCCCGGCCTTTCCTCTGATTCCAGCGGTATCCATCAGGATCAAAGGGATTCCCTCGAGATTAATGGCCTCCTCAATGATATCCCTGGTCGTTCCGGGTATGTCCGTCACCAGCGCCCTCTCCTCCCCTAAAAGTGTGTTGAGCAGGGTTGACTTGCCGACGTTAGGCTTCCCTACCAAAACCGTCTTCAGCCCCTCCCGGTAAATCCTGCCGGCCCTTGAGCCTTCGATGTATCCGTCAACCCTGGCAATGAGTGCATCGATCCTCTCCATCAACTTATCCACTGGGATTTGATCGACATCTTCGGGGAAGTCGATCTCCGCCTCGACCCAGGCCAGGATCGATTTCAACTCATCTCTCATTCCTCCAATTTCCCTCGAAAGACCTCCTGACAGCTGCCTTAAAGCTATCTCCGCGCCCTTCTCACTGCGCGCCCTGATGACGTCGAGAACGGCCTCGGCCTGAGCCAAATCAATCCTTCCGTTTAAAAAGGCGCGCTTGGTGAACTCACCTGGTTCGGCCAAACGCGCGCCATTCTTCAAGAGAAGATCGAGCACCCTCTTAATCGGGAGGATCCCCCCGTGGCAGTTGATCTCCACGACGTCCTCCCTCGTGTAGGTGTGCGGCCCTCTCATTACTGACACCAGCACCTCATCGATAACCTCACCATCCTCATTGCGGATGTACCCCAGCCTCATGCTGTGCGAAGGCGTTTTCAGAAGGTTCTGTCCCTTGCGAAAGGGCTGGAAAAATCTGTCCACCAGCTCCACCGCCCCCCTCCCGCTCATCCTGACTATGCCGATAGCCGCCTCACCTAGAGCGGTTCCCAACGCGGCGATCAGATCCCCCTCTTCGATCCGTTCCATCATCTTCACCTGCCTTGCCGAAATGTCTAGAGGATGAAATTTAGAGATAAAATTAAAAAATGGGGATATTCTCATCATCATCCCCAAGTTTGATATATACCATTATTATTCTTAATTGGTAACTTTTTATTTTTCTTCTTTCAAAAGCCCGTCTCTCTTATAGCAAACTGCCAGCCTGCGGTAAGGCTCTTGACCACGACTGACGGTATAGACATTTTTCTCATCCTGGAGCTCCAGGTGAATGATTCTCCTCTCCTGCGGCGGCATAGGCTCCAGCGTATAATCCCTTTTCGTTCTCTTGACCCTATCGGCCACCCTCCTGGCCAGCTTTCGCAGCACCTTCTCCCTCTTCTCCCGGTACCCTTCGGCATCGAGGATTATCCGCACTCGCTCCTGGAGGCGCTTGCTCACTGCCAGATTGGCCAAAAGCTGTAGTGCGTTCAGGGTTTCCCCATGCCTTCCAATCAAATGCCTGATATCCGTCCCGCACAGTTCCACGCGCCAGTAACCGTCCTCGAACCAGATCCTCTGCTCCACATCTAGCTCCATCTTATCGAACACTTCTTTCAAAAAGCTTCTAATCACCACATCCGGCTGATCGACGACCCTGACGCGCACCCTTGCCGACTTAACCCCGATGATGCCCAGAAAGCCTCGTGACCCCTCCTCTAACACCTCGATCTCCACGTCGTCACGCCCGACACTGAGCTCCTTTAAAGCCTTTTCGACCGCCTCTTCCACAGAGCTGCCTTCAACGATCATCTCTTTCATGCCTTGGATCCTGCTCCCTTCGCAACTCCCGACATCCTTCTAATGACAAGCGTCTCAACGGCGCTGAACAGCGAGAACACCACCCAGTAAAGGGTTAGCCCGGCGGGAAGCGTTCGTGCTATCCAGCCGATAAAGAGGGGCATGATGATGAGCATCGTTCTCTGCGTCGGATCGATTTTTCCGGACGCGGTCATACTGGTAAAAAACTGTTGGGCAAATGTAACCACAACCGTCAGCAAAGGCAAGATGATGGGGTCCGGCTGTCCCAGATTTTCGATCCAGAGAAATCCGGCTTTGGTCAGGTCAACGTATGGAGGATGCAGCTTGGGATCAAAGAACAGGCGCAGTGAGCTGAACAGCGCAAAAATGATCGGCATCTGGATCAGCAGGGGGAGGCAGCCTGACATCGGATTGACCCCTTTCTCCTTATACAGCTGCATAACGGCCTGCTGCGCCTTTTCCGGTTTGTTCTTGTACCTCTCCTGTATTTCCTTGATCTTTGGCTGCAGCTCCTGCATGGCTCGCATCGAGTTCATCTGCAACCTCGTCAACGGGAAGAGGACTATCTTAACGGCGATCGTAAAGAGGATAATCGCCAAACCATAGCTCGGTATCTTCATCCAGACCGTCGCCAGATAAAATGCCTGAATGATCTCACTAAATCCCTGTACGATGTTGTTCCACAAAGTTTATCCCGCCGCGCTTCATTCTGCCCGGGCAGGTGTCACCTCCTCGATTTTTTTAAAAATCTATTCTTGTCCCGCGGTAAGGGGTCAAAACCACCGCTGCTAAGGGGATGGCACCTTAGGAGGCGGTAAATAATTAAAATAACGGCATATGACAATCTGTACTCATTCAGTGCCTGGATGGAGTATTCAGAACATGTGGGATAAAAGCGGCAAACCGGAGGATGCCACGACGACCATAGCTTCTGATAGACCTTGATCAGACAAATGATGAGCCTGTTTATCATCATTCTTACCTTTAAAATAATCGTCGCGGGCCTCCACGCTCCAGGCCCGTGACTCTACCCCGAAAACCTATCTACATCCCTTTCAACAGCCCGCATCCCTTCAGGATATTGCCGACATCTGCGCTGATCTTGTGGAATTCTGCAGTTAGTAACCTCTTCCTGGCAACAACGACAATATCATGTTCCTCACAAAGGAGATCCTGATAGTGGGAGAGGATCTCTCGCAGAACCCTTTTTACCCTGTTGCGGGTTACGGCTCCGCCTACCTTTTTCCCCGCCACAATCCCGATTCTCGTCCCCTTTTGATCCCCTCTTTTTATATAGTAGATACTGACATACCTTCCAGCGACCGACCGCCCGTTTTCATAGACGTTCTTAAAGTCCGCGTTCTTGCGAAGTCGCAGCTCTTTTCTTAACAATTTACCACTTCTTTGCGTATATTATGCAGAGAGGACCCTTCGCCCCTTCGTTCTCCTGCGGCGGATGATTTTGCGCCCTCCTGGAGTCCTCATCCTCTTCAGAAATCCATGAACCCTCTTCCTTCTTCTCCTTTTCGGCTGATAAGTTCTCTTCATCTAGTATCAATCCTTTCCCTCTTACTTGCTACCCCTTATTTTTCCTTCCACTTCTTTTTTAATTATAGACGACAACTATCCTGTGTCAAGCAAGTTCTTTCCGTCACATCCCATCTGACAAATTTCAGACACATGTGAAACAGGTAGGGGGATATCGGGTACGCTTATCTGGAACGCCATTTGAGGCACTGCGGTGTGGAGATAGAAGTTACTTCGCAAGAAGAGCCTAAAGACGCCCACACGGAACTGGTTCAGGATTTGCTGGCAATAGTGACCTCTTTTTCGGGCCGGCTGTACGGCTCTAGAGGCAGCAGAAAAATTCGGCGGAGCTTTCGGGAGCTGATAAGGGATGCCGAAGCGGAGGCGCAAGAAGGATAAGTTTAGCTTCACAGTGTGCGGTGAGTTCTTCCCGCATGTTTACCCGGCCTTTCAGTCTCAAGAGTGGAGCCGGGGCGGGGAGGACCCGCTCGTGACAGAGATGCGTCTCTTCTGCGTCTGCCAGCGCTGGGCCTTCAACCGGCTGCTGGAGGGCGTATCACGTTATGAAATTAAGAAGGTGGGACAGGAACTCTTCGGGCTCAACTCCCGACATACAGACGATGCCAGGCTCAGGGCACAGGCATTGCTGGATTCCCAGAAAGATCTTTTGGGGTTAGAGACTGAGGAAACGGAGAAGAAGCTCGGGTCGGCGAGACATCAAGCAATAAATTCCTGCAACAGACCCTCAACTTTTAAGATTTTCGGGCTTTCCCACATCGTGCAAGGTTACCCACCTGATAAGCCAACCTCGGTTCGCTCCCCTATGTTCCGAGTTCCCCTTTCGGCTTCCTTCAGACCCCACCGTTGCCGGTAACGCCCTTGCCTACGGGTTACCTTCCCCCTGGTTAGGTGGCATGGGTTTCTTTTAACCGCCCGTCTCAGCAGACATACTGGGCGAACACGCAAAAGCCCCGCCGTCCTTGCGGGGCTTGAATTACTCTGGCGCACCCGGAGGGACTCGAACCCCCGACACGCGGTTTAGGAAACCGCTGCTCTATCCTGCTGAGCTACGGGCGCTAAGAAAATGGCGGAGAGAGTGGGATTCGAACCCACGAAGCAGGTTTTTTACCTGCTTAATCGCTTAGCAGGCGATCGCCTTCAGCCAGCTCGGCCATCTCTCCGCATAAACTCTCTAACTGGTGCGCCCGGAGAGATTCGAACTCCCAACCTACAGATCCGTAGTCTGTTGCTCTATCCAGTTGAGCTACGGGCGCACAGATGGCGTTTGCCTTTTCTTTTAATTATAACCAACAATCCCTCTTTAGTCAATCTGGCGGAGGGGGTGGGATTCGAACCCACGGAGCCCGTAAGAGCTCAACGGTTTTCAAGACCGCCTCCTTAAACCACTCGGACACCCCTCCGCAACCCTCTCTTGCCGCGTTAGTATAGCACAGCGGACAAGATCCTGTCAATTTGCTGTTACCAGTTCTCTGCCAAAAAGCGCCGTCAGGAGCCCCTCCCGGGGCAACCGTCCGGACAGAGGCTTACCTCGACCCGGTGATGACGTCGATGCCCATGTATGGCCTGAGCACCTCGGGAACCACCACCGAACCGTCCTCCCGCTGGTAGTTCTCCAGGATCGCAGCTACGGTGCGGCCGACCGCCACCCCGGAGCCGTTCAGGGTGTGTACGAAGCGCGGGCGTGCCCCCGCCTCCGGCCGGTAACGGATGTTCGCCCGCCGCGCCTGGAAGTCCTCGAAGTTGCTGCAAGATGAGATCTCCCGGTAGGTGCCGGCCGCCGGGAACCAGACTTCCAGGTCATATGTTTTGGCGGCAGAGAAGCCCAGGTCCCCCGTCGAGAGGGAAACCACCCGGTAGGCCAGCCCCAGGCGGCGCAGCACATCCTCGGCATCGGCGGTCAGCTTCTCCAGCTCCAGATAGGAATCCTCCGGGGTGGTGAACTTCACCAGCTCCACCTTGTTGAACTGGTGCTGGCGGATGAGTCCCCTGGTATCCCGGCCTGCCGCCCCGGCTTCCGCCCGGAAACAGGCGGTATAGGCCGTATGGTAGATGGGAAGCACCTCCCCGGGCAGGATCTCGTCGCTGTACAGATTGGTAACCGGAACCTCAGCAGTAGGGATGAGGAAAAGGTCCTCCCTGTTGCAGTAAAAGAGGTCCTCCTCGAACTTGGGGAGCTGACCGGTGCCGGTCATGGTTGCGCGGTTGACCAGGAAGGGCGGGAAGATCTCCGTGTACCCGTGCTCCTCTGTGTGCAGATCCAGCATGAAGTTGACCAGCGCCCGCTCCAGCCTGGCCCCCCATCCTTTAAGAACGGTGAACCGCGCCCCGGCCACCTTTACGCCCCGTTCAAAATCCAAAATGTCCAGGTTCTCCCCGATCTCCCAGTGGGGGCGGGGTTCGAAGCCGAAGCTGGGGGGCTCGCCCTCCACCCGCAGGACGATATTGGCCCCCTCATCCGGGCCGACAGGTACCGACTCATGGGGTATATTGGGGATCAGGAGCAGCGCTTGCTGCAGCTTCTGCTCGATCTCGTTCAGTTCCCGATCGATCTCCTTGCTGCGCCGGGATATCTCCCGCACCTCTTCTATCAGGTGGGCGGCGTCCTCTTTGGCCGCCTTGAGCCTTCCCACCTCCTGGGAGAGGGTGTTCCTCCTGTTCTTCAGCCTTTCGCTCTCGGCGATCTTGCTACGCCGCTCCTCATCCCAGGCCAGCACCTGGTCGAGATCAAATTCGACGTTCCTGTCCGACAGCGCTTTCTTGACTACTTCTGGGTGACTGCGGATAAACTTCAGATCCAGCATCTGGCTTCCCCCTTTCGAACTCTTTTTCTAAAACCCGCCGGAACCGATCTCTCCAGGAACAGTGCTCTCACCCCGTTCTCACATGAAGACGACCTTCACGTTGATGATACCTTTGAGCTGGCGCACCCTCCTCAGCGTGGATTCGTCCACCGGAGAATCCACGCTGAGGATCATCAGGGCGACCTCCCCCTTAACGGTGCGGGCAACCTGCATCATGGCGATGTTGATGTCCGCTTCGCCCAGAGCGGAGGCAAAGGGGCCGATCACCCCCGGCCTGTCGATGTGCTCCACGAAGAGCATGTAGGGGGTGGGAACGACGTCGAGCTGATAGCCGTTCACCCGGACGATGCGCGGGCTCTGATCCCAGGCCAGGGTGCCGGCATATTCCACCCTCCTCCCCGCTCCGGTAAAGATGACCGAGATCAGGCTCACATGCCCGGTTTTGCTGACCTCATCCCGCCGCTCGCAGACCTTGATGCCGCGGTTTTCGGCAAGCCACGAAGCATTGACCAGGTTGACCTGATCCCCCATCACCGGGCTGAGAAGCCCCTTCAGGAAGGCCAGGGTGAGAATCCCCGTTTCTTTTCTGGCGATCTCCCCGTTGTAAATCAGCTCCACCCGCTCAGCGGGCACCTTTTCCAGCTGGTAGTAGAGCCGGCCCAGGTATTCGGCGAGCTCCAGGAAGGGGCGCATGGTGTCGATCTCCTCTCCCAGCAGACAGGGGAGGTTGACCGTATTGGGGACGATCTCCCCTTTGAGGGCTGAGAGCACGTAGTTGGCCAGGTCGGTGCCCACCCTGTGCTGGGCCTCAAAGGTTGTCGCCCCGATGTGAGGGGTGACGACCACATTATCAAACTCCAGCAGGGGGTTCCCGGTGCAGGGCTCTTTTGTGAACACATCCAGTGCTGCGCTGGCGACGATCCCCTCCTTCAAGGCCCAGGCCAGGGCTTCCTCATCGATGATCCCCCCCCGGGCGCAGTTCACCACCCGCACCCCTTTCTTGGCGATGCGGAACTGCTCCATCCCGATCATGCCTATGGTCTCCTCGGTCTTCGGGGTGTGGACGGTGATGAAGTCGGACTGGCGCACCAGATCGTTCAAGGTCTCCATGCGCTCAGCACCGAAGCGCTTGAAACGCTCCAGGGGAATATAAGGGTCATAGGCGATCACCCTCATGTTGAAGGCCTTGAGTCGGGTGGCGACAAAGGAACCGATCCGGCCCAGCCCCACGATCCCCACCGTTTTCCCGTACAGCTCATTACCCATAAACCTGCTCCGGCCCCAGCCGCCGTCCTTCACCGTCTGGTGGGCCTGGGGCAGATTTCTGGCGGAGGCCAGCATCAGTGCGATGGTATGCTCCCCCGCGGAAAAGCTGTTGCTGTCCGGTGTATTGACGACCACCACACCGTGCCGGGTAGCGGCGGCCACGTCGATGTTATCCACACCATTCCCGGCCCGGCCGACCACCTTCAACCGCTTTCCCCTCCTGATGACCTCCTCGGTCACCAGGGGAATGCTGCGCACGATGAGGGCATCGTAGTTTTCAATGATCTCCTCCAGCTCCGGCTGGCCGATACCGATGCGGACATCCACATCGGCCTCTGCCCGGAGCATCTCCAAAGCCTCATCAACTATCTTGTCGCCGACGAGAATCTTCGGTCTCGCTCCATTCATGATCTCTCTTCCCCTCCTTTATCCGACCTTATTGGGTGGCGGCCAGGGCGACCTCCTGGGCGGCCCTCACTCCCTGTCCCAGGTTTGCCTTGAAGCCACAGCCTATCAGGGCCATCTCCAGGGCTGCCAGGGTGGCCAGGATATCCGTCTCACAGACATACCCCAAATGGCCGATCCGGAAGATCTTGTTCTTCAGCTTGTTCTGCCCCCCGGCCACAATAACCCCGTACCTTTCCCTGAGCAGCCTGCGGATGGCATCGGCCTCGATCCCGGCCGGCGCGCAAACCGCCGTCACCGCGTTCGAAGCGATCTCATCCTTGACCAGGAGCTCCAGCCCCAGGGCGCGCACACCGGCGCGCACCATATCCCGCAGCCTGCGGTGCCTGGCGATGATCCGGGGCAGGCCCTCTTCCTTGATCATCCGCAGGGACTCCGCCAGAGCGGTCAGTTGGGGAAGGGCAGGTGTATAGGGCGTCTGTCCCTTTTCGGCGTATTTGCGCGCCTCCCGGATGTCCCAATAATAGCGGGCGTTGGTGCACTTCTCCGCCGCCTCCCAGGCCCTCCTGCTGACAGCTATAAAGGAGAGCCCGGGCGGGATCATGAAGCTCTTCTGCGAGCCAGCCACAACCACATCCAGGTTCCAGCCGTCGGTCTCCAGCTCCATCGCCCCCAGCCCGCTGACCGAATCTACGATGAAGAGGGCCGGGTGCTCCCCGGCGGCCTTCCGCAGAGCCTTAAGATCGTTGGTCACACCCGTCGAGGTCTCATTGTGGGTGACGAAAACGGCCTTGATCTCTTTATCTTTATCCTCCTTCAGGCGCTCCTCCAGAGCGGCGGGATCCGCCGCCGTCCCCCAGGCAAAATCCATCTTTTCTACCCGGGCGCCAAAGCGCCTGGCGATCTCAGCAAAGCGGTCCCCGAAGTTCCCGATGGAAACAACCAGCACCTTCTCACCCGGGGAGATGAAATTGGCCACTGCCGCTTCCATCCCCCCTGTGCCGGCTGAGGGGTAGATGATGATATCGTTTTCCGTGCGGAAAACCTCTTTTAATCCCGCAGTGATTTCCGATAACAGGGTCTTGAACTCCGGACCCCTATGGTTGATCATCGGTTTTGCCAGGGCACGCAACACCCGTGGTGGAACGGGAGTGGGTCCCGGCAGCATCAGATACTGTTTCTCCTCCATAGACGCTCCTCCTCGGCAAAAAATGGCATAATATAATAAAACTCCCGCCCCTCAATGGGACGGGAGTAGCTACCCGCGTTGCCACCCAAATTGACACCGGATCCTTCCGGTATCCACTCAGGTCGTCTGTAACAGGACTTCCTGTGCTCCTTTGCCCGGTTCCCCCGGTTTGCGGAGCCGGTTCCGGGGGGGATTCAGCCTATCCTCCCGCTGGCTTCCACCGGCCGCCAGCTCTCTGCAGGGAAAGGATAAACCTACTGGTCCCCTTCATCACCCTTTTGCCACTGCTGGTTTTGATGTATTATACCACACAATAACAGCTGCGACAAATCAAAATTATCTCTTCCCTTCCGCCATCTCCAAAAAGTACTGGTGCAGGCGCAGGTCGGCAGTCAGCTCCGGATGAAAGGTCGCCGCCAGTATCCTACCCTGGCGCACCAGCACCGCCTTCTCCCTGTAAGTGGCCAGCACCTCCACCTTCGGCCCGACGCTCTCGATGATGGGAGCGCGGATGAAGATGGCAGGAACCGGTTCCGTCCCCAAGGCCTCAATCTTCAATTCGGTTTCGAAGCTGTCCACCTGCCGTCCGTAGGCATTGCGCCTGACTGCGACGTCGAGCAGGCCGAGGCTTACCTGATCGCTCCCTACGATCCCCCGGGCGAGAACAATGACCCCGGCGCAGGTGGCCAGGATCGGCAGATCCTCAGCGCCCCTCTTGAGGAGGGCCTCCCAAAGCCCAAAACTCCTGAGCAGCTTGGTGATGGCGGTGCTTTCCCCACCGGGGATGGCGAGGGCAGCGACCTCATCCAACTCCTCCCTGGTGCGCACCTCCATCGCCTCGCAGCCGCACCTCCGAAAGGCGTCAACGTGCTCCCGGAAGGCACCCTGCATGGCCAGAACTCCAACCCTCACTTTTCACCATCCCCTGTCGGCAAGGCGCTCTTCCGGGGCAATGGCAGAGAGCTCCAGCCCCCTCATGGCCTCACCCAGGCCGCGGGATACCTCCGCCAGCACCTGCGGGTCCCTGTAGTGGGTCACCGCAGCGACGATGGCTTTTGCCCTTTTCGGAGGATCTGCAGACTTGAAGATGCCTGAACCGACGAAGACCCCGTCGGCACCCAGCTGCATCATCAAAGCAGCGTCGGCGGGAGTGGCCACACCCCCTGCCGCAAAGTTGACGACGGGCAGCCTGCCGCTGGCGGCCACCTCTTTGACCAGCTCGTAGGGGGCTCCCAGCTTCTTGGCCGCAGCCATCAACTCCTCCTGCGGCAGGCCCTGGAGCCACCTGATCTGGTCCTGCACCGTCCTCATGTGGCGCACCGCCTCGACGATGTTCCCCGTCCCCGCTTCACCCTTGGTGCGGATCATCGCTGCTCCTTCGCCGATCCTGCGCAGGGCTTCTCCCAGGTCGCGCGCCCCGCAGACGAAGGGCACCTTAAACTGGTGCTTATCGATGTGGTAGCTCTCATCGGCAGGGGTGAGAACCTCACTCTCGTCGATATAGTCTACCCCCAGCGCCTCCAGGATCTGGGCCTCCACAAAGTGGCCGATTCGTGCCTTGGCCATTACCGGTATCGTTACGGCATCCATTATCCGCAAGATTACATCAGGGTCCGCCATCCGGGCCACACCGCCGGCTGCCCGGATATCGGCCGGAACACGCTCCAGGGCCATCACTGCACAGGCCCCCGCTTCCTCGGCGATCTTGGCCTGCTCGGGGGTGGTCACATCCATGATAACGCCGCCCTTGAGCATCTCCGCCAATCCCTTTTTGACATTCCAGGTTCCTTTGGCCTCCACTTGAACTCCCACCCTTTCTCGGACTAAACATCCTGGTGCTCTTATTTTACTGCACCTGAAACCGCCGTGACAAGGCATCTGTTTCTTCAACTAGTTGACCTTCTCCATTCCTTCGATACTGTTCGAAGGCAGCTTGGCGACGGCAACGAGGCGCTCATCCTCTTTCAGCCGCATCAGCTTCACCCCCTGGGTGTTCCTCCCCTGCACCGGTATCTCCCCGACCCGAATGCGGATCATGCTGTCCTCGCTGCTCATGAGGAGGATCTCATCGCGGTCGTCGACCACCTTGACACCCGCCAGGCATCCGTTGCGATCGGTTACCTTCAAGGTGATCAGCCCCCTCCCACCCCTCTTCTGAACGCGGTAATCAGCCGCCGGGGTACGCTTTCCGTAGCCTCTTTCGGTCACCACCAGCACCTGGGATCCCTCCCGGAAGCGGTCCATTCCAACGACCTCATCACCGGGATCGAGCCGGATGCCCAGCACCCCGGAGGCCGCCCTTCCCATCACTCGAACGTCCTCCTCATTAAAGCAGAGAGCCATCCCCTTTTTGGTGGCCAGGATGATCTCTTCCCTCCCCTCCGAGAGCCGCACCCCGATCAATTCATCCCCGGGGTGCAGGCGCAGGGCGATGATCCCGTCCCGCCGGGAGGAGTCATAGTCGCTGAGCAGTCCCTTCTTCACCAGACCCTGCCTGGTAGCCATCAGCAGGTAGCGGTCATCCCGAAACTGGCGCAAAGGGATCACCGCAGTGACTACCTCATCTGCGGCAAGGGGAAGAAGATTGACCAGCGCCGTCCCCTTGGCCTGCCGGCTACCTTCTGGTATGTCGTAGACCTTGAGCCGGTAAACCTTCCCTTTGTTGGTGAAGAAGAGCAGGAAGTGGTGCGTGGAGGCGGCAAAGAGCTGCTCCACGAAGTCCTCATCCCTGGTGGTAAGGGCGGTTATCCCCCGCCCCCCGCGGTGCTGACCGCGATAGGTGTTGAGGGGGATCCTCTTGATGTAGCCGCGCCTGGTGAGGGTGATCACCACGAGCTCTTCCGGAATGATGTCCTCCTTCCTGACCTCCGGGGCCTTTTCCGCGATCAGCGTTCTCCGGTCATCCCCGAACTTCTCCCTAACTTCCAGGAGTTCCTGCCGCACCACACCCCTGATGAGGCTTTCATTGGAGAGGAGTTCTTTGAGACCGGCGATCCTTTCCTCCAGCTCTCTCTTTTCTTCCAATACCTTCTCCCGCTCCAGACCGGTCAGGCGCCGCAGGCGCATGTCCAGGATGGCCTGGGCCTGCTTCTCGCTCAGCTGGAAGTTCCCCATCAGCCCCCGCCGGGCCTCCTCATCGGTGTGCGACCGCCTGATGAGGCTGATCACCGCATCGATGTGATCGAGGGCGATCACCAGTCCGTCCACGATGTGCAGGCGCTCCTCGGCGCGCCGCAGCTGGTACTGCGACCTCCTCCTAACTACTGTGACCTGGTGCTCCAGGTAATGGCTGAGCAGCTCCTTGAGGTTGAGAATCCGGGGGGTCCCGTCGACCAAGGCCAGCATGATCACCCCGAAGGTGTCCTGCAGTTTGGTGTGCTTATAGAGCCTGTTGAGGATCACCCTGGGGTTGGCTTCCCTCCTCAGTTCGAGCACCACCCGCATCCCGCTGCGGTCGGACTCGTCCCTGAGGTCGCTGATGCCGTCCAGCTTCTTTTCCCTAACCAGTTCCGCTATCCTCTCCACCAGGCGGGCCTTATTGACCTGAAAGGGGAGTTCGGTGATGACGATCTGGCTGCGGCCGCCGGACGTCTTCTCGATCTCCGCCCTCCCCCTGACCACCAGCGCTCCCCGCCCGGTTTCGTAGGCCTCCTTAATCCCGTTCAGGCCGAGGATGCTGCCCCCGGAAGGGAAGTCCGGCCCCGGAATGTACTGCATCAGGTCGGCAACCGACGCCTCCGGATGATCGATGAGATAGACCAGCCCGTCGATCACCTCCCGCAGGTTATGCGGAGGGATGTTCGTGGCCATGCCGACTGCGATGCCGGAGGAACCGTTGACGAGCAGGTTGGGGATTCTGCTTGGCAACACAGCCGGCTCCTTTTGCGAATCGTCGTAGTTGGGGACGAAATCCACGGTCTCCTGGTCGATGTCGGCCAGCATCTGCAGGGCCAGCGGGGCCAGGCGCACCTCGGTATAGCGCATGGCCGCGGGAGCATCCCCATCGATCGAACCGAAGTTACCGTGCCCGTCGACCAGTGGATAACGGCAGGAGAAATCCTGTGCCAGCCGCACCAGGGCATCGTAGACAGCGGCGTCCCCATGCGGGTGGAAGCGCGCCAGCACATTCCCCACCACCACCGCACTCTTTTTATGGGGCTTATCGGGCGTGATCCCGGCGTCGAACATGGCGTAGAGGATCCGCCTGTGCACCGGCTTGAGCCCGTCCCGCACATCGGGGAGGGCGCGGCCGACGATCACACTCATGGCGTAGTCGAGATAGGACTTCTTCACTTCCTCGTTGATGTCTACCGGTGAAACCGAACCTATGGTCGGCATAATCCCCTATTCCTCCTTGGAATTCAACTAAAGCCTATTATAACCCGGACTGCCCGGGAATGCCAAACAGAACTGCCCCTCGCAGAGATCGCGCTGCCAGCATATACCATCCCCGCACCCCAATAGCCGCAAGGCTTCCAGCTCCAGCACCTGGTAAAGAGTGTAAAGAACCCTTCTCCCCTAAAGTAACTTCTTTAGGGAACGTTTCGAAAGCTCTTTATTTGTCATGGTGCCTGCTACTATAATGAACCCAAGATTTTAGACAGCGAGAAAGGGGTTTTTTAGAACCAAATGTCTGTTCGTAAACAATATTCGCCGGAATTCAAAAGCAAGATCGTGCTGGAAATTCTCAAAGAAGAGAAAACCCTCTCACAGCTATCATCGGAATATGGGGTCCATACCACTCAGTTAAAGAATTGGAAAAAAGAAGCGCTTGAAAACCTGCCCCAACTTTTTGATAAAAGAAATATAGAACATCCGTTTCTTGTTATCAGGAGGAATACAGGAGCCGTTTGTTCCTGGTGCCTCCTTTTGCGGGTAAAATGTGCCGTAGCTTTTATAGCACCTTGCCCAGCGGGCGACCAGGCTGGGTGCAATATCATGTCTTCTGGCCACGATCGAGGCATCGCCCGTTTCCAGGGTTTCTTTCACGATCTGTATTTTTCATCTCTGGTGAATATTGTTTTCTGTTCAACTAAATCATACCCCCTTACTTAACTGTAATAGATTGCGGTCTAACTGTTCAATCTCGTTAGGGGGCTAAACAGTAATTTACTAGTTATAGGGTGATAAGCTTTGCTGGACACTCAGTTGTTGGTGTTTAAGACTGTAGCAGAACAAAAGAGCTTTTCGCTGGCTGCCCGGGTACTGCATATGACCCAACCGGCCATCAGTATTCATGTTCAGACCTTGGAAGACTACTTTGGTACGCGTTTACTGGACCGCACCAACCGCCGTGTTTCCCTTACCGAAGCTGGAAGAGTACTTTACCACTACGCAGTGCAACTTAGCCGACTTTACGATGAAGCCAGGAAGGCGGTAGCCGAGGTCAGCGGGAAGGTCAAAGGAAAACTAATAATAGGCGCTACCTTGAACTATTGGTGAATACCTGTTGCCGCGTGTGGCAGGTTATTACAAGCAGAAATATCCTGAAGTGGAAATAACTTCACTGATTGCTAATACCCAGGAAATTGTCCAGAGAGTTTTGGCCCACGAGCTGGATTTAGGTGTTATTGAAGGCCAGGTGGAACATCCTGACTTAATTCAAGAAGATATTTTCCAGGACGAACTGGTGATTATCGTTTCACCCCGGCACCCTTGGGCCGAACGGGGAGAGATTACTCTCGAAGAATTGAAATCAGAACCTATTATCCTTCGGGAAGAAGGCTCTGGTACCCGGCAAGTAGCTGCAGAAGGATTAAAGAAGGTAGGGGTGAAACTCTGGTCTTTGAAGGTAGCCATGGAATTGGGTAGCACTCAGGCTATTAAAGAAGCTGTAGAAGCTGGCTTGGGGGTAGCTATTATTTCGCGGTTAGCCATTAAAAAAGAAAGCAGGAATAACCTGCTCCGGGAAGTAAGATTGCAGGGAGTGGATTTTAAACGGATGTTGCGCGTGGCTTACAGCCGTCATAAATTTCGTAGCCCCGCAGCTGAAGCTTTTTTAGATCTTTTACTTTCTAAAGAGGCTTTTAAAGTATTGGATTAATTTGGCGGCCTAGGCTGATGCTCTAAATATTAACTTAATTGGCCAGGTGGGAGATGACCAGCCAGCCTGTAATACTCAGTATCAAGGAGCCTGCCAGGCCAACTCCCAGGCTTTTAGTGCCGACTTTTTTGATCATCTCCAGGCTAACGTTAAGCCCGAGGCCGGCCATTGCCATGGTAAGGAGGAAAACCCCTCCCTGGATCAAGGTAGTCGTCAGGAAAGACGGCAAGATTTGGGCAGTATTGATGGCGCTGAAGGCGAGAAAACCGAAGATGAACCATGGTACTGGTAGCTGCCGCCAGTTCTCAGCAGCCTCTGTTTTATTTTCAGAGATAAAAATAACTCCTAGCAGTAGGACTACGGGGACAAGAAGAGCTACCCTGCCAAGTTTTACCAGAAGAGCTAAATCAACACTGGCAGCACCGCCGGGCTGGGCAGCGGCAATGACATGGGCCAGTTCGTGAAGGGTGCTTCCGGAGAAAAGGCCATACTGGAACTGGGTCAAGTTAAGTAAGGGGTAAAGAAGCGTATAGATATATGGTAAATAAAGTTCCCAGCAGAGCGATGATGGCCACAGATACAGCTGTTTCGTCATCGCGCGCCTTGATTACGGGAGCGGCGGCGGCGATGGCAGCGGCACCACAGACGCCTGTGCCTATAGCAATCAGAGTAGCTAGCCTCTTATTAAGGCCTGCTTTTTTTCCTAAAAAAGTAATAACTGTAATAGCAATCAGAATAGCCAAAATGTCTAATAAGATTGCCTGCGGTCCGGCTGCTAGAATCCCGGGAATATCTAACCTCAATCCCATGAGGATAATGCCATAACGCAATATTTGTTTACTGGCATAATTAACACCCACAGCGGCCGTTTCCGGAATCCCCATGAGGGAGCGCCAGGTAAACCCTAACAGGATTGCCAGCACCATGCTTCCCATGATGTTCAGGATGGGAAGGGTGGAGAGTTCTCTAGCTACAAGGGCCAAGATCAAAGTTAATACCATACCTTGAACCAGACCCAGCCCCTGGCTGCTGTCTGTGGCCGTAAGGGATTTGGTGGTCATCCTTTTCTTCCCCCTTGTTCCTTTAATCTTAATTCACACCATAGCATACCAAGAGTGTTGGAGAGATGTAAAATATAGAAGATTTATGACTGTTATTAGGGCTGATAGTGAGTTGGGTGTAAATGATAATCTTAAATTGATCCAAAAATTAAAGGAATGATCACGACAAAGTGATCCACCCGAATCAAAATATCCTGTATCCTTGAGGTGCAGAAAACTCAGGGAGACAGGAGGAAAAGGAGAAGTGATTCGAGTGGATCTCACAGGATCTTTAAGCGGCTCCAGGAAGAGTTAGGGTATGAGGGAGCGGAATCCACAATTCGCCGGTTGGTTGGGCAACTGCGCCCTTCAATCCGAGATGTTTACATACCCCTATCCTTCGAGCCAGGAGAAGCGGCTCAGGTAGACTGGGGAGAAGCCGTCTTCCACCCGAACGGAGAGAAAATCAAAGCCAATCTTTTCTGTATGCGGCTGGCATGAGCGCCATACCATTTGTAATGGCCTTTCCGAGCCAGCGCCGGGAAGCGTTCATCAAAGGGCACATCAGAGCATTTGAATTTTTCGGTGTGGTACCCAAGAGGCTGATTTACGACAACCTGCGCACAGCTGTAAAGGAGGGGTGGGGCAAGGACGTAAAAAAAAAGCAAAAAGACTTTTTAGTATGATAAGCCCACTATGCATTCAACTCCGAGTTTTGCAATGCCGGTGCCGGCCACGAGAAAGGGTTAGTAGAAAATCTTAATGGTTGGCAACCCCAGTACAGGCAAAACGCATCTATCTATCGGTTTAGGTGTTGCTGCCTGTAGGGATGGCCACCGGGTCTGCATATTACAGCCCCGCCTCTGGCAATGAAGTTGGCCGAAGCCCAGGATAAATACCAACTGCGCCGCATCGAGCAGGGGATCAACAAAGCGGCTCTTTTAATCATTGATGACCTCTCATACATTACATTCAACCGCAGACACTGAATAACCAAATCCTTGAAGGTAAACTCCCTTTCTGATGCAATTGACTTAAAATCAATGCTTGTTCTCATGAACCTCACTCCCCTTCATTTTGGTTTTTCCCATTCTCGGAGTGGGGTTCTGCCCCTCCGCCTCAACCAGGAGCCCCTGAAACGGGGTCCGGCCGCTCGCGCGAAGCGGCCGGACCCTGGGCGGCAACACCTGCTGGCTTTTCCCAGCCAGCAGTTATAGTTAACCTGTCTGCAGGCGTCCCTGCTTCAGCCTGCCGAAGGCCTTAGTCGTCTCTACAACCAGCAGGGGGATCAGGCTGAAGCCCAGCACCGTCAGCCAGTCCCCTGGTCTCAGCATAACGGTGTCGAAGAACCCCCTCAAGAAGGGGATGAAGAGCACCACACCCTGCAGAGAAAGGGAGATGGCAAAGGCAGAGAGATGATAGCGGTTGGTGCCGATGCCGATGGTAAACAGGGAATCCCGAAAGCTCCTGATGTTAAAGGAGTGCACCAGCTGCACCAGGGCCATGGTGGCGAAGGTCATGGTATGGGCCTCCTCGAGAGTGCGGCCCTGGGAGAGGGCGAGCAGGTACACGGCCAGAGAAATCAGACCGATCATCGTCCCCTGCCAGAGAATGTTCCAGCCCACGCCTCCGGAGAGTACCCCTTCCTGGGGATCCCGCGGGGGCTGCTCCATAACCCCGTTCTCCGGCGGTTCCACCCCTAAGGCCAGGGCCGGGAGGCTGTCGGTCACCAGGTTGAGCCAGAGGATCTGAATGGCCGTCAGCGGGCTGCCCTGCCCCAGCAGAACGGCGGTAAAGATGGCGACGATCTCCCCGATGTTACAGGAGAGCAGGTACTGGATCGACTTGCGGATGTTGCTGTAAATGGTGCGCCCCTCCCGGACTGCGTTGACGATAGTTGCAAAGTTGTCGTCCAGCAGCACCATATCGGAGGCCTCTTTTGCCACCTCGGTCCCGGTAATCCCCATCGAGACGCCGATGTCGGCGCGCTTTAAGGCCGGGGCATCGTTCACTCCATCCCCGGTCATGGCCACGATGTGGTTGTGAGCCTTCAGGGCGGCCACAATGCGCAGCTTATCCTCCGGGGAAACCCTGGCATAGACCGTGATCCGGTTGACCTCTCTTTCCAGCTGGCGATCGTCCATCTTCTGCAGCCGGTCGCCTGAAAGGGCGCCATTCCCCTCCTGCCAGATGCCCAGAGCCCTGGCAATGGCCACGGCGGTCTCCAGGTGATCGCCGGTGATCATCACGGTGCGGATCCCCGCCCTCTTACAGACGTCCACCGCCTTCCGGACCTCCGGCCGCGGCGGGTCCTGCATGGCGAAGTACCCCAGGAAAATCAGATCCCGTTCGGCATTCTCCGAAGTGGGGTTCGCCGGCACATCCGGCCACAGGCGCGCCGCCAGGGCGAGCACCCTTTCACCGCGCGAGGCCAACTCCGAATTGACGCTCAGGAGGCGCCTCTTGCTCACCTCGTCGAGAGGGCGAAACTCTCCTTCCTGAAGGATCCCGGTGCAGCGTTCGAGCACCACATCAGGTGCCCCTTTGGTGAAGGACCAGACGCCATCCTCGATTTTATTAAAGGTGGTCATCATCTTGCGGTCGGAGTCGAAGGGGATCTCCGCCAGCCTGGGATGCTCCCTTTCCGCCTCCTCCCTGACTATCCCTGCCTTGGCCGCCGCCACCACCAGGGCACCCTCGGTGGGGTCGCCGATGATCCGGTAGCCGTTCTCGCCGTTTTCCAGGCAGGCGTCGCTGGCCAGCAGCCCTCCCAGCAGCAGCAGCCTCAGGTTTTTGTCGGCTGCCGGGTCAACGGCCGTCTCCTGCTCGTCGACGAAATCCCCAACTGGCCGGTAGCCCGCTCCCGTCACCCTCAGCATTCTCCCCTCCGTATAGAGGTGGACGACGGTCATCTCGTTCTTGGTCAGAGTGCCGGTTTTATCGGAGCAGATAACCGTCACCGTGCCCAGGGTCTCCACCGCGGAGAGCCTGCGGACGACAGCCCGCCTCCTGCTCATCCTGGTCACCCCCAAGGCAAGAACGACGGTTACCACCGCCGGCAGGCCCTCCGGCACCGCCGCCACCGCCAGGCTGATGGCGATCATGAACATCCCCAGAACGTCCATTCCCTGGCGGACGCCTGCCAGGAAGACGACCAGCACTAAAACCCCGGCTCCGATCCCCAGCACCTTGCCCAGCTCGGCAAGGCGCCTCTGCAGGGGGGTGACCTCCTGGGGGGCCTCCTGGATCAGCTGGGCAATGCGGCCGATCTGGGTATTCATTCCGGTGACCACCACGATACCGCACCCGTGCCCTGCCGTCACCGTGGTCCCCATGTAGGCCATGTTCTTCCTGTCCCCCAGAGGCACTTCTTCCTCAGGCAGCACCCCGACATCCTTCTCGACGGGGACCGACTCCCCGGTCAGAGAGGATTCGTTCATCCTCAAAGACACAGCAGCGGTCAGCCTGATGTCGGCAGGCACCGAGTCCCCCGCGTCCAGCAGAACCACGTCCCCGGGAACGAGGGACTCCAGCTCAACCTCGCCGACCACCCCGCCTCGGACCACCTTGGCCGTAGGCCTGGTCATCCTCTTTAAGGCCTGTAGGGCCTGCTCCGCCTTTCGCTCCTGATAAACTCCCAGGATAGTGTTCAGCACCACGATCAGCAGGATCACCAGGGAATCCGCCCACTCGCCGAGAACGCCCGAGATCACCGCCGCCACGATCAGGATCAAAACGAGGACCTCCTTCAGCTGCTCGAGCACCATCGAAAAGAGGCTGCGCGGCGGCGGCTCCTTGAGGGCGTTAGGGCCGAACTCCTGAAGGCGCCTCTCCACTTCCGCACTGCTCAAACCCCGCTCCGGGTCGGTACCCAGCGCCGTACTCAGATCCTCGATCTCCATGGTATGCCACAATTTCTCTCGCATCTTCTTCCTCCTCACAGATGGTAATTTCTCTGTCAACAGAAAAGACCTCTGCAGGAAATCTATCCATGCAAAGGTCTTGCCCGGATCCCCATCCGACCGTCCGGCGGGCTTAACGCCGTGGTGTCGCCGTCCAGGTTGCGGCTACTCCCCTATGCACGCTGACAACCTTAAAACAGGCTGTTTCTTTAAACTACTCCTCAAGGAATACCTGCGGGTAAATCCCCTCCCCCCTCCCTTTTTTTAAAGCGGCCGTCTTCAGTCCGCAGACCCCTCAGATATCCAGATTCCTGACATCGCGGGCATGGGCCTGAATGAACTCCCTCCTGGGCTCCACCTTTTCCCCCATCAGGATGGTGAAGATCTCATCCGCCAGCATGGCATCGGTCAGGGTTACCTGGAGCATGGTGCGCCTCTCTGGATCCATGGTGGTCTCCCAGAGCTGCTCCGGATTCATCTCTCCCAGACCCTTGTAGCGCTGGATTGTCACATTGTCGGTCTTCCAGTTCCGGAGCAGTTTCTCCAGCTCCCGGTCGCTGTAGGCGTATTCGATCCTCTTCCCCTTCTGCACCTTGTAGAGGGGGGGTTGAGCGATGTAAACGTACCCCGCCTCGATGAGCGGCCGCATGTAGCGGTAGAAAAAGGTGAGCAGCAGGGTCCTGATGTGGGAGCCGTCGACATCGGCGTCACTCATGATGATGATCCTGTGGTAGCGCGCCTTTTTCAGATCGAAGTCATCGAGAATTCCGGTTCCCACAGCGGTGATGATGCTCTTGATCTCCTCATTGGAAAGCATCTTGTCCAGGCGCGCCTTCTCGGCGTTGATGATCTTGCCCCGCAGGGGAAGGATCGCCTGAAAGCGCCGGTCGCGCCCCTGTTTCGCCGAACCACCAGCCGAGTCCCCCTCGACGATGTAGAGCTCGCACTCCCTCGGGTCCTTCGACGTACAGTCGGCAAGCTTCCCGGGCAGGCTGATGTGATCGAGAGCAGTCTTGCGCCTGGTTAACTCCCGGGCCTTCCTCGCCGCCTCCCGCGCCCTCGCCGCCTGCACAGCCTTTTCGACGATCAGCTTAGAGGGCCCCGGATTCTCCTCAAAGAACTCCTCCAGATGCTCGCTGACGACCGACTCGACGATGCCCCGCACCTCGCTGTTGCCAAGCTTCGTCTTGGTCTGCCCCTCGAACTGCGGTTCCTTCAGTTTGACGCTGAGGACGGCGGTCAGGCCCTCGCGGGTGTCCTCACCGCTGAGTTTCTCCATGTTTTCCTTAAGATATCCGCTCTTTTTGGCGTAGTCGTTGATGATTCTGGTGAGAGCGGCCTTGAAACCGGCCTCGTGGGTTCCCCCCTCCTGGGTGTGAATGTTGTTGACGTAGGAATAGATGCCCTCCGTATATCCGGTGTGGTACTGAAGGGCAACCTCAATCACCACCCCGTCCTTTTTATCGCTGAAGTACAAAGGGTCCTGGTGCAAGACCTCTTTGTTTTTGTTCAGCGACCGGACAAAATCGGCGATACCCCCCTCGTGGTAGAACTCCTGGCGATCACCGGTCACCTCATCCACGAGGACAAAACGAAGTCCCTTATTCAAATAAGAAAGGTCGCGGACGCGGGCAGTGATGTACTCCCTGTTGAACTTTCTTTCGGAGAAGATCTGTCCGTCCGGCAGGAAGCGCACCGTGGTTCCAGTTCCCTCGGCAGCCCCGGCGTCCTTTAAGGGGGACTTCACCTGACCCCGCTCATAGCGCTGTTGATAACGCCTCCCGTCCCTCCGCACCTCGACCAGCAGCCAGCGGGAGAGGGCGTTGACGACCGACAGACCTACCCCGTGCAGACCGCCGGAAATCTCGTAACCGTTACCGCCGAACTTGCCGCCAGCGTGCAGCATGGTAAGAGCAGCCTCGACGGCCGGCCTGCCAGTGCGTGGGTGAATATCAACAGGAATCCCCCTGCCGTTATCTCTCACCGTAACGCTGCCGTCCCTGTGCAGAGTAATCTCGATCAGGTCGCAATACCCGGCCAGGTGTTCATCGACACTGTTATCGATCAATTCAAAAACTAGCTGGTGCAGGCCGCGCGCTCCCGTATTGCCGATGTACATGCCCGGACGGCGCCGCACGGCCTCCATACCTTCCAGCACTTCGATCTGGGCAGCGTCGTAATCCCGATCGCAGCCGCTTCTCTCTCTGCCGTTCTGTTGCACCATACTGCCTCCTCATTGCCGTAACAACCGGACGGTTTGCTTGGAACCAAACGCATGAAATCCATTAAAACCCGTAGTATTATAACACATTTATCTTTCCCAATAGAAGAAGCAGGGAAAGCGCCTGCTTCATTCCGGTCTCCCCGCTATCTGCAGCTGCGATCTGCGGGTCAGGGTGTCCACCGAAATCGGGGAGTAGTATATGCGGCGCTTGGTCACAACGATGCTTTTCCCCCGCTCAGGCCTGCCGACGTGCACCACCTGCTTCTCCCCAGCGGCAAAATTCAAGAACTCGCAGTTGACCTCCCTTCTCCGTCCCGTCTCCAGATCAATTATCGCAATCAGCTCATTTAAGGGAACCATCACCTCACCGCCGATGTGCAGAAACATCCCTTTTTTAACCTCCCAAAGCAAATATTATACCCTCTTTTCGAAACGATAGAGGGTGATGCTCTCCGTCAGCTGCTCCTTCCTGCTGTAACCGCCGTGCGGCATTCCGGACATTGTGGCAATAACCTGGCTGCCGCCCCGGATCTGTTCGAACACCAGCCTTCTGCGCCTCTCGTCGAGCTCCGAGAAGACGTCGTCGAGCAGCAACACGGGATCGGCCCCGCGCTCGGCTGAGAGCAGCCGGTAATGGGCCATCTTCAGCGCCAGAGCCATCAACCTCTGCTCACCCTGTGATGAAAAGAAACGCGCCTCGTGCCCATTAAAGAGCAGCTGAAAGTCATCCCGGTGAGGGCCGACCGTCGTCGCCTTAAGCCTCCTGTCCACCTCCCGCGATCGCTGCAGCGCCTTTAGAAAGTTCTTCCTGTACTCGGGATCTTCTGTTGATGCACAGCCTCCGCCGGCAACCCTGGAAAGATACCTTCCAGTGAGCACACCTCCACCGCTTAAAGAGGTGAACGAATCGCTGCAAAAAAAAAGCAACCTTTCCAGAACGTCGATCCTTCTCCTCCAGATTCTAGCGCCGATGGCCGCCAGCTGCTCATCCCAGGGCAGCAGTTCGGCCGGTGCGAAGGCGGAGCCCCGCAACAGTCTGTTGCGCTGCAGGAGGGCTGTACGGTACTGCAAGAGATCGGCGGAGTGCTGCGGGCGCAGTTGGGCGACGAGCAGGTCGAGAAAGCGCCTTCTGTAAACTGGTCCCCCCTGAACGAGGGAGAGATCCTGCGGGGAAAAGATAACAACGGGCAGGATGCCTGCAGCGCTTCCCGGTCGCGACCTCTTTCCGTTAATCTTGAACACCTTTCTCCTCAGCTCGCTGCTGTAGACGATCTCTAGAGCGTATTCCAGGCCGCCCTGCACAACCGTTCCCTTAAGCGAAAAAAAAGATTCCCCCCACCTGATCAGGATCTCATCGCGCACCTGGCGGTTAGAGTAACCGGATCCCAGGTAAAATATGCTCTCCAACAGATTGCTCTTACCCGAACCGTTGGGCCCTGAGACGACGAGAAATCCCTCTTCGGGGCTGAATTCCATCTCTCTGTAGTTGCGGAAGTTTATAAGCTTTATATAACTCAGCATCGGTCGCCTGACCGCCTAACTAGCACGGCACACAGGGCTGACAAGGTGCAGATATGAGCCATCATCCCCCTCCTCCTGATAAACGGCAGGACCGCTTGAGCCATTTAAAGAGAGCGAAACCTTCTCCTGCTCCATCACATGAAGGGGGCTCAGCAGGTAGTTGGCGTTAAAGCTGGCCTCGCAGGAATTACCCGCTCCCTCCTCCAGGGGAATGGTCTCCTTTAAGGAACCGACTTCGTCCGCCTGAGCGGCTACGGTGAGCTTGTCCCCCTCTACTTTCAAACAGGCGAGCGCGTAGTGCTCGCGCTGGGAAACGAAGAGCGATGCTCTCTCCAGGGTGTCCAGCAGCCGTTTCCTCTCCACCTGCACCTCGAGCAGGGGATCGGAGGGAATAACCATCTCGTAATCCGGAAAACCGGAGTCGATGAGGCGGGTCGTCAGCAAAAAGCTAGCTCCCGAGAAGCTGACAGCTTGATCGTCCCAGGTGATGACGAGGTTCTCCCCTTCCTCCACCAGCTTCACCGACTCACCCAGGGCGCGGCCCGGGATCAGGATGCTCGTTCCCTTAACTGAGCTCTCGTTGGCCATCTTGAAAAGAGCAAGCCTGTAAGCGTCGGTGGCAGCCACATGGATTTCTTCGTCCAGGAAACGAAAGTAGACACCCGAATAGTTGAAAGCGGTCTCTTGCTGAGAGACTACGAAGAGAGTTTTACAGGCACAACTTTTCCACCTCGCAGCGGGTAAATTCAGCTCCTGCCCCACTGCCCTCGCCTGTAAAGGTGGAAAATCATCCGGCATCCAGGTATGGAGCCTACTCAGCGACGATCCGTATGTCACATCCAACAGCCTGCTCTCCTCGTTCCAGGAAAGGGACAGCTCCTCATCGGGTATCCGCCGCAGCAGATCATAGAGGTAACGGACGGGGACGACGACACAGCCCTCCTCCTCGACATGGGCGGGGATCCATAACGTCAGACTGACTTCCAGGTCGGTGCTTTGGACGACCAGGCCCTTATCGTCGGTGTAAATCAGACAGCCGCTCAATATCGGCGCGCTCGGACGGGCAGGAACAATTTTGCAGGCCGCTGCCAGGGCGCTGGTTAAACTCTCCCTTCGACAGCTGATCTTCAAAAAGATAACCTCCTCATAAGTAATGATATCACAAAGCTTACAAATTCTGTTATAACTTTCTTATGTAATTTATATATTTAATTCCGATCATTCGGAGGAGGAGGAGTAATAGGGTGCTGGAAAATGTGCAATATTACTTAATAGTACTCTCTAGGTGTCAATGTGATGGTATTCGCCATTTACTTTCTATGTGTAATTATATGTGGAAAAGGGTGCTTATTGTGTGTGGATTGTTTGTGGATTAAAAAAATATCAAGATGATGTTTTGATCATATCGATGAGTTTGTTGATGGTGTCTTCAGTGTTAATATCTTGTTGAATTCGGTCTTTTATTTTGTCGCAGGCGTGCATCACAGTGGTGTGATCCCGGCCGCCGAATTCCCGTCCGATAACGGGAAGGGAGTCTTCTGTAAGTTCCCGGGCCAGATACATGGCGATCTGGCGCGGGAAGGCCACATCCTGGGTGCGCCTCTTCGACTTTAAGTCTTCTACTTTGAGGTTGAAGTGTTTGGCGACAACCCTCTGGATTAGGCCGATGGTGATGTTCTGTTTTCTGCTGCCTGCGAAGAGGTCCTTGAGAGCCTCCTTCGAGAGATCGAGGGTGATCTCCTTCTGGTGCAGTGATGCATAGGCGATCACCCTGAGAAGGGCGCCTTCCAGTTCTCTGATGTTGGATTTTATTTTTGAGGCAATAAATCGGATAACCTCGTCTGGAACAACGCGGTTTTCCAGTTGAGCTTTTTTTCTTAAGATGGCTTCTCTCGTTTCCAGATCGGGCGGTTGGATGTCGGCTAGGAGGCCCCACTCAAAGCGGGAGCGGAGGCGGTCCTCCAGTGTCGGTATCTCTTTGGGCGTTCGATCGCTGGAAATGATGATCTGTTTATTGGCTTCGTGCAGTGTATTAAAGGTATGAAAGAACTCCTCCTGGGTGCGCTCCTTTCCTGCTAAAAATTGGATATCATCGACCAGGAGAACGTCTACGTTGCGGAATTTGTTGCGGAATTCGATGTTCTGGTCATCCTTGATGGCGTTGATCAGCTCGTTGGTAAATGTTTCTGATGAGACGTAGACGACCCTGAAATTCCTGTTGTTCTTTAATACATGATGGCCGATGGCGTGCATCAGATGGGTTTTGCCTAAGCCAACGCCACCGTAGATAAAGAGCGGGTTGTAGGCCTTACTTGGTGCCTCAGCTACTGCGAGAGCTGCGGCATGCGCCAGTCTGTTGCTGTTGCCTACAACAAAGGTGTCGAAGGTGTATTTGGGATTTAGTGAAGGCTGGTTCTCCCCCCTGGACGGCAGAAGGATGTTCTCCCTGCTGTCCGGCGTTACAAAACGCAGGGAAAAGCTGCGGTTGTACTTGTATTCGAGGCGCGATCGAATAAGGGTACTAAAGCGGGTTTCCAGCCACTCCCGGGAGAAGTCATTATGAGTTAAAATTATCAGCGTTCCATCGTGGTAGGCCAGCGGGCTCGCCGCATTTAGCCAGACCGAGTAGTTATGTTCATCAACTTCCTGTTGCAGAATTTCTAAGACATCTTTCCAAATTTCAGAAAGTTTATTTCTTAACAATCCCAACGCCACCCTTGGATTTATTATCCACAGACTATTGATAAATTGTTGATAACTTTGGGGTTCAAGAATTAATATAGCAGAGAATACCGGGCCGGACAAGATGGTGTAC